>NZ_JAHWGL010000100.1 GCF_019334315.1 Hymenobacter profundi
ATCTTAGGATTACCCAAAAAGCGGTCAACGCAGTGGCGGACTAACTTCAAACGGTCAACTTATTTCAGGACGACACAGGGGTGAAATAGTGAATTAAAAACCGTCTGTCATCCTGAGCTTGCGAAGGACCTTATCACGTGAGAACGAGTCGTTGTTATGATTATCGTTCTCACGTGATAAGGTCCTTCGCAAGCTCAGGATGACAGACGGTTTTTAATTCACTATTTCACAACCTTACCACTACGGCGCGCAGCCGCACAGCACCTCGCGGCTTGGCTTGGTGGTTTTATAATTAGGTAAGCTTACCTCCTTCATATAGATAACTTCCAGTTGCTTAAGCCGTGGATGCTTAGGATTTTCGCCCCAGATACGCAGCAAATAATTGCAGTAATAAGGGCGCATAAACGCGTTGCTGACAAATAGATAGTTCTCAGAATACTTGCGCCACCGGTCATTGGGAAACAGGCTCACTACGGAAGGCGGCTTGGCGTAGGTGAGTGGTGCCCCATCCCGGTTCAGGTCTATCTTCCGGCCCGTAGTGGTAGTGCCTTCCAGAATATACCAGCCATCATCCTTGAACACAGCCGGCGCAAACATGCCCCAGTGCTGATCGATGCGAAACAGGTAGCCCAGCCACTGCATTCGCTCCGGCATGGCCCAGCGCTTGGACGTAACAGTATCGAAATTCCACCAGCAGATATACACCAGCAGCACGCCTACCACGGTGTTGCGCACGGCCCGAAGCAGCGTTACGCTTTGTGGCGCGTGTTCGATGTGGGCGGCTAGATGCACCCGCACCGGGCTGCGCCAGGTAGGAGCCTTCCACCGCCAGCCGGTGCGCCATTGCCCGAAACGCGTGCCGAGGCGCTGGGCATGCGGCACCAGCTTTTGCTCCAGCCAATCCATCGCCGCGGGCGGGAGCAGGCCGGGTAGGGAGGCCCAGTTAATCAGGAAAAACAAGCCCACAAAAAGCGTGAGGCTGATTCCGAGATGAAAAAACACGAGCACCCCAATGAACAACCCGCGCCACCACGCCACGCGCCACGGAATAAACAGCGCGAAGGGCAGCAATAGCTCGGTGTAGTAGGTGGCAAACGTTAGCCCACGCATCAGCTCGGGGTAGGGGTAGAGCAGCCGGCCAACCGGGAGCAGCATTTGGTCGAGGCTGAGGGCGTAGTAGAGCGCGGTGCCGGTCTGCGTCCATTCGGCCCCACTTTTGAGTAGGGCCGTGCACCAGTAGAGCAGCGCCAACTGCACGATGTAGGCAACGGTGGCGGCGCTGCACGTGGTGAGGCTGGTAGGTGGCGGCTGTCGGCGGCTATCCAGGGAGTATACGCGCCCCCAGGGAAGGAAAATGCCCCAAAACAGCAACATCCGCAGCAAATCGTCGCCGCCCTGCCCAATTAGCGGGTTGCGATTCTGCACCGATACCAGCAGCACCCACGAGATGATGGTCACTAGCCGGGTGCGGTAGCCCAGCAGCATGGCCACGGCGGCCGCGGCCGCCAGCAGAAACAACACCGCCTGTACCTGCCACAGCCCACTACTGGTATGAAACGAAAACTCGTAGGGGTTCCAGTTGTGCTCGTAGAGGACGTGCAGCGGCAGCACGCCCATGTTGGAATAATGCGCCTCCAAATCAGTTGCGCGAATGGCTAAGTCTACTAATACCACAGCCGCCAACGCTACTCGCAATAGCGCCAATGCCCGCAGATCCAACACAAACGGCTGCCGAATAACAGCTACTACACGATTCATAAAGGGAGTAAGGCTAATCAACACCACCGACCACATGCGTAGCTGCTACCACGCAGGGCCGGCCCTACCATACGCAAAAGCGGCCGAAAGCGCTATCCAAGGGATAAAGCTTCCGGCCGCTTGTAGGCCATTAGGCCCACAAAGGTTGCATCGCGTCGGGGACTACTGGGGAGTGCCAGTCGTCGTCATCGTGCCGGTTGTGGCAGTAGTTGTACCCGTTGTGGTGCCCGTGGTAGTCGTACCAGTTGTGGTGCCCATCGTAGTACCCGTGGTGGTACCCGTCGTGGTTGTGCCTGTGGTAGTCATACCCGTAGTGGTACCGGTAGTCGTTGTGCCCGTGGTGGTGCTCATCGTACCGGTGGTGGTAGCATCCGTGGTGCCGGTCGTCGTGCTCATCGTGCCCGAGGTAGTGGCATCCGTACCTGTGGTGGTAGACTCAGTGCCGGTGGTGGTAGTGCCGTCCGTCGTACCCATTTCCGAGGTCGTGTTGCAGGCACCTAAGCCCAGGCCGCTAGCCAGCACAGTAGCTGCCAACAAAGCGAAGCGATTCTTCTTGATCATCTTTTTGGTGAATTGGTGAAAGAGTGCGTGCGGTGCCATTCAAGGCAAATAGCTCCCTTGTACGCTTAGTAGTGGAATAGAGGTTACATAAATGGTAGAAAAAGCAGATATTTTATACATTTTGTAATATGACAAAGATGAATTTCAAAGAGTAATTACTGATGAGGTTGCGCTGTTTCACAAGCAGACATACTACCCGTATTGTGTGATAAACAGCGTTTGCTGATGAGCGGAAGTAACTAAAATTGCGTTTAACCGTGTCAGGAAGTACACTTAGGAAGACCCTACGCCAGCCATGCCTCAACCACCCGCCGTTATTCTGTTCGATGGAGTCTGCAACCTGTGCAATGGCTTCGTGCAGTTCGTTATTGCCCGAGACGCACAGGCTCGCTTTCAGTTTGCCTCCTTGCAATCGGAGGTAGGGCAGACGTTGCTGGCCGCGCACGGCATCGTGGTGGTGGTCACACCTGAGTCGGTGGTGTTGGTAGAAGATGGGCGCGCCTACACGCACTCGCAGGCCGTGCTGCGCATCCTGCGGCAGCTGCCCGGTTGGCGGTGGGTGTATGCTTTTCGGATAGTGCCACGCTGGCTACGCGATGCGGCCTACCGGTGGGTGGCCCGCCACCGCTACCAGTGGTTTGGCCAGCAGGAAGAAGCTTGTTGGCTCCCTACCCCGGCGCTGCAAGCCCGCTTTCTGTAGGCATTTCCGCTATTTCTTTGTTCTCATAGCTCACCACAATCCAGTTTATGCAAGCTCTTGTCTTGGATGGGGTCAATCAGCCCCTACAACTTCGTGAAGTTCCTACCCCTACCCCCGGCCCCGGCGAGGTGCTCATTCGGCTGCACTCCGCCGCCCTCAACCACCGCGACGTCTGGATTCAGAAAGGCCAGTACGCCGGCCTGAAGTTTCCCTGCATCTTAGGCTCCGATGGTGCCGGTACTATTGCGGAACTAGGCGAAGGCACCGATGAGAAGCTACGCAACCAATCCGTGCTAGTCAACCCCGGCATGCAGTGGGGCGATAATCCCGCCGCGCAGGCCAAAGACTTCCAGATTTTGGGTCTACCACACGATGGCACCTTTGCCGAGTACGTGTGCGTGCCGGCCCGCTACGTGCATTCCTTGCCCGAGCATCTAAGTTTTGCGCAAGCAGCGGCGCTGCCGCTAGGTGGCCTCACAGCCTACCGGGCACTTTTCACCCGCGCCAATTTACAGGTCGGCGAGCGGGTGCTGGTGTCGGGGGTAGGTGGAGGAGTGGCCCTGCTGGCCCTGCAAATGGCCGTGGCCAGTGGCGCCGAGGTGTGGGTAACATCTAGCTCAGCCGAGAAAATAGAGCAAGCCAAGTCCTTGGGTGCCAAAGGTGGCATCAACTACCAAGACGAAAACTGGCCCACTACCCTCACTAAACAAGCCAACGGCGGCTTCGACGTTATCATCGACAGTGCTGCCGGGCCAGGTTTCAACAACCTGATCGACGCCGCTGCGCCTGGCGGGCGTATTGTGTTCTACGGCGCTACCCAGGGCGATATTCCAGAGGTGCCGGCCCGCAAGATTTTCTGGAAACAGCTGTCAATACTGGGCTCTACCATGGGCACGGAGCAAGACTTTGCCGAGCTGTTGCAGTTAGTAAGTGACAAAAAGCTAGAGCCCATCATCGACAAAACCTTTCCGCTGGCGGAAGGCGAAGCCGCCCTGCGCCACATGGACGACGGCGCCCAATTCGGCAAAATTGCTCTGCAAATCATACCGGAGTAACTGGTAGCCAGCAGCAAACGGTGCGTTTGTTTTATGTAAAAAATACTACTAAATGCCTTAGCAAAATCGAATGATTTGGCTAAGGCATTTGTTCTATAAGCAACCCAGAAAACGTACACACATTCCACTTACTATACCGTATGAAATCAGCTGCTGAGTACCTCGAAGCCCCGGTTTTCTATCTGACATACCCCACTGGCGAAGATGCCGAAAACGTACCGGTAGTAGCCTACGACGAAGCCGTGCGCGCCATAGAAGCCGCCCTGGCCGACGCGGCAGAGTACAAGTATCTGCTACTGCGTGCGCTGCGCCGGCAAGTGACGCCCGACGCCGAAATAGCACCCGCTACCGAAGCTACCGTGCGCCCCCTATTTCCAACAGACGACAACCAGGAGTTGGCCGCATAACTACAAAAGGCCCCGGCGATACGCGTATCGCCGGGGCCTTTGCTATTGAAAGTAGGTAGGCAGCAGGGTTACATATACTGGTTAGGCACCAGATAATTCTGCACATAGTCGGCAATGCCATCCTCCAGCCGCGTGAAAGGACGGTCGTAGCCGATGCTGCGCAGCTTCTCCATGTTGGCCTGGGTGAAGTATTGGTACTTGTCGCGAATTACCTCAGGCGTATCCTGAAACTGGATGTCGGCAGTACGACCGAGGGCTGCGAAGGTGTTTAAGGCCAGATCGAGGAAGGTGCGCGCTTCGCCGGTGCCCAGGTTGTAGATGCCGGAGTGCTGGCGGGTCTGCATCAGGAAGTAGCAAACCTCCACCACGTCTTTCACATAAACGAAATCGCGCTTCTGCTCGCCATCGGCATAGTCGGGGTTGTGGGAGCGGAACAGCGTCATGGAGCCCGTTTGCTGAATCTGCTGGTAGGCGTGCAGAATCACCGAAGCCATACGGCCCTTGTGGTATTCGTTGGGACCGTACACGTTGAAGAACTTCAACCCAGCCCAGAAAAACGGCTTTTCGGGTTGCGCCACGGCCCACTTGTCGAAGTCATTTTTAGAGTCACCGTAGGCATTCAATGGCTGCAACAAATGCAGTAGCGCTTCATCATCATCGTAGCCCACCGTGCCCAGACCGTAGGTAGCTGCTGAGGAGGCGTATACCAACGGCAGCTGGTAGCGGCAGCACGCTTGCCACATCTGCTTGGAGTAGTCGAGGTTCAGCAAATCCAGCACGCCGCGGTTTTGCTCGGTGGTATCGGTGCGGGCGCCAAGGTGGAAGATAAATTCCACTTGCTCGTAGTTCTCGTCTAGCCAGTCGAAAAACTCGTTGCGGTCCACATACTGCTTTAAGCGCTTGCCGCTCAGGTTAGGCAGCTTGTGCTCCACGGCAAAATTGTCGACCACCACGATGTCGTTGAAGTTGGCGGCGTTGAGGCGGGTGACGAGGCAGCTGGCAATGAAGCCGGCCGCGCCAGTAACTACGATCATAAGAGTAGAATTTGCGACAAAAGTAAGAAAGTAGCGCAGAGTGCTACCGTAACGGAATCTGCGTCCCGAAGTTGACCTCCGCCGCGGGCTCCTTACTTTTACCGTATGTCCCGCTGTTTCCTACTTTCGCTTCTGTTTCTGCTGGCCTGCCAGCCCGACCGACCACCGGCCACTACCGCTGCTGCACCCCAGCAACTTCACGATGATTTGGGCCGCCCCGTTACAGTGCCAGCCCAGCCGCGCCGCATCATATCCCTGGCCGCGTCCATGACCGAAATGCTGTTTGCCGTGGCCGATACGGCTACCATCGTAGCCCGCACGCAGGTGTGTGACTACCCCGCCGCGGCCCTACGCAAGCCCATTGTCAACAGCTACCCCCTGGATCTGGAGCGGCTGGTGGGCTTGAAGCCCGACGTGGTGTTTACCGTGGAAGGCATCACCTCGCTCGACGACGCGGCTCGCCTCGAAAAGCTGGGCATTCCCGTGTACTATCAGCGCTACGAGAAAGTAGACGACATTCTGCGCGGCCTGCGCGACCTGGGCCACATCCTGCACCGCGACGCCGCCGCCCGCCACCTCACTGATTCGCTGTCGGCCGCCCTGCAAGCCGTGCAACAGTTGCCCGCGCCTACCTTGCGCCCGGCCGTGCTGGCCATTACCTGGCAAGACCCCATCTACGTGTATGGCCAGAATACGCTATTCACGGATAAAATTCGACTAGCAGGCGGGCAGAATGCGGTACAAGAAAAGTTTGCGCAGCCCTACCCAGCCCTCACCCGCGAGTACATTTTGAAGTTGAACCCCACTATGTTGCTGGGCGGCCGATTCGGGAAAATGGACAGCACCTTTTTCAAAAATTATCCCGAGCTGCGCCGCATCCGGGCCTACCAGCAAGGCCGTGTATACGACGCCACCGACGACCTGATGAGTCGGCCCGGCCCGCGCGTCGTAGAATCGGTGCGGGAGCTTCGTCGGCTGATCTGGGCGCCGCCTGCCATATGAGCCGCCGCCCCATGCCTTGGCTGCTGGGTAGTCTGCTACTGTTGCTGGTACTGATAACGTTGGGCCTTCGCATCGGCAGCTACGATACCAGCTACGCCCTCATCGGCCGCACCCTACTCCACTACGATCCCACCGACCCCGCCCAACTAGTGCTGGTGCAACTGCGCCTACCTCGCATTTTGCTGGCTCTGCTAGCCGGTGGTGGTCTGGCCTTCAGTGGCTACCTCATGCAGGCCATGGTCAACAACCCCTTGGCTGATCCCTACCTGTTGGGCACGGCCTCGGGGGCTTCGCTAGGGGCTATTTTGTGTTATGTGCTGGTGCCTACCCTCACGGTAGCTGGAGTTTATCTGCCACCTCTGGCGGCCCTAGTAGGCGCTCTGGCGGCCACCCTGGTAGTGGTGCTGCTGGGTACTCGCCGCGGACAGCTGCTACCCGCACAACTGCTGCTGGCGGGCGTAGCAGTGGGTTCGCTTACGACGGCTATTGGGGGCGTACTCACGTTTATGGCCAGCAGCCAGGAAAAGCTACGCACCGTTGTTTTCTGGGCGATGGGCAGCTTCGAGCGGGCGGGTTGGGAACTGCTTCCCTACCCGGCGGTGGCATTGGCCGGGGCCTTGCTGCTGTTCTCGTTCCGCCGCCACGAGCTGAATATTCTGCTGCTAGGGGAGGAGCGCGCCGAGGCGTTGGGTGTGCCAGTGGCTCGCACGCGTTGGTTGCTGCTATTCACAGCCTCAGGGCTTACCGGCTGTGTGGTAGCGCTTTGCGGGCCTATTGGCTTTGTTGGGCTGATGGTTCCGCATATCACGCGCTGGGTGCTGGGCGTCACGGGGCCTTTAAACCTCCTATTCTGTGCCATCATAGGGGCTGATTTTCTGCTGGCCTGCGACTTGCTAGCCCGCTTGCTCTACCCACCCGCCGGCCTACCTGTTGGGTTGGTCACGGCCCTGTTCGGCGTACCGTTCTTCGTATATTTGCTGCGAAAAAAAGGGTAGTAGAGTCTTGTTACGAATATTCTATTGAGTGTATTGCGCTTCGGATACGTCAGAAAAACCGTGCGCCCAGTTACACCACGTCCAAGACCCTAAGCTTCCAAGAACCCAAACCCATGATATACATCAGCCGCCAGGAGCACTTCAACGCCGCTCATAAACTGTACAACCCTAAGTGGAGCGACGAGCGCAACCACGAGGTATTCGGCCCCTGCGCCAACGTAAACTGGCACGGCCACAACTACGAATTGATTGTGACGGTACGCGGCAACCCCGACCCCGATACAGGTTTCGTAGTAGACCTGAAAGCTCTGAGCACGCTCATCAAGCAGCACATTATTGACCAGGTCGATCATAAAAACCTCAACCTGGATGTTCCCTTCATGGCCGACAAAATGGCTAGCACCGAGAACTTGGTAATAGCCTTTTGGGAAATTCTGGCCCGTGAGCTACCCCGTATCACTACGGCTCAGCTACATTGCCTCAAACTCTACGAAACGCCCCGCAACTTCGTCGAATACTACGGCGAGTCCGAGTAATTTTTAATGAAGAATTACTAATTAAAAATCTAGCTATTGTCTTTTCAATTACGGTCGGATTTTAATTAACAGTTCCTAGTTAATAATGCCTAATCGTTAATTAAAACATGAAGTACTACCTAATTGCGGGTGAGCGTTCCGGCGATTTTCACGCCTCCAACCTAATGCGGCAATTGCAGCAGCAAGACAGTGCCGCAGACTTCCGCTTTTGGGGCGGCGACCTGATGCAGGCCGCGGGTGGCACGATGGTGCATCATTACCAGGAGATGGCTATCATGGGCTTCTGGGAGGCCGCTACCAGTCTGCTTAAGTTTCGAGGCTACCTCAAGGAGTGCCAGCGCGATATGCTCGAATACAAACCCGACGTAGTAATCCTGGTTGATTACGCGGGGTTCAATATGCGCGTGGCGAAGTTTGCCAAGGAGCAAGGTATTAAGGTGTTCTATTATATCTCGCCCAAGATATGGGCCTGGAACCAAGGCCGCGTGCACAAGGTGAAAGCCTTGGTCGACCGGATGTTTGTTATCCTACCCTTCGAGGAGGAGTTCTACCAACGCTTCGGATACAAGGTCGACTACATCGGCAACCCAACGGCCGATGCCGTAGCCGAGCATCCTGCCGCCCCCGACTTTTACCAGCGCAATAACCTCGATCCGCAGAAGCAAATTATTGCCGTACTACCCGGTTCGCGCAAGCAGGAAATTGAGGAAATGCTCTACGAGATGGTGGCCATCTTGCCGCCTTTCCTCAACTACCAGTTCATTGTGGCTGGGGTTGATAACCTCGACCCCAACTACTACGCCCACTTCGAACGCAACAACGTCCGCATCCTTTTCGACCAAACGTACGATCTTCTGGCGCATGCCACTGCTGCCCTTGTTACTAGCGGCACTGCCACGTTAGAAACGGCTCTTTTCGGCGTGCCACAGGTGGTTTGCTACCGCACCAGTGCGGTAACGTACGCTATCAGCAAAGCCCTTATTAAAGTGCGTTACATCTCGTTAGTCAACCTTATTGCAGACCGCGAGGTAGTAAAAGAATTAATCCAAGGCGAATTCAACTCCCGAAACCTCGTCACGGAATTAAAGAAAATTACGGCAGATGAGGAATTTATTGCTCAGCAGAAAGCCGGCTACGCCGAATTACGTGAGAAACTAGGCAGGAACAACGCGGCAGCAAAAGCAGCAAAGTTGATGGTAGGGTATTTAAGCAAGGGATAGACTCGCGCAACTAGATAGCAATACAGGTCAAAACTTTCCCCATTAAACAGAAGGCCCGAAAGCAACTTGTTTTCGGGCCTTCTGTTTAATGGGGAAATAGCCTTCTACGCTGCCCGCAATTGCTTCAGTGGTGACTGTTCAAACTTGCTGCGTGCGTAATCTGCGTCAATTACCAGCTCGCTTGCATCAGCATCTGATGGCATGTCGAACATAGCATCTGTCATGATGCTTTCGCATATGCTGCGCAGGCCGCGGGCACCAAGGCGGTACTCGTCGGCTTTCACTACAATATATTCCAAGGCATCTTCCGAAAAGCTCAGCTGAATACCTTCCATCTCAAACAGACGCTGGTACTGCTTCACGATAGAGTTCTTGGGCTCCGTCAGAATTTTGCGCAGGGTAGCGTGGTCCAGTGGGTTGAGGTGCGTGAGCACGGGTAGGCGACCAATCAGCTCGGGAATCAAGCCGAATGCTTTTAGGTCCTGAGCCGTTACGTAGCGCAGGAAGTTCTGCGTGTCGATATTCTCTTCTAGCTGCGTTTTGGCAAAGCCAATCGGCTTGGTATTCAAGCGGTTTTTGATGATGCGCTCAATACCCACGAAAGCCCCACCGCAGATGAACAGAATATTCTCGGTGTTCACCGTAATCATCTTCTGCTCGGGGTGCTTGCGGCCGCCATGCGGGGGCACGTTCACCGTAGTGCCTTCCAGCAGCTTCAGCATGGCCTGCTGTACACCCTCGCCGCTCACATCGCGCGTGATGCTGGGGTTGTCGCTCTTGCGGGCAATCTTGTCGATTTCGTCGATGTAGACAATGCCGCGCTCGGCTGCCTCCACGTTATAGTCAGCGGCTTGCAACAGACGCGTCAGGATGCTTTCTACGTCTTCGCCTACGTAACCAGCTTCGGTGAGCACCGTGGCATCGGCAATGCAGAAGGGCACTTGCAGAATGTTGGCCAGCATGCGCGTCAAGAAGGTTTTGCCGGTACCGGTTTCGCCTACCATGATGATGTTCGACTTCTCAATCACCACATCATCCTTCTGCGGTTTCTGCATCAGGCGCTTGTAATGGTTGTATACCGCCACCGACATCACCTTTTTGGCCTCATCCTGCCCTACCACGTACTGGTCGAGATAGTCCTTCATCTCGCGTGGCTTCACCAGATTGAACTTGGGCGCTTTGCTGTTCGAGCGAATCTTATTTTCCTCGTTCAATATCTGCTGGGCCTGACCCACGCACCGCTCACAGATGTGCGCATTGATGCCGGAAATCATGACCGAAACTTCTTTTTTGGCTTTGCCGCAGAAGGAGCACGTTATATCTGCCATTGTAGGACTCTCAGAAATAGGGGGTAGAACCGGTAGAAATACAACCGGTCATCAAAGGTACGAAAAGGCCAACGCCTAGCGAGCAAAAAAAAGTTGCCTCAAAAAGGAAATCTGCCCGAAGCAAAAAGCCCGCCGATTGACCCTGAGGCCAATAGCGGGCTTTTACTTTTTGGATAGTGAGGTAGCTAAGAGAACGTCATTCCTCGACAAGCTTGGAATGACGTTCTAGAAAAGAAACTAGTCTTTCTTCTTTTCCAATACCTCGTCAATCAGGCCATACTCTTTGGCCTCATCAGCACGCATCCAGTAGTCGCGGTCCGAGTTGTCGTGGATTTCCTGGTAAGTTTTGCCAGTGTGCATAGCCAGAATATCGTACAGCTCCTTGCGCAGCTTCAGAATCTCACGGGCCGTGATTTCAATGTCCGACGACTGACCTTGCGCGCCACCCGAAGGCTGGTGAATCATTACGCGGGCGTGGGGTAGGGCCGAACGCTTGTCTTTGGCACCACCAGCCAGCAATACGGCACCCATCGAAGCAGCCAAGCCGGTGCAGATGGTAGCCACATCAGGATTCACATACTGCATCGTATCATAGATACCCAGGCCGGCATACACCGAGCCGCCGGGCGAGTTGATATAGAGCAGGATATCCTTCTTCGCATCGGCCGACTCCAAGAACAGCAACTGCGCCGTGATGATGTTGGCGATATAGTCGTCTACGCCCGTGCCCAAGAACACGATGCGGTCCATAATCAGGCGCGAGAAAACGTCAATTTCAGCGAAGCGGGTAGGACGCTCTTCAATTACTGAGCGCGTCATGCCGGTAGGCAGCATCAGCCCGTTGCGGGTTTGGCCCTCTACGTGCTGGATGTATTGGTCAACGCCCAGGCTGCTCATGCCTTGGCCTTTCACAGCAAACTTGCGGAATTCTTGTTTATTCAGCATGGGAAAAATAAGGTAGTATGAGTTCAACGAAAACTAAGGGTCAACAAAAAAGCCCTCACGGCAAGTAAGGGCTTTTTTGTTGACCTGAAAACCTAGAGCGGCAAATTAGCTCGCTTGTTGGTTTTGATTGCGGAAGTCCTCGGCCGTAATCGGTGTTTCGTTAACAACAACTTTGCCGCGCAGGTTTTCGAGTACTTTCTCTGCCAGAATGGCTTCATACTCGTCTACGTAGTTTTTGCCGTTGTCTTGGCGCAGGTAGTTATCAGCAAAGCTGCGCATCGAAGCTTGCAACTCCTCGTTCACCTCGGGCAGGTTGAACTGGCCCATGATTTTCTGAATGGTACGGTCTACGATTTCGTCGTTCGACACCTTCAAGCCTTCCGTCTCCACTACCTTGTTGCGCACCATCGACCACTTCAACTCGCGCTCGTAGTCGTTGTAGTGCTCTTCTACTTGCTCAGCCGTCAATTTGCCCTGGTTGGCACGCACCAGCCACTTCTTGAAGAATTCTTTGGGTAGCTCAACTTGCAGGCTATCAATTACTTTGTCGATAATCTGACGGTTCACCAGGTTGTCGGATTCACGGTCGTAGTTCTCCTGAATGGTAGTGCGCACCTTCTCGTCGAACTCTTCTTTCGAAGTCACAACGTCTTTGCCGAATACTTTATCAAACAGCTCCTGGTTGAACTCAGCAGCGTCGGTGCGGTTGATTTTCTCTACCGTTAGCGTATAGTCACCGCTTACCTCAGCAGCTTCGTCCTTACTCAGACCCGAGAAGTTGGCAACAGCCGATACGTCACCGTCAAAAGCATCCTTCAGATCGAAAGTGATGCTGTCTTCTGGCTTCACACCGATGAAGCGCTCCACACCATTCTTTACCTTGTTGATGGGTAGCAGTACCACGTTGCCTTCTTCCTCAGCGTCAGCCTTTTTCAGGCGGCCGTAGAGGTAGTCGTTGGCTTCCGAAACTTCGGGGTTGGTGCTTTCGCCAAACTGACGGCCGATCTGGTCGTAGGTCTCAGTGAGGGTAGCCTCGTCGAGCGACACTTGGTTGCGGTCTACCGTAATGCTCTGATCAGCAGGTAGCTCGATTTCGGGCAGCAAGCCCAACTCAAACTGGAAGCTGAAATCTTTCTGGTTGTCAAAGTCAACATCCGTCGGCACTGGAATTGGCTCGCCCAGAATGCGCAGGTTGTTCTCCTTAATATACGCGTCTACCGATTTGCCCAACCGCTCGTTGATTTCATCGGCCAGCAAGCCTTTGCCGTACATTTTGCGCACCAAGCCAGCAGGCACCTTACCCGGCCGGAAACCTTTGATTTGCGCTTTTTTAGCGTAGTCCTTAATCTTTTGGTCTACGTTGGCAGCATAATCGGCTTCCGTCAGGTTTACTGTCAGGATGGCACTCAGCTGGTCGTCTTTCTTGTCGAGGGTAATGTCCAAAACAGGTCGTCGGTTAGAAGTGGGGTAGGAAGCCGTAGTATGCCCGGCCCTTTCCCCACGGCGGATGAATACGTGGTTGAAAAAGAAAAGCCCCCAACGGGTGGGTTGAGGGCTTCTGTTGTTGTTTCTAGTGCAAACCAGAAACGAATACTATAAAATAAGTGCGGATGGAGGGACTCGAACCCACACGCCTTGCGGCACCAGATCCTAAGTCTGGCACGTCTACCAATTTCGCCACATCCGCGTACCTCGGCCTTCTGCCTTGGGGGCGCAAAGCTACGCAACTGTTTTGATAATCCAAAAGCAAAATAAAGTGTTTGTGTAATACGAGTGCAGACAAAAGCATCGCAAGCCGAAAAGACAACCTTTTACAGGCTCTCCGCTGTTGGTCTATGTTGTACCTTCGTTTCTTACTCTGCCTACCCGGAGCGGTGCTCCACTTGCATCTATGGCTACCCCTATCGACCCCGAAGCAGAACGTAATGAGATTCTGCGTCACTACCGTCGGCTATTACGTACGGCAAAGCCTATTCTTAAGGAAGGCGATGCCAAGCTGATTAAAAAAGCATTCAATACTTCGCTGGAAGCGCACAAAAACATGCGCCGTAAGTCTGGCGAGCCATACATTCTGCACCCGCTGGCCGTGGCGCAGATTGTGGTAGAGGAAATTGGGCTGGGTACTACCAGTATCGTGTCGGCGCTGCTGCACGATGTGGTAGAGGATACGCCGTGGGAAATCAGCGACGTAGAGCGCGAATTTGGCTTCAAAGTGGCGCGCATTGTAGACGGGCTAACCAAGATATCGGGCGTGTTCGACTATGGTACGTCTGAGCAGGCCGAGAACTTCCGCAAGATGCTGCTCACGCTCTCGGAAGATGTGCGTGTCATTCTCATCAAGCTCGCCGACCGTTTGCACAACATGCGCACGCTCGACTCGATGCCGCGCCATAAACAGCTCAAGATTGCTTCTGAAACCATTTACCTCTACGCGCCGCTGGCGCACCGCCTAGGCCTTTATGCCATCAAGAGCGAGTTGGAGGATCTGTACCTGAAATACACGGATACCGATATTTATAATGAGTTGCGCACGAAAGTGCGCCAGAGCCAAAGTGTCCGCAACCGCTTCATCAAAGAATTTGTGGCGCCTATTGATGAGGAACTGGACGCTCAGGGCTTTCATTACGAAATCAAGGGTAGGCCCAAATCCATCTATTCCATTCTGCGGAAGATGCGCAAACAGAATGTCTCCTTTGAGGAGGTGTATGATTTGTTTGCTATCCGCGTGATTCTAGATGTACCCTATGAGCAGGAAAAAGCGGCGTGCTGGCAGGTGTATTCCATCGTGACGGACTTCTACCAACCCAATCCCGACCGCCTGCGCGACTGGGTGAGCACACCCAAAACCAACGGCTACGAGTCGTTGCACACCACCGTGATGTCGCGCTCCGGGCAATGGGTAGAGGTGCAAGTACGCACCAAGCGCATGGACGAAATTGCTGAGAAAGGCTATGCCGCCCACTGGAAATATAAAGACGCCGCTACCTCACAGGCTGAATCGAGCTTGGAGGCTTGGATCAACAAAGTGCGCGAAATGCTCGAAACCAACAACTCCAGCGCCTTGGAGTTCATGGACGAGTTCCGGCAGAATCTGTTTGTGAAGGAGGTTTACGCCTTTACGCCGAAGGGTAAACTCATCATCCTACCCGACAAATCAACGGCGCTGGACTTTGCCTTTGAGATTCACACGCATATTGGCTTACAGTGTCTCGGTGCCAAAGTCAACCAAAAGCTGCAACCGCTCAGCTACCAACTCCGCAACGGCGACCAGGTAGAGATACTTACCTCACACAAGCAGCGTCCTACCGAGGAGTGGCTGCAATATGTGACGACTTCCAAGGCGCGCTCCCGCATCAAAGAATACTTGCGCGATGATAAAAAAGCCAAATCAGAAGATGGGCGCTACCTCGTGGAGAAGCGCTTGGAGCTGCTTGGCGTTGCGAATACAGCTGAAAACCTACACCGGGTCCTGACACATTTTCACGTGCACAGTTTGCCAGAGTTGTACTACCGCATCGCTATAGGAAAGCTAGACGGCCGCGAAATCAAGGAGGAGCTATTCCATGAGGAAGCAACGCCGCAGCAGTCTTCCATACTCGCACCCAAGTCTTTCGACCACGAAGTGCAGAAAGCGCGTGGCGTACGGGCTGATATGCTCGTCATTGGCGAACATACCAATACTTTCAATTACACCATTGCTCCCTGTTGCAATCCTATCCCCGGTGATGATGTGTTTGGGTTCGAAACGGCTGACAAAGGCATTGTCATTCACCGCACATCCTGTCCACAGGCGGTTAAGCTTATGTCGAACTATGGCAACCGCATTGTGCGCGCCAAGTGGACGGATCAACTGGAGCTAGCTTTCTTGGCCGGAATTCATATTAAAGGCTCCGACCGCATGGGTTTGATTAACGATGTGACCAAGGTGATTTCCAACAGCTTGAAAGTAAACATGCGCTCCATTACCGTTGATAGCAACGACGGAATGTTCGAGGGGCAGATCATGGTGTTTGTGAATGACACAGATCATCTCAACAAAATGATTCAACGCCTCAGTAAAGTACGGGGCGTACTAGGCGTCGAACGGTTCGATACAGTTCGCTGAAAAGCGCATAAAAGCATAAATAAAAAACGAAAGTCTAAAAAGGTATAAAAGAAGTAGGGTTGAGTTGAGAAGTGGATGACGAATAGAATGTTGAAGTCATGTCATAATTATCAATTCAACCTACCTTCCTAAGAGGGCCATTCAATGCTTGACAAAGAAAAATTTGAGGAAGTGAAGAAAATCTTCACCGCCTACCTTGAAAATAAAGGATTGCGCAAAACGTCGGAGCGTTATGCCATTTTAGAGGAAATTTACTCCCGTACAGGTCACTTTGATGTGGAAGAATTGTTCGCGGGTATGAAGACAAGAGGACTGCAAGTAAGTCGCGCTACTGTCTATAACACACTGGATTTGTTGGTGGAACACGGTTTGGTGAGTAAGCATCAGTTTGGCCGCAACTTGGCGCAGTATGAGAAGTCCTACGGCTACCGCCAGCACGACCACGTCATCTGCACAGAGTGCCACAAAGTAGTCGAGTTCTGCGACCCACGTATTCACGGTATCCAGACAATGGTCGGTGAACTTTTGAATTTCCATATCTTGCACCACTCCTTGAACCTCTATGGGGTGTGCGGCGACTGCCGTGCAAAAGCCGCAGCCCACTCTTCAGCCGAATGAACAGTAGCTCTGCCGTCGAAGATGGCATTTTGTACCTGCGCCTCTCCGGCGACCTGCTTGGGAGTCCCGATTCCCAGCAAATCCTGCAAATCGTCAACGGATACCTGGGGGAAGCTATTCGCTTCTGTGCCATCGACCTGTCCGCCGTGCGTTTCATCAATAGCACCGGCATCGGTGTGCTGGTATCCGTTTTGACCAAATTTCGCAATCAAGGCGGCGAGTTGGTTTTAATAAAGCCTTCTGAGCAGCTGCAAAAGCTTCTGCTCATCACCAAGCTAAACGCCATTTTCACTATTGCAGCCGACGAAGAATCGGCCGCTGAACAATTGAAAGCTGCAAACTAATGCCAGTTGACGTACTCGTAGGACTACAGTGGGGAGATGAAGGGAAAGGGAAGATTGTCGATGTGTTGGCCCCCACGTACGATGTAGTTGCCCGTTTTCAGGGTGGCCCCAACGCAGGCCACACCCTATTTTTCGACGGTGTAAAGCATGTATTGCACCAAGTACCATCCGGTATTTTTCATCCGCACATTATTAATGTAGTCGGTAATGGAGTAGTGCTCGACCCAGTTGTATTCCGCGGCGAACTGCAAAAGCTGACGGATCGTGGTATTCAGTGGGGCGACAATCTCTTCATCTCACAGAAGGCCCAGCTTATCCTGCCCTCTCACCGCGCCCTCGACCGAATTTTAGAAGAGGCTAGGGGTGGAGGGAAGATTGGCTCTACCCTAAAAGGTATTGGCCCTACCTATCAAGATAAGGTAGGCCGCACAGGTCTGCGGGTTGGCGATGTATTGCTACCCGATTTCAAAGAGCGTTACACAGAAGCTGTTGCCCGTCATGCCCAACTGGCCGCATTCTACAAGCAAGACTTGGCAATAGAAGCCTACGAAGACGAATTTTTCTCTGCCATTGAGTTCCTGCGTACCCTTCAGTTAACGAATACAGAGTATTTGCTGAATGACTTGCTACAACAGCAAAAGCGCATTTTAGCGGAAGGCGCCCAAGGTGCTATGTTGGATATTGATTTTGGTACGTATCCCTTCGTCACCTCCTCTAGCACTATCGTGGCTGGCGCCTGTACCGGCCTAGGCATAGCGCCCCACCATATAGATAAGGTATATGGTATAAGCAAGGCATACTGCACACGAGTAGGTAGTGGGCCATTTCCTACCGAGCTGCATGATGAAGTAGGAGAGCAAATTCGCCAAGCTGGTCACGAGTTCGGTTCTACTACTGGGCGTCCCCGCCGTTGTGGCTGGGTCGATTTGCCTGCTCTACGCTATAGCATCATGCTAAATGGTGTAACAGAAATTCATTTGATGAAAGCGGATGTGTTAGACGAATTCGATGAAATTCGAGTTTGCACGCACTACCAGCTACCAAATGGTGAGACTACCGATCAGTTTCCAGACTATGGCACATTACAAAATGTAACCCCAGTCTACCATTCACTACCTGGTTGGCGCACTACTCTCCAGGAAATCACAGAGCCAGAAGCGCTACCTCAACCTCTAAAAGACTATTTGCACTATCTCGAAGAAAACTTGCTAGTGCCAATCCGCATCGTGAGCGTAGGACCTGACAGAGTAAGTACGTTGCATCTGAATTAATAGCATCAGGCAAAAAAGAGTGCGGCACAAGCTACATAGCTTGTGCCGCACTCTTTTTTGCCTGATAAATAAGATCTTACAACTTGTATTAAGTTTTTTGAGTTAGTGTATTTGGAAAGTTGTGGAGCAAGCCGCACTTTTGCACTCCCAAACCGAAACGCGGTAGGGTTGAATCAAGCAGCACGTCTCCTGGCCTATGGCGAAGAGCGGTCCAGGTAAAAAAAAAGTTTTTGCTGGATGCTTGCAATTTCAAGCAAGCTGCTTACT
>NZ_JAHWGL010000101.1 GCF_019334315.1 Hymenobacter profundi
ACCTCGCAGGCAACGCCGAAAGCCAGCGGTAGGTAGAATAGAGAAACCGTCATGCTGAGCGGAGCCGAAGCATCTCGCGTGCTAATGAAAGATAGTATCCCACATCAGCACGCGAGATGCTTCGGCTCCGCTCAGCATGACGGCCTAAATGCTCTTGGTATAATTATCAGCAGGAATGCTTTCCTTAGAAAACAATCTATCGGATTCCTCTAAAGCACAACGCTATGCATTATCTACGGCTTACGTTTCTGCTGCTCACCTATCTGTTTACTAGCCAGCCAGGATGGGCACAACAGGTACCCGTTGCGCCTATTGTGCCGCGTACACCGGCTGCACAGTCAGCGGCCCCGACAATTCGGCAGGCTGCTCCGGCAGCAGATTCGGCTAGGCGGAAGCCAGAGGCAGTAGCGCATCAACCAGAGCATCCAATTGCGGAGTCACTGATTATTCTGAATAATAATCTGATAATCAATGGTTTGTTAACGGAGGTGAACCCCAATGAAATAGAAACCTTGGTGATTTATAAAGGGGCTGACGCTCCCTTGGAACTTCGCAGCCTGACGGCCAACGGTATTATTGACATCAGCTTAAAAAAGAAAAACTCTTTTAAAGCAAAGAGTTTGAAGCTGAGCGATATAGGAAAACGGCTGCTATTGTCAGGCCCGATTAGCTACTCAGTGAATGGAATGCCGGTAGCGGAAGCCGATTTGAGAATTGCCAGCGCTGCCATTGGCAACATCAAAATTACAGCTACATCGGATACTGCTACGATGGTTGACGTGCAAACAACATCTATGGGATTGAAGAGGGTGCCACCAGACCCACCCGGTACCATTCGAATCCGAGGCGTGGCGTCTCACTGATATTCCCTTTTCTTTTATGCTTTTTCGGTTTTCCGTTTGCTTGCTGCTGAGTAGCCTGCTGCTACCTTTTGCCACCCCCGCCCAAACCCCCGTAGGCCTAGGCTGGGCCAAAAACAACGTGAACGGGGCCGTATTTCGCAAAAACTCCGTGGTGACGCACGGCCGGGAGCAGTACACTGCCTACTACGACTCCCTGGGCTACGTGGTGCTGGCCAAGCGCCGCCTACCCCGCGGGCGGTGGCAGGTGCAGCGCACCCAATACCAGGGCAAGGTGCAGGACGCCCACAACGTCATCAGCATTATGGTAGATGGGCGCGGCTACCTGCACTGCTCCTTCGACCACCACGGCAACCCCTTGCACTACTGCCGCAGCAAAGCACCCGGCTCGCTGGAAATGAGCGAGTTGCTGCCCATGACCGGCGACCGGGAGAAGAACGTGACATATCCCGAGTTTCACCGTTTCCCCTCGGGCGACCTGCTGTTTCTGTACCGCGATGGCAGCTCCGGCAACGGCAACCTGGCCCTGAACTACTACTCCACCAAAACCCAGCAGTGGCGCCGCCTGCACGATGTTTTAATTGACGGCGAAGGACGGCGCAACGCCTACTGGCAAGCCTGCATCGATGCCAAGGGTGCCATCCATTTGTCGTGGGTGTGGCGGGAGAGCCCCAACGTGGCCAGCAACCACGACATGGCCTACGCCCGCTCTTTGGATGGGGGCAAAACCTGGCAGCGCAGCACCGGCGAAACCTACCGCCTACCCATCACGGAGGCCACGGCGGAATATGCAGCTCGCATTCCACAAAACAGCGAGCTGATCAACCAAACCACTATCACTACCGATGCGGCCGGCACGCCCTATATCGCTACCTACTGGCGGCCCCAGGGTACGCAAGTACCGCAGTACCAGTTGATTTATAAGGCTGGTAACATCTGGAAATCGCAGCAGATCAGCCAGCGCACCACGCCGTTCAGCCTGAGCGGGGTAGGGACCAAGAAGATTCCGATTTCGCGGCCGCAACTGCTGGTGGAAACCAAAAAGGGGAAAACCGCCGCCTACCTCGTGTTCCGCGACGCCGAGCGCCAGGACCGCGCCTCGGTGGCCGCCTGTCCCGACCTTACCCAAAACCAGTGGGCCGTGACAGACCTGACCACTACCAGCGTGGGCAACTGGGAGCCCAGCTACGACACCGAGCTGTGGCAGCGCCGCCACGTGTTGCACCTATTCGTGCAGCGTACCGGCCAGGGCGACGGCGAAACCCTGGAAAACCTACCCCCGCAGCCCGTCTATATAAAGGAGTGGAAGCCGGAAGCGTCTTCCGCAAATCAGCCGGCTACGCATTGGTCGCTGGGGGCAACGACGCCTACCCCGGCAGCTACGCAAGATGGCTGGCGGCTGGTGTGGGCCGATGAGTTCAACACCGCAGGCCGCCCCGACCCCCAGAACTGGCAGTTCGAAAATGGCTTCGTGCGCAACCACGAGCTGCAATGGTACCAGCCCGACAACGCCCGCATCGAAAACGGGATGCTCATTATAGAGGCTCGAAAGGAGAATCGACCCAACCCTGCCCATCAGCCCGGCAGCACCGATTGGAAAATTAGCCGCCCTACCATCGACTACACCTCGGCCAGCCTGAACACGCAGGGCCGACACCAGTGGCAGTACGGCCGTTTCGAGATGCGCGGCCGCATTGACGCGCGCTCTGGCCTGTGGCCCGCCTTCTGGACGCTGGGCGTGGCCGGCGAGTGGCCCGCCAATGGCGAAATCGACATTATGGAGTGCTACAAAGGGAAGATTCTCGCCAACGTAGCCTCCGGCACCGACAAGCGCTACACCGCCAAGTGGCACAGCGAAACCAAAGCCGTCGACTCCTTCCCTGACCCCGATTGGGCCAAGAAATTCCACGTGTGGCGCATGGACTGGGACGCCGACTCCATTCGCCTCTACGTGGACGACCTGCTGCTCAACGAAACCCCGCTCACGGCCACCGTAAACCAGGACGGCACCGGCCGCAACCCGATGAGGCAGCCGCATTATACCTTATTGAACCTAGCCCTGGGCGGCGACAACGGCGGCCCCCTGGAAGGTACTACCCTACCCAGCCGCTACGAGGTAGACTACGTGCGCGTGTATCAGCAGTAGGGTAGGCTGCACGATGGCCGCGTAGCGGCCGTAGGTGTACATAATCAGCCACAACCAGAATGGCCCTTGTGCTAGCAGCGCAAGGGCCATTCTGGTTGTGGCTGATTATGTACGCCTTGGTCTACCGTACCACCAGCTTGCTGGTAGCACCATCGGTGGTGCGTAGCATATACACGCCGCCCGCCAGGCCGGTGGTTTCGAGGCGGTCGGTGGCGGAGAGGGTGCGCACGGGGCGGCCCGTGAGGTCCAGCAGCGTGCCCGATACGGCACGGCTCAGACGCACCATGCTACCCTGGGTGGGGTTGGGGTAGAGTTGCAGCGCCGCGGCTGCGGCCAACGGCCCGCGCGTGGGGGTAGGCGTGGCCGCCTGGATGCCATAGGCCGCAATCGTGCTGCTGACCTCGTTGGCGAGTAGCAACATCGGCTGGCCCGTGGGGCTGTCGGTGGCGGCCACGAACACAATGCCCTCGGGACCCAAATCGCCGGTGCCGGCCGTGAGGCTTCGGTTGTTGATGTACTGCTCCAGCACGGGCGCGGCGGGGTTGTTCAGATTGAACACCGCTACCCCGCCCACGCGCTCCAGCGACACGAAACCGTACAGGGTATCCCCGATGCGGCCCGTCGTCACGCCTTCCGGTTCGGGGCCTTTGTCGTCGGAGCGGTTCTTACGGGTGGGGGCTTCGCCGAAGCTGTTGCTGGCGTTGAAAATGGCGCCGTAGGTGGCATCGGCGCTGGTTACGCGCTCCAGCAGGTTGCCGCTATCGTGCACCAGCGCGCCGGTGCTGGCGTTGAAGATGCTGAACGAGCGGCCCCCGTAGGCGTAGATTTCGTCGAAGTCGCCGTCGCCGTCGGTGTCGCCCAGCTTGTTGGTCACGTTCAGGCGACCCAGCACCGCTTCGTTTTTGAGCAGCGCCGCGTTGGGGAAAGCCGTGGGGTCGAGCACGTAGGAGTTGGCACTGACACGCACTTGCTCGCTGAAAGCGGAATAGTCGCGGGCGTCGCCCTCGTTGGCCGTCAGCAGGTAGGGCGTGCCGCCTACCTCAAACGTGGTAATGGCATCGGGCTGGCGCATGCCCCGGATGGGCCAGTTGGCTAGTAGTATATCCTGAGTACGATCGGAAGCATCCAGGCTGAAACCCGCTTGCCGGTGGTCTTGGTACCCCACGGGCCGCAGGGCAGTGAACTGGTTGGTGGTCAGGTCCAGCACCGCTATGGCGTTGTTTTCCTGGAGGCTGATGTAAGCCGTTTTCGAGTCGGCACTCACCGTAATATACTCGGGCTCTAGGTCTTGCGCCACGGTGGCGGGCGCCGCCGCTAGCCCACCGTAGATGCGGATGCCCTGTTGGCGCAGCTGGGCTGCCTGGTCGTTGTAACTGGTGAAGCCTACGGTCGTCACGTTGGTTTGCGCAAGGCCGGGCACACCGCCCGAGATGTCGATAATCGACACGCTACCCTCGGGGTCCGCGGTGTAGTCGGCCTTGGGCTCGCCCTCGTTGGCCGTCAGCACCAGGCGGCCGTCGGGCGAGAACGTCACCATATCGGGCATGGCGCCCACGGTCACCTGCTTCACAAAGGCGCCATTCTGATCGAAGAACACCACGCTGCCGTTGGCCTGCGGATTCGTGTTTTCAATAGCGCAGGCCACTACGCCGTTGCGCACGGCCACCGAGTTGAGGCCACCATAAGATTTGATATCAATAGAAGCTACCGCCACGATGGCCGCCGGATTAGCCAGATTCAGGATGTCCAGCTTACCTCCAACGGAGTTGGCCACGTACAGGCGCTTGGTGGTAGGGTCGTAAGCCGCAATTTCAGCCGAGTTGATTTGCTTTGTGCCTTCAAACGGGGTAGCCGTTTGGTAGCTCTGCAACAGGCTGAGGGTCAGCCCTCGGTTGAGGGTAGGCGCGGGCGTGTCGTTGTCGCGGATGTAGACCAGAATATCCGCCGAGGCCGCCGCCACGGTGGCGTTGGTCGGGTTTTGCAAGCGCACCACAAAGTACTCCGCATCCTCGGCCGCAGCGTCATCCAGAATCGGAATGGTGATGGTTTGGGTGCCGGTGGCGCCCGCCGGAAAGGTTACGGTTTGGGTGGCCGCGTAGGTGAAATCCTGCCCGGCCGTGGCCGTCCCAAACGCCTGCAACGCCACCTCCACGGTGCTGGCCGCCGCGCCGGGGTTGGTAATCGTGAGCGGAATACTGACGGAACCCGCGTTTTCGGCCACCGTAATGGTCGCGCTAGGCCGACTGATGCTAGGCGTGGTTTGGGCCTCGGCCCGGCCAAGGCCCAAGCTCAGCAGGAAAGCGGTGGCCGGTAAAAAAGCGTAGAGGTGTAGGCGCATAGGGGTAGGTTGGTTGAGTAGCCAAAGCTACCGGCAACGCATTACCGCAACATGACGCAAATATTACGTGATAATGAATAATATAGCATTTATATAATTGATTGCTAGATAGTTGTTATAAGTATCGCCTTGCGGTACTGGCGCGGGGCACAGCCCCACACCAATACCTAACTACTACTTCTTCTTCGCGTAGCGCACTTCCACAGCCACAGGGTAGTGGTCGGAAGGAAGTTTGCCGCCGCCATAGGTGTCCGTCAGAATGCCGTAGCGGGTGGCGGTGAAGGCGGGGCTGAGGAAGATGTGGTCGATGCGGGCGTCGGTTTTGCGCGTGGGGTCGAAGCCGTTGAACGTGCCGTTGGGCGCGTACACCAGCGGGGCCGTCTGGTAGGCGTCGCGCAGCGTGCCCGAGGTATTGAGGATGCTGTAGCTCTCGTTGCGCTGGTCGATGTTGAAGTCGCCGGTTAGGATGGCGGGCGTGGTGCCGGCCATTTCCTTCACCTTGCTAAGAATCAGCTTGGCACTTTCGCGGCGGGCTTCCTTGCCCACATGGTCGAAGTGGGTGTTGAAGAAATAGAACGTGAAGCCGGTGTTTTTCTCGCGCAGGTGCGCCCAGGAGCAGATGCGGGGCAGGGCGGCATCCCAGCCCTTGCTGGGCGTGGCGCTGGTAGGCGACAGCCAGAACGTGCCCTGTTGCAGTAGGTCGAACTTATCCTTCTTATAAAAGATGGTGGAGAACTCGCCGGCCTGCTTGCCGTCGTCGCGGCCCACGCCCACGTGCGCGTAGCCGGGCAACTGGCCGGCCATGTCCTGCAACTGGTTATACAGCACTTCCTGGGTGCCAAACACATCAAAGTCCTGAAAGCGAACGAGCTTGGTGAGGTAGGGCACACGCTTGCTCCAGGCATTGGCCGTGTCGTTCTTGTTGTCGTAGCGGATGTTATAAGTCGCCAGCTTCAGCGTTTGTGCCGAGAGGGTAGAGGCCGCGCCGAGGAAGAGAAGCGCCGCGAGTAGGGTTTGCTTGAGCATTGAGGAAGAAAGCGGTTGTAATGGTTTGCAGGCAAATTGTCTGTCATCCTGAGCGGAGCGAAGGACCTTATCACGATAGAACGGCAGGCGTCACAACGACTCGTGCTACCGTGATAAGGTCCTTCGCTCCGCTCAGGATGACAGCCGGTTATCTATGTTTGCCTATTCCCAGCCCGGATTCTGGCCGAGCTTGGGGTTGATGAGGCGGTCGGCTTCGGGGATGGGGTAGAGGTAGAATTTGTCGTCCCACTTGCGGGGCACGTTCGTCAGCCAGGTCAGCTCGCCGGAAGTGCCGTTCTTGAGCTGCTGGGGGTTGGCGCGGCCGTTGAGGGTAGGCGACACGTTCACGTAGGTGACACCCGCGGCGGGGGTAGGGGCCGTGTTCTGGTAGAACGCCACGTCGTTTTTGCCGTCCTCGTTCAGGTCCAGTGGCTGGTTCAGGGCGGGCACATAGAAGCCGTTCCAGGTCATTTCCATCAGCGGCCCGCGACGCCAGCGCGTGATGTCGGCGAAGCGGAAGCCCTCTAGCACCAGCTCGATGCCCCGCTCGCGGCGGATTTCCAGCAGCGCTGCATCCGAGATGCCGGGGAAGTAGTTGGTTTGCAGGTAGGCATCGGCTACAGCGGGCTTGGCCGTAAGGCCGCCCGTGATGCCGGCGCGCTGGCGCAGGGCGCCAATGGTTTTCACCCAGTCAGCGTTCGTGAAAGTGCCCAGCTCGGCCTTGGCCTCGGCGTAGTTCAGTAGCACCTCGGCGTAGCGAATGATGGGTAGGGAGTTGATGTTGCGCGTGCCGCCGTCGTAGTAGGTGTCGTCCAGCGTCAGCTTAATGGGCTGGTAGCCAGTATAGGTGTAGGAAAAAACGGGCGGTGCTGCCTCGGTGGCGTTGCCGTTGGTGCGGCGGTAGTCGCCCGTCCGAATGGTTTGTTGCAGACGCTTGTCGCGGCCCTTCACCTCCTGCGCGAAGGGTAGTGTTTCGTAGCCGTCCTTGCTGGTGAAGGGCGTGCCGTCGATGTTCAGGTAGGTGTTCACGAAGGTGCGAATCAGGCTCACGCGCGAGCCGTAGGTGGCGCTGGTCCACCACCAGTTGGCGTCATTGTACACGCTCAGCGCCGGGTCCGACACGGCGGCCAGAATCACTTCCGAGCCTACTGGGGCCTGACTGATAAACACTTGGCGATAGGCGCGGTCGGTGCCGCCGGCCGCATTCAGGCTGAAGCCGCCGGTGGTCATCACCTGCTCGGCAGCGGTGGCGGCTTCGGTCAGCCACTGGTTGGCGCTGCCCGTGAGGCCGTAGCCGGTCTGGTATTTCCGAAACGTGCCCTCAAACAGGCACACCCGCGACTTGAAGGCGGCGGCCGTTTGCTTGGTCACGAGGCTGCGGCTGTTGTCGGCGGTAGTTGTGATATTCTGGATGGCGAAGTTCAAATCGGCCAGTACCGAGTCCATCACCAGGGTGCGCGGGTCGCGGGCGTTGTAGAGCGTAGGGTCGTCCACCGACTGGGGCTTGCCAATCCACGGCACATCCCCGAAGCGCTTCACCTTATCGAAGTAAAACCACGCCCGGAAAAACCGCGCCAGGCCCAGGTAATGGTTGCGCACGGCCGGCGCCACGGCGGGATTGTTGTTGTTGGCAATGAAGTAGTTGATGTTGCGGAGCGGGCGCCAGTCCCAGCCCGAACTTTGTCGGGCGCTAAAAGCGCCGGGCAGCAGAAAATCGGGTACCTGGGTGCGGGCCGCGTAGTCGGCCATGGCGTCGCCGCGCACGATGTCGTTGGCGGTCGGCAGCACGTCGTAGAAGGAGTTGGCGTACAGCTCCAGGCCCCGCTCGCTGCTGAACACGGCTGAGCCTGTGACAGTAGCCTCGGGCTCCTGGTCCAGCGAATCGCAGCCGGCCAGGGCCAGGCACAGGAGGAGGAAGGTGGTAAGGTATTGTTTCATGGTGTTTTAGCTGATGTGTGCACCCCACCCCCGGCCCCTCCCCTCCGGGAGAGGGGTGCCAGACGACTGATTCGTTAGAACGCACCCCTCTCCCGGAGGGGAGGGGCCGGGGGTGGGGTCTCGCCGTTAAAAAGTCACCGACAAGCCCAGGATGACACTTTTGAGGATGGGGTAGTTGTTGCCGTTGCCGCTGCTATTGCTGTTGGGGTTGGAGCTATTAGCGGCTGGAGGGCTCAGCAAGGCGTCGGAGCGGCCGATGCTCTCCACGTCCAAATCGCGGGTGATTTTGTAGAGCGGCGACCACGCCCACAGGTTCTCACCCGACACGTATACCCGCGCAGCCGACAGCTTGGCGCGGTTAATCAGCGACACCGGCAGGTTGTAGCCCAACTGAATGTTTTTCAGGCGGATATACGCCGCGTTGATGAGGTAGCGCGTCTGGGTTTGGGTTAGTTCGCCGGCGCCATTTTGGGCCACGTAGCCGCGGTAGCGGGGGAAGTAGGCATCGGGGTTGTCTTCCGACCAGATGTTGCCCAACTGCGAGGTCGGCACCTTGTTATAGGGCCGGTTGTACTGGCCCCAGAACGTGCCTGCTTCCGCGCCAGGGTACCAGTCTTGGTGCCCTACCCCTTGGAAGAAGGCCGAGAAGAAGAAGTTGTGCCAGCTGGCATCGGCCATCACGCCGTAGGTGTAGCGGGGTAGAGAGTTGCCAATCACGCGCCGGTCGCCGGGGTTGGCCACGGTGTTGTCGCCGTTGTTGATAACGTTGTCGCCGTTCAGGTCGGCAAACTTGATGTCGCCGGGCAGAAGTTGGCCGCTGGTGGAGGCCCGGAACAGAGCCTGCGAGGGCGACGCACTGATCTGATCCTGCGACACAAACAGCCCGTCGGTAGTATATCCCCAGATTTCGCCCAGGCGCTGCCCCTCGTAGTAGTCGTTCAGGCGCTTGTTGGGGTTGTTGTACTTGGTGATGTGGGCCGTGTAGTCGGCCAGGGTCAGGCGCAGACCGTAGGCGAAGGGGCTAGCGCCCACATTTGCCTGGTCGCGCCAGTTCAGGGCCACTTCCCAGCCCTTGGTGCGCAGGTCGGCATAGTTGCCCTTCGGGATGTCGGTACCAAACACGGCCGGCAGGGTAGGGCCTACCGTAAACATGTCGGTGGTGTTGCGGATGTAGCCGTCGGCGTTCAGCGTCAGGCGGTTTTTCAGCATGCTCAGGTCCAGGCCCAGGTCCGAGGTAGTGGAGGTTTCCCAAGTTAGGCCGTTGGGCAGCACGTTGGGCTGGCCGGTGTACTGGGGCCGCACCCCGTTCAGCACCCTACCCGACTGCGCAATGCTGAACTGCTCCTGGAAGGCGTAGGAGTTGATGTTGCCGTTGCCCAGCGCCCCATACGAGCCCCGGATTTTCAACTCCGAAATCAGGTTAGGCGACACCTTCCAGAACGGCTCGTTGGAGATGCGCCACCCCGCCGAGAACGACGGAAAGTAGGCAAACCGCTCGTTCTCCGGAAACTTCGAGGAGCCGTCGTAGCGCCCGCTGGCTTCCAGCAGGTAGCGGTCCTTAAAGGAGTAGTTCAGGCGATAGAAACCACCCGAGATGTTCCATCGGTCCCAGCCACCGCCCGTGGTAATGGCCTGACCCAGGGCCAGATTAATATCCTGGGCGCCTTCGTAAATCAGGCCGTTGCGCTGGGTTTGCAGCGCCTGGTACGTCGACTGCTCGTAGTTGTAGCCCAGCAGCGCCTTGAAGTAGTGCGCCGGCGTGAAGTTGGTTTCGTACTCGGTGTAGAGGTTGGTGGCCAGGTAGCGCGTCTGCCCGAAAGCGCGCAGGTAGTCGTTGGTGTTGGTGCCCACGTACTCAATCACGCCGGGCTTGCGGCTATACGGCACCGGCACGCGCGTTTGGGTGCGGTCGTTGTCGGTGTTGCGAATGGTGAAGTTGCCGTTGACGCGGAATTTGTTGTCGAAAAACCGCGAGCTGAACGACGTCGTGTTCCGAAACACTCGCTCGTCGAGGTCGATGCCGTTTTTGCCGTACCAAAAGTCGCCCACCGTATAAGCCGCCGAGTAGGTAAGCGTGCCGTCGGGGTTGAACATAGGCGCTACCGTGTGGCCCTCATCGGCAATATTGCGCCAAATGCCCCCACCCTCGCCCACGTTCAGCGGGTTGTGGTAGGTCATGTTGGAGTAGTCGGCGTTGTTCTCCACACGCAGCCACGGAAACAGGTCCAAGGCCCCCTTCACCCGGAAGTTATACATCCGGTAATCGTCAGAATTATAGCGAAATAGCCCGTCCTGCCCGAAGTAGCGACCCGTGGCATAGAAGCTGGCCTTGCCACTGCTCCCCGACACCGACACGTTGTGCTCCGACGAGCTGGTGCGCTTCTTATACAGCTCCTTGTACCAGTCGGTGTTACCGTAATACACGTACTCGCCGTTGGCATTCACGTCTACCTTGGGTAGGCTGGGGTCCTCGGAGCGGCGCTTCAGCTCGGCCAGGTACTCGGGCGAGAACTTCACGGTCTTGTTGATGTTCTGCGGGGTCTGAGAGTAGTCGTTCCACGCCGACCACCCCTCGTTGAACATCTTGGCAAACTGGTAGCCATCGGTCACGAAATCCGGCACCGCCGTGGGGCTCTTAATGGCCTGGTTGAACGAGTAGGTGATGCTGGTGCGGTCCTGGCTGGGGTTTTTCGTCGTAATCAGCACCACGCCAAACGCACCCCGCGCCCCGTAAATAGCCGCCGCCGAAGCATCCTTCAGCACCGATACCGTGGCGACGTCGTTGGGGTTCAGGCGGCTGGGGTCGCCCTCCACACCGTCAATCAGCACCAGCGCATTGCCCCCCTGCCCGATAGACGTAGTACCCCGAATATTGTAGGCCGGTGACTGAATCGGCTTGCCGTCGCCAGGCACCAGGTTCAGGTTGGGCAGCACGCCCTGCAAGCCCTGCGTGAGGTTGGGCACCGAGCGGTTTTGCAGCACTTCCGACGTCACCTGGTCCACGGCGCCGGTCAGGTTCACCTTTTTCTGCGTGCCGTAGCCTACCACTACTACCTCTTCCAGCGCCTTCGTATCGGGTGCTAGTTTAATGTCGATGCTGGTGCGGTTGTTCAGCGGCACTTCCTGCGTATGGAAGCCTAAATACGAAACCACCAGCGTGTTCGCCTCTGCGGGTACTTGCAGCGAGTAGGCGCCGGTAGCGTCGGTTACGGTGCCTACCTGGGTGCCCTTGGCCAGCACCGTCACGCCGGGTAGGGCCTCGCCGGCAGTGTCGGTGATGCGGCCGCTGACGGAGCGGGCCTGCTGGGCCGTAGCTACCAGGCTGCCGCACACCGCAACAGGCAGCAGCAGCCCACGTTTCCAGCCAGAAACGGTAGAAAGTAGGTTCATAGAATAGGTGTATTGGTTGGAGGAAAGTAGGGGCACGGTGGTGCCATCGGCCTCATAGAGCGAAGCCAGACGGCACAAACAGGAAAGGGCGGGAGCAGCAAAAAACGCTACAATAAAGTGCTAGTCGAAAGCGCAAAAGAACTAGCTGCGTTTTTCGATGCTGCAAATATAAAATGACGAATCTGGGCTTTATTTAAGAATAAATAGGATTGATAAATTCATAATGTAAAGTACAAACACGTAACATAAACATAATCATTAAGTAGAAAGCAGGTAACAAAACAGGAGTAGTCTGCAAGTATGCTACAGCGGTTTCATAAACAGTAAATACTACTGGATGTAGAGATGCATCTGTGCGTTTCTACGGTTCACAAAACCGCTGTAAGCTGTACAGTGATTATGCATAAGCGGTTTTGTGAACGGTTCAGCCAGTCATTTAAGTGGACTCTATGCAGTTACGTACCTCAAATGAGTATGGCTTCATTCTATACGTATTCATCGCCGAGCAGCGGCCGAACTGTTTGCGAAAATTCTATAATATGTTAATTCTTTATCTTATAATATGGTATATCCTCATTTTCTATGCAACAATCAATTTTAATGGTACTAAAGAATCTTTTTTTCACAGGCAACGATGACGTAATTGTAAAATATTCAATAACTTCTTTTCTATAATCTCGATCATCATCCAGTAAGTAGCTATACAAAATGATATGTCCATTTTGATCATACTTCCATAAATCACTATTGTTAAATATTAGATGACCGTCTTTTGTGGAGTATAATTTTCTACTGTATGTTCCATTGGGGAATAATGATAAAGTATCAATGTTTTGTTTTTTACTAGGGCTAGTATATGTGCCTATTATTTCTTGCTCTGTAGGATTGCAAGAACACACAGTACTTGATATGAGTAAAAGAGAAAATATATCTGAATATTTCATGTTCTTATTTAAAAAATAGTTTAGATGCATAGCGTTTTCGCAAACGTTTCGGCCGCTGCTTGGCGATGAACATACGTATAGAATGAAGCCATACTCATTTGAGGTATGTAACTGCATAGAGTCCGCTTAAATGACTGGCTGAACCGTTCGCAAAACCGCTATAATTTTTTATCCGAAAATAAATCCGGATAATCCGTAATAATTCCGTCTACCTGCTGCGCTACCAATTCCTTAATAGCCGCAGCAGAATTTACCGTCCACGGAATAACCTGGATATCTTGCTTGTGGCAGGTTTGCACCATTTTGGAGGTCACTAGCTTGTAGTAGGGGCTGTAGATAGTCGGCCGGAAGCTAAGGCGTTTCAAGTTGGCTGTTAGTCCATCCAGGTTTTCCACCAGCAGAGCCGTGCGCAGGGTAGGGTGCGTGCGGTGCACCACTTCCAGCGTGCGCGGGTCAAACGACTGGATAATTACGCGGTCCTGCACGCCTTTTTCCAGTACCACCGCCAGCAGGAGCTGCACAAACTCCTCCGGCTCGGGGTGCAGGGTGTTGTCGCCGGCCGGGGTCGTCTTGGTTTCGATGTTGTAGTAGGGTAGGGGCCGTCCCTGCCGCCGCGCGTGCGCCTCCACTGAGTCGATGACCTCGGCCAGCAGCGGCTTGTATGTCTTCAGTTTCTCTTGCCGCGGAAACTTGGGGTTGCCGTGGCTGCCCACGTCGTAGCGCCGAATTTCTGCGTAGGGCAACCCGTAGAGGCGCAGGGCTTTACCCGCGGCCGACGTGAGCGGCTGGCCATCGGGCGTGTGTACGAAGTCGGCGTTCATGTAGGGGTCGTGGGAGAGCAGCACCTGCTTGTCCTGGCTGATGGCGGCGTCCATTTCCAGGGTCGTCACGCCTAGGTCCAGCGCCTTCAGCATGGCCGGCACGGTGTTTTCGGGCAGCAGGCCGCGGCAGCCGCGGTGGCCCTGCGTGTCGAGCGGTGGTGGTGGGGTAGGGGCGGGCGTGAGCATGGCGAGCAGGGGAAGGAGCAGCAGCAAGATTTTCATCGAAAGGAGGTTTTACGGCGCGGGTAGGGGTAGGGCCGGGGGGCATCAATCGTCGTCATCGTCGCGCTTGGGCGCCAGCTTCAGGAAGGCGCCGCGCCGGGGAGCGGGGGGCGTGGCGTTTTCGCCGCGCACAAACTTCCAGATCACCTCGTTCAGCTCCAGATCGGGCACGGCATCTTCGCGAGCCAGGTTGAAGCGCTCCGACTTCTCGGCGCTTTTGTTCCAGGCCACGTTGCGGGCGTCCAGGTCTACGCGGGCGGGGCGGGCCTGGTAGGGCGTGGCGTTGGACGTGGTGGTGAAGCAGTCGGCTAGGGGGAGGGCGGCGGCATCGTACTGACTCATAGGGGGTAGGCCCAGCAGCAGCTCCATGGTGCGCAGCGCGCCCGAGGTGGAGTAGAGCGTGTGGTTGACGGTGCCGCGGCGGGTGTAGGGGCTAATCACGAAGGCCGGGGAGCGGTGCGCGTCCACGTGGTCGGGGCCGTTCTGGGCGTCGTCTTCCAGCACAAACACCACCGATTCTTTCCAAATCGGGCTTTTCGACAGGTGCTCTACCAATTGGCCCAGGGCTAGGTCGTTGTCGGCCATGGCGGCAATGGGCGTGTACTTGCCGCGCCGCTGCCCGCTGGTGTGGTCGTTGCTGAGGCGGATGGTGCTGAACTGCGGCACGGCCCCCACGGCCAGCAGCGAGTCGAAATCCTGCCGCCAGATGCGCACCCGCTCCACGTCCTGGATATCCATATTAAAGCCCGGCGACGGCACGCACACGTGCCCCTGCAACGATTTGAGCGGGGTTTTGCCCTTGTCGGCAAACTCGCCGTAGGTGCGGTAGCGCAGGCCGGCGCGCTGGCAGTAGTCCCAGATGTAGCCGTCGCGGGGGTAGGCAATCGGGCGGGTACCCTCGTAGTCGTAGGTGCCGCCGCGGCCGCCGTAGCTGGTGGGCCAGGTTTTCTCGGTGTAGTCGGTGGCGTAGGCGGCCATGCTCCAGTTGTGGCCGTCGGCACTCACCTCGGCATTCACATAGAAGTTGTCGAGCAGCACAAATTCGCGGGCCAGGGCGTGGTGGTTGGGCGTCACCTTCTCCGGAAACACGCACAGGGTAGAGTCGCCGTTGCCCTCCGGCATATCGCCCAGCACCTGGTCGTAGGTGCGGTTTTCCTTGATGACGTAGAACACGTACTTGATGGGCGACTTTTCGCCTACCTTGCCGGGTACCGGATGGCCGACGGGCCGGGCCGCGGCCTGGCGTTCAGACTCAGCCGTGAAGGGCGTGTTGGCGTACACCTGCTTGGAGTAGGCGCCCAAATGGGCCTCGTTGGGCTGCGGAATACACGACAGCGTGCCTTTAAACAGGCTGCCGATGTACTGCACCGGCTGGCCCGTTACGCCGGTGTGCGAGCCGCTGTTGTCGGTGTTCTTCACCGGCTGCGGCCCCTGCGGATTGGCTAGCGAAGAAAACCCTTTGCCATTGGCTACCAGGATGGTACGCCCCAGGGTCTTCACGTTGGTCGGGTACCAGCCCGTCGGGATGAAGCCGCGGGCCGCGCTCTTGCCTGGCGTGCGCACATCAAACACGGCCAGGCAGTTATTGTCAGCGTTGGCGATGTAGAGCATTTTTTCGTTGGGCGACAGGGCCAGCCCGTTGGTGGTCGAGCCGGTGAGGTGGGTAGGGTAGAGGGCCGTCGAAATCACCTCCAGCACCCGGCGCGTGCGCGTGTCTACCACCGATACCGAGTTGTCGTTGGCATTGGCCACGAACAGGTAGTGGCCGTTGCGGGTCAACAGCAGCTCGTTGGGGTGGCTTTCGGTGGCAATTTCGCCGGTGAGGCGGCCGGTCTGCGTGTCGAACACCGCTACCTTGTCGCCGCCCCAGAGCGAGATGTAGAGGGTGCGGCGGTCGGGGGCGAGCAAGCAGGCGTAGGCTTCGTGGCCCAGCGCTACCTTCTGCACCGTGGCCCCGGTGCGGGTGTCGAGCACGTAGAGACTGTTGTCTTCCTTCGTTACCACGTAGAGGCGCTGGCGGGCGTCGTCGAGGGCCAGGCCGGTAGGACCGATTTTGTTGGGCCAGGCGCGGCCCAGGCGCAGCGTGTCGGGCGTGCCCAGGCGGTTGCCGGCGGTAGGGTAGCGCAACACCACGTTGTCGTTGCCGCCTGAAGCGTACAGCTGCCGCCCATCAGCACTGAACGCCAGCCCGTACCACGACTTGCCAATCACCTTTTCATCCAGCAGCTTTTCCGTTTTGGGGTCGATCAGCTGAATGCTCTGCGTGCCCTGCCCGTTGTTGCTGACGGCCAGCAGCCGGCCGTTGCGTGAGAGCTGCATATTCAGCGGCAAATCACCGAGCGGCACCGACCGCCCCGCCGGACTCAGCGACCAGCCATTGGGCAGCAGAATACGCTCGGCCTGTGGGTTGTTGGTGGGCAGCTGGGCCTGCGCGGCCGGCGCGAGCCAGGTGCTGCCTAGCAAGCAAAGACTTAGGGCGAAAGTGTGGGTGCGGTGCATAGGCGGAGGGTAGTAAAGCAAGGTAGGAAGATAAGCAGCGACGCGTGTTGTCGGAGCTACACGGCCACCGTTTCGGTGTATTTCTGTCCGAAGCGGTCCGTCACTTCCACCCTGATTTCCTTGGCGTCTTTGGACGGGCGGGCGTAGAACATGTGGTCGGCTAGGGTAGGGTCTACCCACTTGTGCTTGGCCGGGAGTTTGGGGCCGGCTTGCAGCTGCACGGCCAGCGGGTCGAGGCTGGTTTGCTGGTGCATGGGGCCTTGGCGCTGGCCGTTTTCAAACCACGTTACCTGCCACTCGGGGTCCCAGTTCCACACGTTCACTACGATGTCCTCGGGGCGTTCGGGGTTGGCGCCTTTGGGGTAGGCGCGGAACTGGTGGTTGCGGTCCTTGCCGAAGGATTTGTAGTACCACTTAATGGTGGGGCCGTCTACTTCATACACGCCGTAGCCACTGGGCGTGCCGTCGGTGCAGATGGGGCCAGTCCACCAGGCGCCGCACACCGCGCCGTGGGTGTGCTCGATGGTGTTTTCGTGGAAGATTTTCTCGCACACGTGCGTGTGGCCCGACATAATATGGGCCGTGTAGGGCTTCAGCAGCCGGTACAGCTCGTGGCGGTTCGACACCACCCCGCCCAGCGACTCGTCCTTGAGCTGATTGCGCCGTTTGTCGCCGCTGTCTACCGGAATATGCAGGGCCACCACCACGGTGCTACCTGGCTTCACGTGGCTCAGGTCCTGCTCCAGCCACTGCAACTGCGTCTCCGTAAGGTAGCCAATGTACTTTTTGGGCGGGCCGATGAAAAACACGTCATCCAACACCACGTAGTGCACCTCGCCCCGGTTGAATGAATAGTAGGTAGGCCCGAACAAGCTCTTGAACGTCTCGGCCGAGCCGTCGTCGGAGCGGGCTTTGATGTTCATGTCGTGGTTGCCAATCACCTGAAAAAACGGAATTCCGGTGATGTCCACGGCCTGCTTGTAGTCCTCAAACAGCTCGAAATGGTCCCACACCAAGTCGCCGCACCCGATGGCAAAGGTGTTGGGGCTGTTGTACTGCGCGGCCAGCTGCTTGAGGTCGGGCGCCGATACGGTTATCAGTTCGTGCGTGTCCTTCTTGTCGATCATCTGCGGATCGGCCCACACCATAAAGGTGTGTTTCGAGTCGTCGCCGGGTAGCGGTTGCAGGGCGAAGTCGGCCGTCATGCTCCGTTGGCCGGGTTTGATGGGCTGGTAGAACCGCGCCACGCCCTTCTCGTGCGGAATCTGGTAGCCACGGGGTAGGGTGAGATACACAAACTCGGCGGTGGAGTTGCTGGTTAGCGTGTAGCGGCCGCTTTTGTCGGTGAGCACGATGTTGTAGCCGTCCGTGACGGGTACGCCGGCCAGGCCTTTACCGCCCGCGTGCACGCGGCCCTTAATCGTGAGCGGTGTGAGGTTGAGCTTGTGCGGGGCGGCTTTCGACTCTGCCAGTTCGGCTACGGCCGCCGGAGCCAGCGGCAGACTCATGCCCGCACTCAGCAGGCCCAGGCTTTGAAGAAATTTTCTGCGAAACATATATCTGAGTGTAGAGACGCGTACTCGCGTCTCGTCGTTGCTGATGTTGTTTATATCGGCTTCTTGAATCGTTCTGGCGGGTGTCGTTCAACGCCGAGACGCGAATACGCGTCTCTACATCGTGCCCTCACCTCCGACTCAGCATAGTTGGCACGGGGCACAGCCCCGCGCCATTGTACCGTCGGCTCAGTTTTCGTAAATGGCAATGTCATCCAGCCCCAAACGCCCATTCAGGATGGCGGGCGGGGCGCTGGTGCCCAGACCGA
>NZ_JAHWGL010000102.1 GCF_019334315.1 Hymenobacter profundi
GCTCAAGATGACAGGCGGGTTTTTTCACTCACCACTTCATTACTTATTTCAACAACTCGTGCAGTACGGTTTGCATGGAGAAGACGCGGTTACCGGCTTCCTGAATCACCAGGGAGTTAGGTGAGTCCAGGATGGCGTCGGATACTTCTACGTTGCGGCGCACGGGGAGGCAGTGCAGGAATTTAGCGTCGTTGGTACCCGTCATGTGCTCGGGCGTAAGCATCCAGCTAGGGTCGTTGCTGATGACTTGGCCGTATTCCTTATAGCTGCTCCAGTTTTTGGCCTGCACAAAATCGGCACCCTCCAGGGCTTTCCGTTGGTCGTACTCGATGCGGGCGCCTTTCGTGAATTTGGGGTCTAGCTCGTAGCCCTCGGGGTGGGTAATCACAAAGTCTACCCAATCGACTTCCGAGAACCAATCGGCGAAGGAGTTGGGTACGCACTGGGGTAGGGCGCGCACGTGGGGTGCCCAGGTCAACACCACTTTCACACGCTCTTTCTGCTTGTGTTCGGCCACGGTAATCAGGTCGGCAAACGACTGCAACGGGTGCAGCGTAGCGCTTTCCAGGCTCACCACGGGCACCGTGGCGTATTGCATAATCTTCTTGAATACCACCTCGTTGTAGTCTTCTTCGCGGTCCTTCAGGGTAGGGAAGGTGCGCACGCCCAACACGTCGCAATACTGGCTCATCACCGCAATAGCCTCCTTGATGTGCTCCTGCGTGCCGCCGTTCATCACGGCGCCATCGGCCATTTCCAACGTCCACGAATCAGCACCGGCGTTCAGTACCCAGGCTTGTGCGCCTAGATTGTAGGCAGCCTTCACGCTGCTCAGGCGGGTGCGCAAGCTGGGGTTAAAGAAAATCAGCCCGACGGTCTTATTCTTACCAATGTGCTGGTAGTCGTATGGGTTTTGCTTGATTTCAAGTGCCTTAGCGAGGAGAGCTTTGTAGTCGCCCGCATCGGCGAAGGAGGTGAAGTTCTGCATGAAGGGAGGTATGTGTGTAAGGGTCGGAAAGTGTCCGTCATGCTGAGCCTGTCGAAGCGTCTCTACCGCTTTGTTGCCATCATTGGAAATTACTTACGGTAGAGATGCTCCGACTACGGCTGCGCCTGCGCTCAGCATGACACGTTCTGTTAGTGCTATCTACCGCAAAGGTAGGCGCGAAACGAAATCACGCAGCAGCGCAGCTACTTCCTCGGGAGCGTCATAAGGAAGCAGGTGACCGGCACCGCCGATGATTTCCAAGGGCGTATCGTCGGGTAGCAGAGGTAGGGTTTCCAGGCCGTGCACCGAGGGCGACATGATCTGGTCTTGGTCGCCGGCCAAGATGGCGCAGGGCACCTGCACGTCGCACATACGAGCCGCAATGTTTTCGCGGCTGCCGTGCAGCAGCCAGGCATCCCAGGCGCCCTTGCTACTGCGCAGATTGTCGTTGATAATCTGTTCTTTGATAGCAGGCGGCTGCGGCCGGGCCGTGATGGTTTGGAAGGTTTTTTCGGCCTCAGCGGGTTTGCCGTAGGCTTTCAGACTCTCCTGGCGGTCCTGCTCCGTCATAGGCTCGGCGGTGGGCGGCGAGGGCGACAGCAGGGCCACGCCTACCAGGCCCACCGGCTGCCGTGCCGCCAGCGTCAGCGCAAATTTGCCGCCCATGCTATGGCCCACTAACACGTAATGCGTTAGTCTTTGTTCTTTGATATACGCAGCTATTGCATTGGCGTAGGCATCTAAGGTGTAGCCGCCCGTTGGGGCAGGCGCGCCGCCGAAACCGCCCAAATTGGGCGCTAAAGAAGAATAATCAGAGCCCAGTGCATCGGCTACGCCCTGCCAAGCGTGGCCGGCGCCTGCCCAGTAATGGAGGTAAATAAGGGTAGGAAAGTTAGAAGATGCCATTGCGCAGTGATTAGCAGCCGCCTACGTAGCGGCTCTGCTTGTGTACGGCAATGGAGCGGAAAGCGCTGGCTTTTGCAGGGGCGCTACGGTTGCGCCAACCCTTCCAGATACGCCTTCACTTTGGGCGAGTCATAATCAGCCATGCCCTCGTGGCGAGTGACAATCCGGCCATCTGGCCCGAGAATAAGGGTAGTAGGAATGGCCTGCGAGTCGAAGGCCGGCGGGAGCGGCGCGGCCGGGAAAAACACCGGTACGGTGTAACCTTTGCGCCGAATGAAAGCCTGTGCTTTCTTCGGGTTACGGTCAAACGACACCAGTACGAAAGCCACTTTTTGCTTGTCTACCTTCTCATACAGCGCCTGAATACCGGGTAGCTCCGCCACGCAGGGCGGGCACCAGGTAGCCCAGATATTGAAGAAAACCGTCTTGCCGCGCAGGGCCTGCAGGTTGGTGGGCTGGCCGTCGAGGGTGAGCAGGGGCACATCAGGGTAGGCAGCAGTAGCAGCTGTTGCCACGGCCGGAGCAGGGGTAGGGACTGCGGGCAGTGCGGGTTGCATCAGACCGGTGACCAGTAGCCCGCGCTGCAACGTGCTCACTACCGGCACGCGCAGCGCCGGAATGAAAACTACGGCCGCCAGCACGAGCCAGGGCAGCCAATCAAAAAGTAAGCGGCGATAATTCTGCATGACTGTACTCTATATGACTTCTTCCCTATTTACCGCCACCGAATTTTGCGGCCGGCCTGCCCGGCGTGTAGGCGCTCGGGTACCTTGGCCAATACCAGCTCGCGCAGGCTGTGCAGCAGGGGTAGGCGCACAAAGCCGTGATGCACCACCATACTGATTTCGCGTACCGGCTCGGGGGCCTCGAAGCGCTTCACCATGGGATTATTGTCCAGCTCGCTGAGTACCGATAGCTCCGGCACCAGCGTGTAGCCGTGGTTGCGGCGCACCAACTCCTTCAGGGTTTCGATGGAACCGCTTTCGTAGGTGAAGGGTTGGCTGTCGGCCACGGGCGAGGGCGAGCAGATGTTGAGCACCTGATGGCGGAAGCAGTGACCCTGCTGCAACAGCCACAGGCCCGGCGCGCCCAGGTCGGTGGGGCTAATGGTGGCCTGTGGGTAGAGGCTGTGGCCTTCGGACACATAACCCAGGAAAGGCTCTTCCAGCAACGGAATTTCCCGCAGTTGGCGGTCATCGAGAGGCGTCACGAGCAGGCCCACATCCAGCTGGTTTTCCTTGAGCCGCTGCATAATGTCGGCCGACTGCATTTCCTCTACCTGCACCCGCAATTGCGGGTGACGCTCCACCAGCTCTACCAAGAACAGCGGCACCAGGTAGGGCGCCAAGGTAGGGATGATGCCCAGGCGCAAGTCGCCTACCAACTCGCCTTTTTCCACCTGCACCACCTCGCGCAACTGCTGCGAAGCACGCAAAATCTCGCGTGCTTTCTCGATTACCTTAGTGCCAACCGTGGTGGGTATCACGCCTTTGCGGGTGCGGTCGAAGAGCAGTACGCCTAACTCTTCTTCCAGCTTTTGCACCTGCATGCTCAGGGTAGGCTGCGTGACACAGCACTTGTCTGCGGCCAGCACAAACTGCTGGTGCGCGTCGAGGGCTACGATATATTCCAACTGCTGCAACGTCATCGGCTCACGAATTCTTTCAGATTTTGAGGATTAGTCGGATTTTGTGGACAATCATAGGCTGTACTATGCACTGCCTTACAGCTTTGCTGCTGAAGCACGGTAAAGCTTCGTGAGTTTGCGAGCTGAAAAGATGGGTAGCAATAAGCTGCCCGGCCCTATAAATCGTCCGTAAAATCCGACTAATCCGCAAAATCCGAAAAAATCTGTGAGCCTTTACACTTCCACTTTCAGCTCAGCCGGGCGTTTCGTGATCTGGAAGATTTCCCCGTGCGGTACCATCGTAATCTGACCAAATTCCTGGAGCATCATCTTGTAGCTTTCGCCAACGGGACGAATTTTGCGATTGAGGTCGTAGAGGCCGCAGGGGTTTACGAAGCCGCGCTTTTCGGCCAGCGAGATGTCCCAGTCAATCTGATCGAGAAGGGAATACCACGTGAAGCCGACCACCGGCACGCCGTCTTGGCGGATGCGCGTCACGTTCACCCACTGCTTCCAGAGCCAACATTCGGCGTCCATAGCATTAAAAGTGTTGGTTTCGGTGTGAAATACGGGCTTGCGGTACCGCTCGTAGTATTGCTTGGTCATGGTGTACCAGCCCAGCACGTCCTCGGCAGAGCACAGGTCGCCGTTGGGCTTGATAATCTTCTCGTTGCGGCCGTAGTAGTCGTTGCCCATGATCTGGTATCCGGGAGGTTCGCCGGCCATAAACCACTTTAGCTCCTCGCGGGTCATACCGTTGTCGAGGCAATACAGCAGCACTTCGGCATCGATGGTATGGGCGTAAAGCAAATCCAGCGACAGAAAGCGCAGCTTGTTGGTGAGGCGCGTATGGTCACTTTCCACCGCCCGCATCTCGTGAATGTACTCCGCCGATTCGCTCTGCACAATCACGCAGTCGGGGCGGTACTTGGCAATTTGATGGTTGCCCATGATGCTGGCAGCCACGCAGTGCTTCATGGCCGTCACAAACCCCTTGTCGGATTTCAATTGTTCGTTCCAGATGCCGTCTTTAGCACTGGCGCGGGCCGTCACGTAAATTTCGTTGACGGGCGTATAGAAACGCACCCAGGGGTAGCGCTGGGCCACGGCGCCGCAGTACTCGGCAAAGTGCACAGGCAACTCGGGGTTCTGAAAGTTCTCCAACCAGTCGGGCACGCCAAAGTGCATCAGGTCCAGAATAGGCGTAATGCCCAGGCGTTTGATTTCGGCCATAGCAGCATCCGCAAACTCCCAGTCGTACTTGCCCGGTGCCTTCTGAATCTTGTAGTAGGGCAGATTGTAGCGCAGCACGTTCAGCCCCATCTCCTTCACCAGGCCCAGGTCTTCCTTATAACGGTTGTAGTGGTCGGTTTCCTCGAGCAGGTCGCGGCGGGTTTTGCCGTGGTCGATGGTAGGGTAGGAGCACTCAATGCCCGTCGCAAACATGAAGTTGCGGGGTGATTTGGTAGGCAGACCGCTTCCGTCGCGGCCATCTGCGCCCCCAAATTGGTCGCCTTCATACGTGCCGTTGCCAAATTTCTTTTTGATGTGTTTTAAAAAGTCCTGTGCCATAAAGGGTAGGACGCTTTGCGGGCGTCCATCGTTGAAAGATTGAACGGTGAGTAGGCGAGGCCGTTCAACGCAAACGTTCAACGACAGGCGCGTGCAACGCGCCCTTACCGGGCTTTCTCCAAAAACTTATCGGCTGTGCGCAGACTCAACGCCATAATCGTCAGCGCCGGATTGACGCTCAAGGCGCTCGGAAATACAGAGTTATCACAGATGTATAGGTTCGGCACGTCAAAAGCGCGGCCGTCGGCGTCTACCACGGCGTCATCGCCGCTGTGGCCCATGCGCGCTGTGCCGATGGTGTGGGCATAGCGCGGGAAAGCCCAGATATCGGTGGCGCCGGCCGCTTCCCAGATCTGGCGCATAATATTTTCGGCGTGGGCAGTCATGCGCTTTTCGTTTTCCTGGGCCGTGAAGTGAATGCGGGGTTTAGCCACGCCGCGGGCGTCCTTTTCCTCGGCCAGCTCCAGGTAGTTGCTGTCGTGGGGTAGGCAGTCGCCCAATATGTTGATGCCGGCAATGTGGTTGTAGTTGCGCATGTAGTCGCGGCCTGCCTGGCCCCAGAGCTTGCGCGCCCGCGCCGCCTGCGAAGCAAACGTAACGGGCATCACCCCAATGCTTTGCAGTAAGTAGCCGCCCGCAAAATCAGCGTCCTTGGGGCGGTGCGTATCCTCCGAAATCAGCGCGCCCGGAATGCCCTTGTAAGGGCGCACATCCTCGGGGAAAGTGCCCCACACCTGCACGCCGGTATGCGCCGTGAAGTTGCGCCCTACCTGGCCGCTGTTCAACGCCAACTCGTTCAGCAGCAGCAAGCGCGGTGTTTCGATAGCGCCCGCGCACAAAAACAGGTTGCGGCACTTTTGGCGTAGTGTGATGCCGTTTTGCTCATATACCACACCCGTAACGGCGCCACTAGCGTCGCGCTCAATCTCCGTGACGTAGCTGTTAGGCCGAATATCGGCGCCGTAGTTGGCCGCTAGGGGTAGGAAGGTAACGTCCATGCTGGCCTTGGCGCCGATGTTACAGCCCGCCTGGCAAAAACCCCGGTTGGTGCATGCCTCGCGCCAGCCAATTCCCTCCTGGTAATACCGCGCCGACAACGCCGCATTGGCTGCCGGAGAGGTCTTGATGCCCAGCTGCTCGCAGCCGCGCTGCATGAGCTGCGCAGCCCCGTTTAGGGGTAGGGGAGCCAGGGGGTAGCTGTGCTTACGGGTAGGGCCCCAGGGGTAGTTCTTGGGGCCAGAGATGCCCAAAAACTGCTCCAGCTCGTCGTAATACGCCTCCAGGTCTTCGTAGCCGATGGGCCAGTCCTTGCCCACGCCAAAGTCGCGTTGCAGGCGGAAATCGTCGTCCTGGGCGCGGGGGGTGTAGGCGGTGTAGTGCAGGGTAGAGCCGCCTACCCCAATGCCGGAGTTGTTGCGGCCAAAGGCAATTGGGTCCTCGCCGGCCGACAGCCGCTCATCGTTCCAAAACAAGAACGCTTGTGCTTTCTCGTCGGTGGCGAAATCCTTACGTGGGTCGTGCCAGGGGCCGGCTTCTAGGGCCACTACCTTCAGGCCGGCCATAGCCAAGCGGGCCAACAGAGGCGCGCCGCCCGCGCCGGTGCCAATCACCACGCAATCCACTACCTCGTCGGGGTCGGGGAGGGGGGCGGGTTGTTCCAGCGGGTCGCGGCTGGGGTCAGCTTGCAAGTCGTTTTCTTCGATTATTTCTTTGAGAAGCGGATCCTGAATCTCGGGTTGGAGGGGATTCAAAACGCCTTCTTCAGCTACTTCTTCCTCAGGCATAAAGGGAAAGGTGAAAGTGTGAGTCGTGAATTTGTGAATAGTGAGAGCAAGCTGTGGGTAAGTTGCTGATAGGGATTGCGTGCGTCAGCATGACGATAGGCAATCCTACCTTCACAACTTCACCTTTTACAACTTCACTTGTTCTTCCGGCTCGCGGGGGTCTAATTCGTTGAGTTGGAGGTGGTGCCAGCCGGGTACATCGGCCATGCCGACGTAGCCGATTTCTTCCTGCGCCAAGGGGTGGGCGTAGTAGTTCTCGGTGAGTTCAGCCAGCAGTTCCTCGAAAAAGCGAACCCCAGACATTTCCTGCCACACGTCGCCGGGCGCGGTGCCTTGCTGCACCGCCGCAAGCACTTGGTCTTTCTGCTCGTCGCTGAGCGACAGAAACTTCTGCCCAAACATGGTTTCGGCGCTGTCGCGGATGCCGCCCAAGCCCATGCGGTAGGCTTCGCGGTCGGGGGGTAGGGCGTCGTAGCGCCAGCCGTCGGAGCCGCCTTCTAGCAGGCGCTTATCTACGGCCGGAGCCAGCTCAATGGGGTTTTCGGGGCGGTCGGGCTGCGGAAACAGGCGTGCCGCTACGGCGCGCAGCAATTCGTAGGTGGCACCATCGAGGTACTGCGGCTCGTACACGGGCGCGTCAAGGCGGGCTTGCAGCGCGTCGCGGGTAGCATCGGTCACGAGGTCGGTAGCCAGCAGCGCCCGTACGGTGCCTTCTGGGTAATGAGGAGAGGCCATAAGGAGGAGAAATGCGGCACCAATCAGTGTACCGACAGTTAACATCAGTTTCTACGGAGAAATACAAAACAGGGTGCCTGTTTCAAGCTAAACCGTAGAATTTATATGCATCAAACAAACAGCCCAGAGCATTTGCCCTGGGCTGCGGGGTGCTTCTACAAAAAAGCCAACTTTTTACTCGTCGCTGCTGGTCTTGCCGCCCGTTACGGGAATGAAGGCGCCTGTCATAAAGGAGCCATCTTGCGAGGCGAGCAGCACGTAGGCGCCTACCAACTCCTCGGGTTGACCGGGACGCTGCAAGGCTACCTCGTGGCCGTACTTGTCGATTTCAGAAGCAGGCATGGTGCCGGGAATGTTAGGCGTCCAGATAGGACCGGGCAGCACGGCATTCACCCGTATGCCCTTCTCGCCCAAGCTTAGCGCCAACGACTTGGTGAAGGCGTGAATGGCGCCCTTCGACGAAGCGTAGTCGATGAGAATCCTGTTGCCGGTTTGGCCCACAATGCTACCCGTGTTGATGATGCAGTCGCCTTTTTGCAGGTGCGGCACGGCGGCCTGGGCCATAAAAATGTAGCCCATGATGTTGGTTTCGAACGTGCGCCGGATTTGCTCCACCGGAATGTCCTCGAATTTCTCCTGCGACATCTGATAGGCGGCGTTGTTCACCAGAATGTTCAGGCCGCCCAGCTCGTCGCGAGTGCGGCGCACGGCCGAAAGGCAGTTTTCGGGCTCGCGCACGTCGTATTTCAGCACCAGGCAGCGGCGGCCCGTGCCTTCCACCATCGACTTGGTTTTCTCGGCGTCTTCGTCGTTTTCGTTGTAAAGGATGGCCACATCGGCACCTTCCATGGCAAAGCCCAGGGCCACGGCCCGGCCAATGCCGGAGTCGGCGCCGGTGATGAGGGCTACTTTACCCTCTAGCTTGCCGGCCGGTTTATAGTAGGAAAGGTCGGAGTCGGGCTGCTGCTTCATATCGGCCTGTTTGGCCGGGTAGGGCAGCTTTTCGGCTTTCATATCATCCGAGGTAGGGCGAAATTCAGTGCTCATAGGAGTTCGGGTTTAAAGGAAGAGTTGGTGAGTAGGAATACGCAAAAGCATAACGGTTGGCGGAAGCTGCGCCCAGAAAAAAGCTTCCGACCGGCACGGCCGGCGGAAGCTTTTGGGAAGGCCGTTGTGGGCACCGCGCCTCGCAGAGAGACGCGGCAAACTCAGCCGCCTTTGGGCATGCCGCCCGTTACTTCCAGCAGGCTACCCGTGGAGTAGCTACCGTCAGTCGAAGCGAAATACACGTAGGCCGGGGCCAGTTCCTCGGGCTGACCGGGGCGGCCCAGCATGGTAGCGTCGCCGAAGGTTTTCAAGTCCTCTTTCAGCATACCGCCGGGAATAAAGGGCGTCCAAATAGGACCAGGCAACACAGCATTTACCCGGATTTTCTTGTCGCCCAGGTACTGCGCCAAGCTCTTAGTGAAGGTATGAATAGCGCCTTTAGTAGAGGCGTAGTCGATCTGGTGCTTGTTGCCTACCAAGCCTACAATGCTACCCGTGTTGATGATGGAATCACCTTCCTTCAGGAACGGAATGGCCGCCTGGGCCATAAAGAAGTAGCCCTTGATGTTGGTATCGAAGGTGATGTGAATGTTCTCCTCCGGTATGGTCTCGAAGTTCTCGTAGCCCATCTGGTAGGCGGCGTTGTTTACCAGAATGTTGAAGCCGCCCAGCTCGGCGTGGGTGCGGCGCACGGCGTCGCGGCAGGCTTCTGCCGAGCGCACATCGCACTGAATCGACAAAAACTTGCGGCCCTGAGCGCGTACGGCCTGGCCTACTACTTCGGCATCTTCGGCGTTGGTGTGGTAGATAACGGCTACGTCGGCGCCTTCCATGGCAAACGCCAGTGCTACAGCCCGACCAATGCCGGAGTCGCCGCCCGTAATGAGAGCCACTTTGCCGGCCAGTTTATTGGCCGGGTTGTAGCTCGACATATTCCAGTCGGGCTTCACATCCATGCCCTCTTCGCTGGTGGGGTAGGAGGTAGGTTTGGGGTCGATTTCGCTATTGGTAGGACGAGGTTCGTTGGGGTCAGTGCTCATGGTCAGAATAGTTTAGGTTGGTAAGGGATACGCAGGGTAGGGCGGAAGGTCAGGGGTAGGCCAAAAAGTTGTTGTGTTTAGAAATCCGTTCCGGAATGTAACTCGCCCTGAAAACAGGAAAGCCTACCGCTCCGAGCAGTAGGCTTTCCTTGGTATAGCTAGATTACGTTGTAGGCAGTCGAAAACGGAGTGCCTGCATTCGGTACTTGGTCTTCAAAACGAAAACCGAGCAACGCTTATTTTTGCTCGATGTCCTGTGCAGCTTCCTTGGTTTCTTGCAACGAAGGATAATCCGTGTAGCCCTTCTCGCCGGCCACGTAGAACGTGGTAGGATCGGGGGTGTTGAGGGCGGCACCTTGCTCGAAGCGCTCCACCAGATCGGGGTTGGCAATGAACGGCACACCGAAAGCAATCAGGTCGGCTTCGTTGTTAGCCAAGGCTGCCTCCGCGGTTTCCTGGGTGTAGCCACCGTTCAGGATAAAGGTGCCGTTGAAAATTTCGTGCAGCTTGGCGGCCACGGCCGGCCGGCTAGGCTGGGCCATGGGGTGGCCAGGTAGGGCCTCAATCACGTGCAGGTAGGCCAGGTTGAACTGGTTTAGTTGCTCCGTTACATAGCTGAACGTCGCCACCGGATCGGAGTCCTGAATGCTGGCGCTACCCTGGGGCGAGAAGCGGATGCCCACGCGGTCGGCGCCCAGCTCGTCTACCACGGCCTGCACCACTTCCAGCACAAAGCGGCTGCGGTTTTCTACGCTGCCGCCATACTCGTCGGTACGCTGGTTGGAGCCGTCTTGCAGAAACTGGTCGAGCAAGTAGCCGTTGGCGCCGTGAATCTCGGCGCCGTCAAAACCAGCGGCTTTGGCGTTGCGGGCAGCTTGGCGAAACTGCTCTACCACGCCGGGAATCTCGCTCAACTCCAGGGCGCGGGGGGTAGGCACTTCTTCCATGCCCTTGCCCGTGAAGGCCTTGGCGCCCTCCGGCTTGATGGCCGACGGGGCCACCGGCAGCTCGCCATTATGAAAAAACGGGTGCGATACACGACCCACGTGCCACAGCTGAATGTAGATGCGCCCGCCTGCTTCGTGCACCGCGTCGGTTACCTTTTTCCAGCCGGCCACCTGCTCCTCAGAGTAGATGCCGGGCGTGTTGATGTAGCCCACGCCCTGCTCCGATACCTGCGAGCCCTCCGTGATAATCAGGCCGGCGGAAGCGCGCTGCACGTAGTATTCCACGTGCATATCGGTAGGCTTGTGCGCGTCGTTGTCGGCACGGCTGCGCGTCATCGGGGCCATCACGAGGCGGTTGGGTAGGGAAAGGGCGCCCATGGTGAAGGGCGAGAAAAGATGGGTTGTCTGTGTCATGTTGAGTGGGTGTACAGCTGCAGCAAAGGCGCTGCGCGTATCGGTGTCTACAACTCATGTTTGTACACGAATGTTTTGGCTGGTGCAGAGGTTATCGAATCTTAACACGCTCATGCTACCGCGCCATCTTGCTCGCTGGTACTACTATCTATCACCCTACTCCACTACCACCTCTACCCGCCGGTTGCGAGGCCGCTGGCGCGGGTCGCGGTTATCAGCCACTGGCCGGGTGCCGCCATAGCCCACCGCCGCTAGCCGGAGCGAGTCGATGCCTTGCTGCACCAGGTAGCGCCGCACTACCTGGGCACGTTTCTCAGAAAGGTGTTGGTTGAGCGCCGCATCGCCTACATTATCGGTGTGGCCGGCTATTGTTAAGCGGAGTGTGGGCTGTTGCTGTAGGGTGTGAGCTAACGCGTTCAGGGTAGGGTAGGAGGTAGGTAGCAACGCCGCCGTGCTGCGGGTGAAATAGAGGTTGGGTAACGTAAGGGTCTCGCCCTTCGTGAGCGTGCTCAGAGTAGGCAGAGGAGGAATTGGTGCTACAGCATCGGCGGCGGCTGCCTGGGGGCGCAACGCCGTAAGTGGCTGGATGGTCGCTAGGCGGAGTGTTGCCGGTCTAGTTTGTCGAACCTTGGCGACGGATGCCACTTTGGAAGCAGTGGTAGCTGGTGGTGCGCTGGGTGCGGCGGCTACTGCTGGCGGCAGAGTAGGGGTAGGGCGCGGCTGGGCCTCAGTTGGTAGAGAAGGGTAGAGGTAGCGCGTGGGAATAGGCACCGGGTCAGTTTCGCTAAAGCCTACGGCCTCACGCACCTTATCCCACCACGAAGGCTCCGTGAGAGGTGGCGTTTGCCAGGCCAGCAGCGCTCGGGTGTCGAAGTTTGCCTGAAAGTACTCCACTCGTATAGGGTAGTAGCGCCCAGCCTTCAAGACCATATGCGTAGAAGACATGGTAACTGGCTGATATTGCCAGGAGTCCAAGATCTGCTGCTGCCCAATCCATACGCGCATGCCATCGTCAGTAGCAATCTTGAATTTGTAAGTACCCGTCGAGGGAGCGTAGAGGTAGCCCGTCCAGCGTACCGAAAACCACTGGCCCGGCACCCCCGGCCCCGGCGACACATACCGCTCCGATGGTCGGCCGGGGGTAGGCGGGCCGTAGGTCCAGTCGAAGTCGATATTCTTATCAAGGCGAGTGAGTACCAGCTTCTCAAAGTCGCGCCCAGCATAGTACTGTCCCCGCAAGCCCGTGCCGGCAGAAGGCGGCATAATAGTCTGCGCTAACACCGCACGGCTGAGCAGGAAACCAGAAAGCAGGAGAAAAATCCGCATAAGGTGCATAACCACGAAACCAGCGGGGGATAGATGCTCTGGGTTACTAGCCGCTGATGATACAAAATGCGGCAGAAGTAAAAGCCGTGACGATTTTTTCAACAGAGTGGCGCCTCCTACTCATCAAACAAGATTTTCGATCTACCAAGCCAACCTCGCGCAGCAGCCTCAGCAGAAAAGCCAGGGCGGTTGTAATGTGAGTTTTGAGCTGTATCTTTGCGTATTACTTATCCAGAAAGACCGAGGGATTGGGCCCTGTGACGTCTTGGCAACCTGACATATTACAAGGTGCCAACTCCCATTTCGCCCTACCTATCGGGCGGAAGAAGATAAGTACAGGAACCTGCTTCGGCGGTTTTCTCTTTCTGGATAAGCTTTCGTACCCGCTGCTTTCCCGAAGGAAAATCCATGAAGACGACCTGCCCCGACTCCCCGCTCTACGACATCCTCCAACGCCGCCTCCTGATCCTGGACGGCGCCATGGGCACCATGATTCAGCGGCACACGCTGACGGAGGAGGACTTTCGCGGCCCGCGGTTTGCCGACCACGCCAAGCCCCTGCGCGGCAACAATGACCTGCTCTCGCTCACGCGCCCCGATATCATTAAGAGTATTCATGCTGAATACTTTGCGGCCGGCGCCGATATGGTGGAGACCAACACCTTCTCCGGTACCACCATCGCCCAGGCCGACTACGCCCTGGAACACATTGTGTATGAGCTGAACTACGAGTCGGCGCGGCTGGCCCGCGAAGTGGCCGACGAGTTTACGGCCAAAGACCCCAGCAAGCCGCGCTTTGTGGCCGGCGCCATTGGCCCTACCAACCGCACCGCCTCCCTTTCGCCCGACGTGAACCGCCCCGGCTTCCGCGCAGTGACCTTCGACGAGCTGGCCCACGCCTACCACGAGCAAGTGCGCGGCTTGGTAGACGGCGGCTCCGACGCCCTGCTGATCGAAACCATCTTCGACACCCTGAACGCCAAAGCGGCCCTGTACGCGGTGCAGCAGTTCTTCGACGAAGGTGGCCGGCAGGTGCCCATTATGATTTCCGGCACCATCACCGACGCTTCGGGCCGTACCCTGAGCGGCCAGACGGTAGAGGCGTTCTGGAACTCCATTCGTCACCTGCCCCTACTCAGCGTGGGCCTGAACTGCGCCCTCGGTGCTGATCAGCTTAAAGTCTACGTGAAGGAACTGAGCCGCATTGCCGACGTGCACATTTCCGCCTACCCCAACGCTGGCCTACCCAACGCCTTTGGTGGGTATGATGAGTCGGCCGAGGAGTTTGCGGGTTTGGTGGAAGGCTACCTCACCGATGGCCTCGTGACGGTGGTAGGCGGCTGCTGCGGCACCACGCCCCAGCACATTGCCGAGTTGGCCCGCCTAGCCGACAAGTACAAGCCGCGCGTCCTACCCGAGGTGCCGCCCGCTACCCGCCTGAGCGGGTTGGAGCCGTTCGGCATCACCGAGCAGAGCTTATTTGTGAACGTGGGCGAGCGGTGCAACGTAACCGGTTCCCGCGCCTTCGCCCGCCTCATCCGCACCGGCAACTACGAAGCTGCCCTGGCGGTAGCCCGCGACCAGGTAGAAGGCGGCGCCCAAGTCATCGACGTGAACATGGACGAAGGCATGCTCGACTCGGAGCAGGCCATGACCACGTTCCTGAACCTGATTGCCTCCGAGCCCGACATTGCCCGCGTGCCCGTCATGATTGACTCCTCGAAGTGGAGCGTGCTGGAAGCCGGCCTGAAGTGCGTGCAGGGCAAAAGCATTGTCAACTCCATTTCCCTCAAGGAAGGGGAAGAAGTGTTCAAGGCCCGCGCCCGCACGGTGCGCCAGTACGGCGCGGCCGTGGTGGTCATGGCCTTCGATGAGAATGGCCAGGCCGACAGCTACGAGCGCCGCATCGAAATCTGCCAACGCAGCTATGATATCTTGGTGAACGAGGTCGATTTCGCACCCGAAGACATCATCTTCGACCCCAACATCCTGACGGTGGGCACGGGCATGGAGGAACACCGCAACTACGCATTGGACTTCATTGCGGCGGTGCGCTGGATCAAGCAGAACCTGCCCGGCGCCCTCACCAGCGGCGGCGTTTCGAACATCAGCTTCTCCTACCGTGGCAACGACGTAGTGCGCGAGGCCATGCACTCAGCCTTCCTCTACCACGCCATCAAAGCGGGCCTGGATATGGGCATCGTGAATCCCAGCCAGTTGGGCGTATACGACGAGGTGCCCAAAGACCTGCTCGAACTCTGCGAGGACGTCCTGCTAAACCGTCGCCCCGATGCCACCGAGCGCCTCGTGGACTTCGCCGAAACGGTGAAGCAGAAAGAAAAAGTGGAGGTAGTAGCCGATGCCTGGCGCAGCCTACCTGTGCAGGAGCGCCTGCAACACGCGCTGGTGCGCGGCATCACGGAGTTTATTGACCAAGATACCGAGGAAGTGCGCCAGCAGGTAGGCCGCCCATTGGAAGTAATTGAAGGCCCCTTGATGGCCGGCATGAACGTGGTAGGCGACCTGTTTGGGGCCGGCAAAATGTTCCTGCCGCAAGTGGTAAAGTCGGCTCGCGTGATGAAGAAGGCGGTGGCCTACCTAGAGCCCTACCTCTTAGCCGACAAGCAAAGCGGCGACCGGCAAACCGCCGGTAAAATCCTGCTGGCCACCGTGAAGGGCGACGTGCACGACATCGGCAAAAACATTGTGGGCGTGGTGCTGGCCTGCAACAACTTCGACATTGTGGACCTGGGCGTGATGGTGCCGCTGGAAAAGATTCTGGACGAAGCCGAAAAGCAACAGGTCGACATCATTGGCCTGAGTGGCCTGATTACGCCTTCGCTCGATGAGATGGTGTACGTGGCCCAGGAGATGGAGCGCCGCGGCCTGCAAACGCCCCTGCTTATTGGCGGCGCTACTACCTCGCGCTTGCACGCTGCCGTGAAGATTGCGCCCTCCTATACTGGGCCCGTGGTGCACGTGAACGATGCCTCCCGCTCGGTGGGCGTGGCGGCAGGCTTGCTCGGCTCGGCCAAGGAAACCTACGCCCACACCGTGCGCGACGAGTACGAGACTCTGCGCAACGACTACGCCGGCCGCCAGCGCGACAAACGCTACCTCACCATCGAGCAAGCCCGCGAAAACGGCTTCAAGGCCGATTGGGACGAAACGCCCATCACTAAGCCTACCTTCCTGGGAACTAAGGTGCTGGAAGACTACGATCTGGCCGAACTGGCCACCTACATCGACTGGACACCCTTCTTCCACACCTGGGAGCTGAAGGGCCGCTACCCCCGTATTCTGGAAGACGAAACCCTAGGCGAGGCCGCTACCAAGCTGTTCGAAGACGCCCAGAAACTACTGAAGCAAGTCATTGACGAGAAGCTGCTGACGGCCCGCGCCGTGTTTGGCTTCTGGCCCGCCAATACTGTCGATTACGACACCATTCAGGTGTTTAAGGACGATACCCGGCAGGAGGTGGAAACAGAGTTCTTTACCCTGCGCCAGCAAGGCGAAAAGGGCAAGAACATCCCCAACGTGGCCTTCTCCGACTACGTGGCCCCGCTGGAAACAGGCCGCGCCGACTACATCGGCGGCTTCGCCGTAACGGCCGGCCTTGGCATCGAAAAGCTGCTCGATCAGTTCGAGCAAGACCACGACGACTACTCCAGCATTATGATTAAAGCCCTAGCCGACCGTCTGGCCGAGGCCTTCGCCGAGCGCCTGCACCAGCGCGTGCGGGAGGAGTTCTGGGGCTATGCCTCGGATGAAAAGCTTTCCAACGAAGACCTCATCAAGGAGCAATACCGCGGCGTGCGCCCCGCCCCCGGCTACCCCGGCTGCCCCGACCACACGGAGAAAATCACGCTCTTTGAGCTGCTTGATGCGGAGAACAAAACGGGCATTCACCTCACCGAAAACCTGGCCATGTACCCGGCTTCGTCGGTGAGCGGCCTGTACTACGCGCACCCTGCCTCGCGTTACTTCGGCCTGGGCCGCATCGGCAAAGACCAGGTAGAAGACATTGCCGAGCGCAAGAACATGCCCCTACCCGACCTGGAACGCTGGCTGGCCCCCAACCTGAACTATGACCCTACGGCCGTGCCGGTTACGGCGCTGTAGGCTTACCCCACCCCCCCGACCCCTTCCCCTCCGGGAGAGGGGGAGCCTGACGATTGTTCTATTCCAAAGCTTATCCGGAGCTAAGCACTTCTGCTAATGCCGCACCGTCTGGCTCCCCCTCTCCCGGAGGGGAGGGGGCCGGGGGATGGGGTCAACGTATATGAAAGTCACTGAACACCTCTCCAACGCCCACGGCAAAACCCTCTTCTCCTTCGAGGTGCTACCTCCGAAAAAAGGCGAGAATATTAAAACGCTGTTCTCCAACATCGAGCCGCTGATGGAGTTCAAGCCGCCGTTTATCGACGTGACGTACCACCGCGAGGAGTATGTGTACCGCAAACACACCAACGGCTTGCTGGAAAAGCACACCGTGCGCCGCCGGCCGGGTACGGTAGGCATCTGTGCGGCCATCAAGAACCGGTTTGATGTCGATACCGTGCCCCACCTCATTTGCGGCGGCTTCACGAAGGAAGAAACCGAAAACGCCCTCATCGACCTACACTTCCTGGGCATCGATACGGTACTGGCCCTGCGCGGCGACCCCATCAAGAGCGAAGGTCAGTTCAAGCCCGAGCCCGACGGCCATGCCTACGCTTGCGACCTAATTGGGCAGGTGTCTGACCTGAACAAAGGGGCCTACCTAGATGAGGAGCAGGACGAAACATCGGCCACCAACTTCTGCATCGGTACGGCCGGCTACCCCGAAAAGCACTTTGAGTCGCCCAACTCCGGCGCCGATATTCGCTACCTTAAGCACAAAGTAGACAGAGGCGCCGACTACATCGTGACGCAGATGTTCTTCGATAACGAGCAGTTTTTCAACTTCGAAAGTCGCTGCCGCGCGGCGGGCATTACGGTGCCCATCATTCCGGGGCTGAAGCCCATGACCACCAAAAGCCAGCTCACGGCCCTACCCCGCTCGTTCTACCTGAACATCCCGGAGGAGCTGAGCGAAGCCGTGCACCTGGCTCCCGACAACGCCGCCGCCCGCCAGATCGGCATTGAGTGGTGCATCAACCAGAGCCGCGAGCTGATGGCTCACGGCGTGCCGTGCTTACATTACTACAGCATGGGCAAATCTGAGTCTGTGCGTAAGGTAGCCGCTGCGCTGTTTTAGAATAGTGAAATTGTGAAGTTGTGAAATGGTGAGTTT
>NZ_JAHWGL010000103.1 GCF_019334315.1 Hymenobacter profundi
TGGTACTGCCTTCACCGGCGGGAGAGTAGGTCGCCGCCAACTTATCAGCAGCGAGGCCCCGGCCCTGCGTCCCCTCATACGGGGATGCGGCCGGGGCCTCCCTCTTTTATGCCCCTACAAGCCGGCGGGAAGAGTTTCGTTTGCCATCTACTTGCACTTAGTAAAACAAAAGCCCAAGAACCGTATAGGTCTTGGGCTTTTGTTTTACTAAGCATCGTTATCTAATTAGTCCAGTTGCTACTTCAATCATGTCTTCGAGATAAAGGTATTGCCCACCGAAGTGGTAGAAATGTTTAGACAAGCTCAGCATAACCGTATGACGACTTTCTAACAGCTTTATTATAGGTTGTTTACAACTAACCGAATCCGAAAGTGAGTAGAGGCTTTTACGAGATGTTGTTTCGTTAGAAGTGGGTGTGACTTAGTTAAAGTACTCCAGTAATTTTTTGCTTAGGAAATCTTCTTGATTGAGAAACGTTAGCTTTGAGAAGCAAGCACGTTGCTGCTCTGATTAGTCTCTCGACAAGAATGACGTTAACCTACCCTTGGTTTTTAATAGGGTTGCTAGCACTAGCAATTCCAATTTTCATTCACCTTTTTGAGTTACGTAGGCCACAACGTATAGCTTTTACCAACGTTGGGTTTATCCGGGAAGTGAAGTTGGTTACGGCGAGGCAGCGTAAAGTGAAACATTTACTCATTTTGCTCTGTCGTCTGCTTTTCCTGTCTTTTTTGGTCTTAGCCTTCTGTCAGCCCTTTATTCCGGCAACAAAGGAGGGAAAAGCAAGCGGTGGGAATGTGCAAGTACTGTTAGACACATCGGCCAGTATGCAGGCGTTGGGTCAGGATGATCAACCTTTGTTTGAACAAGCTGTACAACAGGCACGTGATTTACCTACCGCATATACTTCATCAGTACAGTTCTTTTTGAACAACACCCGGACTCCGCTGTCCACTGAAGCATTTCAGAGTGAAATAGAACAGCTGAGGCCAGTAGCTAATGGGAACACAACCTCAACATTATTAGCACAGCAACAAAGTAGAGCCGCGAATAAGGCTTCACAGGTATTTGTACTATCTGATTTTCAGAAAAACAATTTTTCTGCTAAAACTCTCAGTAGTTTAGACTCAAGCAAGCAAGTGTTTTTGGTGCCGTTGGCGGCAACTCCTACCCACAATGTATATGTGGATAGTGTCTGGATTGAGGATGCCTTTGTGCGGGCCGCGACTGATCTGCCTTTGCACATTCGGTTGCGAAATGGGGGTAGTGTTACGGCGCCAGCGTGTCGGGTGAAAGTGTTGATAGGAGAGCAGCAAGCGGCTACGTTGCAGATGACAGTGCCAGCAGAGCAAGACGTGACAGCCACTGTACAGATTCGACTCAAGAACAATGAGCAGCAGTTGTGTCGGGTAGAGGTGGAAGATTTGCCTGTGACATTCGACAACACTTATTTTTTCGTGTTACAAGCGTCTCCTCGAATTGCAGTACTGGATGTAGCCGGCACTGCACAGCCCCCTACCCAGCGGCTATATGCGAATGAGGTCTTGTTTGCTTATACCAGTACGCAACCTACGCGACTACAATATGGGCAGTTGGCTAGCGCTGATGTAGTGTTACTACAAGAGTTACCGCAGATAGAAGCCGGATTGCGTGACAATATTCGGCAAGCAGTAGCGCAGGGTAAATCGGTAGTGATTATTCCGCCTGCTATAACTTCGGGTAGGGCTTCCTATACTCAACTGTTTCAGGAATTAGGTATTGGCAACATTCAATGGGAGCCTGCGGCCACAGGCTTGCCGGTGTTACGGGACGTAGCTATACCTGACTTACAAAATCCGTTTTTCCGGGGCGTATTCACTGGCCCCACACGGCAAACGGTGATGCCGAAGGCTGCACCAGTGCTGCGTTGGTCTCGCTCAGGTAATGAAATTCTGCGCCTGCGGGATGGAGATGGATACTTAGCGCAATTTGGAAGCGGCCGTGGCTCTGTGTATGTGTTCGCAGCACCTTTTAGCGGTGGTTATTCGGACTTTGCTAGTCAGGCGCTGTTTGTGCCGGTGATGTACCGGTTGGCTATGCAGAGCTATCGGCAGACTACGCAGCCTGCTTATCGACTCAACCAAGCGGTAATAACCGTAGCAGTACCCAGTAGCACACAGAGCAGCGCTGATCAAGTATTGAAGCTTACGAAAGACAGTCTGACATTTATTCCAGCGCAGCGGAGAATAGAAAACACGGTGCAGTTGGAAGTACCGCCAACCATGAGCCTGCCAGGTTTCTACTCGCTTACGCGTAATGGACAGACGATTGCCACTTTGGCATTCAATGTAGACAAGCACGAGTCGGAATTAGCGAGTTACTCAGCAACCGAGTTACAGCAGTTAATTGGGCCGAATCGGCCGAATATACAAGTATACAGTGCAGCTAACGGTGAGTCGGTGGCGGCGCGTTACCGAACGGAACGGGTGGGCACACCTTTGTGGCGCTACTGTCTGTGGGCTGCTTTAACCTTTTTGCTGGCAGAGATACTAGCAGTCCGGCTGCTAGGAAAAAGAACGGCAGGTAACGCACCAGCCCACGCCGTTGTAGCCTGAGGCTGATCGGAGGTACAAACGGGCATTTCTTGCGAAAGACTTCTATCTTGCCGCTTTCCTACGAATACTTCCGTGCAATCTTCTTCTCTTTCACATCCAGTGCTACGCACTGCGCTACGATTTGGAGTAGGTGCTGGCTTACTGAGCGTAGCTTGGGTGGCAGCGCTTTACTTGATAGGTGTCAATCCATTCGGGGGTAAGAGACTTCCTACCATGTTATTTGTGGTAGGGGCAGTATTAGTAAGCCAGTGGTGGGTGCGGCGCCATTTTCAGCCAGAGGGGCCAGGATTAGGTCGCTCGTTTGGGGTTGGTATAATGACAACTGTATTATCTGCCGCTATATCAGCTACGGGGTTGTACGGCATTGCGCAGGTAGCGGGACCAGAAGCCATGCAACGCCACCTGACAGAAATGCGGCAGTTGCTGGAGTCGAACAAAGAGGCATATCTACAACAGCGCAACGGGCAAGAACAGTATGAGCGCACGTTGCAAAATCTAGCCAGTACGCCGCAGGGGCTAGCCGCCGACGATTTAAAGAACAAGCTACTTTTCGGCTTACTCATTAGCTTGCCAGGGGCAGTGTTTTTTCGCCGGTAGTTCAGTTCATACTACACTATAACTCACTCTAGATTAACATGGAAAATACCTCTACATCCACAGTGACGACTACCAATGTAGGCATACGCTACGGCTTGCTGACAGGTCTTATTTGGATTATTGTCGACGTTATTATGCGAGCCACTGGGCTTTCATTTAAATATTCGATCTATCTGCCTGTAAGTTTGCTTGTATACATTGTAGGTATCGTACTGGCGCACCGTTACTTTAAACAATACAATGGCGGTTTTATGAGCTTCGGTCAAGGTGTGCTAATTACCTTGGTACTAGCTTTAGTATCAGGCCTTATGGCTGGTATTTTCAATTACATTTATCTAAACTTTATTGATCCTGACTACGTCGCACGGGCACGGGCCGATATGGAAGCTTGGATGAGCACCCTGCCTGGCGTACAGGAAGAAAATATTGAAAAAGCAACGGCTAACTTGAATGACGAAAAGATGAAGTCGCCTACGCAGATACTAAGTACATTGGGTAGCAATGGCGTTGGCGGAATTATCATGGGTCTTATCGTTTCTATCTTCACTAAACACAAGAAACCCGAGTTTGAGTAAGCGTAGTTCCTACTTTCCTGTTGAGCTTTCCATTGTCATCCCCCTGCTCAACGAGGCCGAATCTTTGCCAGAACTAACGCGCTGGATTCATCGTGTACTCACGCAACACGGGCTTACCTACGAGGTACTGTTGATTGATGACGGCTCGACGGACGACTCGTGGGCGGTGATTGAGGAACTGGCTGAGACAGATTCGCACTTGCGGGGCATCCGCTTCAACCGCAACTATGGCAAGTCGGCAGCTTTAAACGTAGGTTTCAAGGAAACGCAGGGTAGGGTAGTGTGCACCATGGATGCAGACTTGCAGGACTCGCCGGAGGAACTACCCGAACTCTACCGCATGATTACCCAGGATGGTTACGACCTGGTAAGCGGCTGGAAGAAGAAACGCTACGATCCACTCAGTAAAACCATTCCCACGAAGCTGTTCAATGGCGTAACACGCAAGATTTCGGGCATACAACTGCACGATTTCAACTGCGGTTTGAAAGCGTATAATCAGCGCGTAGTGAAGAGTATTGAGGTCTATGGCGAAATGCACCGCTATATTCCGGTCATTGCCAAGTGGGCCGGCTTCCGCAAGATTGGCGAGAAGGTAGTGCAGCACCAAGAACGGAAGTACGGTACTACCAAGTTTGGGCTGGAACGTTTCGTATATGGTTTTCTGGATCTGCTGAGCATCACCTTCGTGAGTAGGTTCCGGAAGCGGCCGATGCACTTTTTTGGCACCGTTGGAGCGCTGTCGTTTCTGATTGGCATGCTGATTACGCTGTGGCTGGTAGGGGAGAAGGTATACTTGGCTACCTTGAACTTACATGCCCGCGACGTAACCAGTCAGCCTTTGTTTTTCCTGGCGCTGGTGGCCGTGGTGGTAGGCGTTCAGGTGTTTGTAGCAGGCTTTCTGGCAGAGATGATTCAGTTGAACGGGCCGCGTAAAAATCAGTACCTTATTCGAGAGAAGCTGAATATCAATTCATAGCGAATGAACGTCGTCATCATTGGTCCGGCCTACCCCTTGCGGGGCGGGCTGGCTACTTACAACGAGCGGCTGGCCCGAGCCTTCCGCGAAGCCGGTGATGAAGTGCGGCTGGTCACGTTCTCGTTGCAATACCCTAATTTTCTTTTTCCAGGTCAGACGCAATTCAGCACAGAACCAGGCCCTGACGACTTAAATATCGAAGTCAGTATCAACTCCGTGAATCCGCTATCGTGGTGGCGGGTAGGAGAGAAGCTGCGCCGCGAGAAGCCCGATTTGGTCGTTTTTCGGTTTTGGTTACCGTTTATGGGGCCGGCGCTGGGCAGCATTGCCCGCCGCATTCGACGCAACCGCCACACGCGCCTCGTGGCCATCACCGACAACGTAGTCCCCCACGAAAAACGCACCGGTGACCGACCCCTCACGCGCTATTTCCTGAAAGCCTGTCACGGATTTGTGACGATGAGCCGGGCCGTGCTGGCCGATCTGCGCCGCTTACACTTCCGCCAGCCGGCGCACTATCAACCTCACCCGCTTTACGATAATTTTGGCGCGCTCCGTACCAAGCAAGAAGCACTGCAAGCACTTGGACTTGCTCCAGAGTTCGGCTATTTATTGTTTTTTGGTTTCGTCAGAGCCTATAAAGGTCTGGATATCTTGCTAGAGGCATTCGCCGATGAGCGGTTGCAACAACTGCCCGTCAAGCTGATTATTGCGGGCGAATTTTATGAAGACGCTGCGCCCTACGAGTCGCTTATTAAGCAGTATAACCTAGAAAATCGTTTGGTGCGGGCCACTGACTTTATCCCGAATGAGCAGGTAGCAAACTACTTCTGTGTGGCCGATATGGTGGTGCAGCCCTACAAGCACGCCACCCAGAGTGGCGTTTCGCAGATTGCCTACCATTTCGAGCGGCCTATGCTGGTAACCGACGTAGGAGGCTTGGCCGAACTGATTCCGGATGGGGAGGTAGGCTATGTGGTAAAGCCCACGGCCAAGGATATTGCTGATGCGTTGGTCGATTTCTACCAGCACCAGCGGGAAACGGAATTTGCCGCAGGCGTATGGGCGCGCAAAAAACAGTTTTCGTGGAGCGAGATGGTGAAGGCTCTGAAGCAGGTGGCTGTTGAGTAGGCTGTTAGCTGCTGGCAGGTAGCTATTAGCTAACCGTAATGCTTTCCTGCACGGCCGCAAACACCTTCTCCGCGGGCAACTCCTCCATGCAGCTGGTGCCTAGTTTGCAGGTGCCCCGGTAGAAGCACACGCACGGGCGGTCGGGTTGCACAATCTGGCCGCGGCCGTAAAGGTCAAACTCGTAAGGATTGAAGATATTGTTCATCAGCACGGTAGGCTTGCGCAGGGCAATGCTGATGTGCATGGCCATCGTCACCTGCGTCACGATGACGTCCATTTGGTGGAGCAGGTTGATGAACTGCTGTAGCGGAAACGTGCCGAGGTAGGTGGCGCCGGTGGCTGTGTGTAGGCGGCTGTTGCGCTCGTCTTCGGCTTCGCCGCCAAGCAGCACCGGCGCGTAGCCGGCCTGTTGCAACTGCGTGATGAGGGAAATCCATTTTTCATCCGACCACAGGCGCGTGGTCCATCGGTCGCCGCAGCCGGTATTGAGGCCGATGCGCGGGCTACCCTGGGGTAGGGCGCTCCAACGGTATCCTTTGTCTTCGTGCGTGTCGAACACGTACTCTTCGCCCCGAAACTCAAAACCGCACAGCTCAAAAATTTCCTGCACGTAGGGCTTCCGGTTTTCCAGGCTCAACTGATCAAACACGCCCGTCAGAAATTTGTGATTGGCCAACTCGTTGCCGGGCCACGCCACGCCGTACTGCGGGTGTAGGCGGTAGCCGAATTTTTGGGTAGCACGAATGGTGTCGTGCAGCGCGCAAGCTTCTTTGTCCTTATCGAGATTGAAGAGTAGGTCAAACTCCCGCGCCTGCAAGTGAAGCGTAGCCGGTAGGTCGAGCTTCAGCACCTCATCAATTTCGCCCTGCGGCAGAATGGCGGGTGTGAGCGTGAGCCACGTAATCTTTGCAGCAGGATACTCCTGGCGTAGGCGCCGGAGCAGCGGCGTGGTACGAATCACGTCGCCAATAGCGCCGAGCTTGATGATAAGAATGCGCTGCTGCACGGGCGCATATGCCGGACAATCGGCGCACAGATAGCCGTGTTCTTTATTGGGACGGCAGGGAATATCACCCCGGAAATGGCGGCAGTCGGGATGTACCACAACGCCGGCTAGAAGCTCAGACACAGGAGAAAACAGGAGGTGGAAGCGGTAAAAATAGCAGGCGAAACTTGATAAACCGGCGCACAAGCCACGTGGTCAAATCAAATCAAAAGCCCGCGCATATTGCGACAGGTCGAAAAAGGTGTCGGCGTGCAGCTTTTGCTTGATATTGCGGCGGTGTGTTTCTACGGTACGTTCAGAGATAAACAGACGCTCGGCAATGTCGGCAGCACTGTGGCTTAGCGCCAATAGGTGCAGAATTTCCCGTTCGCGCTTAGTTAGTTGCGCAAAACGCTGGTGATGCTGGCGCAGAAAATCGCGCTCGTCCAACAGGCGCTGCATCTTGGGTGTCAGGTGCGTGCTGGCATCCAGTGGACTGGCAAAGCAGAGTAGCAGCAACGGAAGGCCATCGTGGCCACGCAACAGCAAACGCATGGTAGTCAGGTGCCAGTGCCAATCGGTGCTGGGGTTAGGACGAACCTGCTGAAAGAACGTGATGATCTGGTTCGAGTCGTTTTTAGCTATCAACTCCGAAATACGCGGCACATACTCCAACGATTCCTGCTGATTGAAGAAACGAGTGTGATAGGCGGGGCCAATGGCTTGCAGCTCGGGTAGGGTAGTCTGCAACAGGCACAGCCCTGCCTTCGACATATACTCGACGCAGGTAGTCCGGGTATTGATAATAATGATAACACCCGGATACAAATCGGCCGAAGCAGCTATTTCGGCCACTTTTGCTTCTATCAACGCACGACACATGCTGGAAAAGGTATGGTAGAAGAACAAGTAGGCTATTACAGCACTCAACAGTAAGATGAAGCGCTATATTAACATACTTATTTTTATCTATATACCCACATAATTCGTCGGTGAAATAGCGCGCAATTCCTCCTTCACGCCCTCAGAGACTTCCAGTATATCAATAAATTCGCGGATGGTATGCTCCGTGATGGGACCGTGGGTGCGGGTGAGAGCTTTGAGGGCGTTGTAGGGGTCGGGGTAATTTTCGCGGCGCAGAATGGTTTGAATGGCCTCAGCTACTACCGGCCAGTTGGCTTCTAGGTCGCGGTGCAAAGCGGTTTCGTCGAGGGCCAGCTTGTTGAGGCCGCGTTGCAGGGCCTGTAAGGCAATGAGCGCATGGCCGAGCGGTACGCCCAGGTTGCGCAGCACGGTAGAGTCGGTGAGGTCGCGCTGGAGACGGGAAATAGGCAGCTTGGCCGCCAAATGCTCCAGCACGGCGTTGGCCATGCCCAAATTGCCTTCGGCATTTTCAAAATCGATAGGGTTGACTTTGTGTGGCATGGCCGACGACCCTACCTCTCCGGCCTTAATGGTCTGCCGGAAGTAGCCCATCGAAATGTACTGCCACACATCGCGCGCCAGATCAATAAGAATAGTGTTGAGGCGCTTGAGGCCGTCACAGAGCGCGGCCAAGTGGTCGTAGTGCTCAATCTGGGTGGTAGGGTAGGAGCGCGAGAGGCCCAGCGACTCTACAAACTGGTTGCCGAACTGGTGCCAATCGGTGCCAGGGTAGGCCACGTGGTGGGCGTTGAAGTTGCCGGTAGCGCCGCCAAACTTCGCTCCGAACGGCACCTGCGCCAGCAAGGCCACCTGGGCATCGAGCCGGGCCACAAACACCTGAATCTCCTTGCCCAGGCGGGTAGGCGAGGCCGGCTGTCCGTGCGTGCGGGCCAGCATTGGGACCTCGGCCCAGTCCTGCGCCCGCGCCGCCAGCTGGTTGCGTACGGCCGCATAAGCGGGTAGCAGCGTTTCCAGCAGGCCTTCGCGCAGGCTCAATGGAATAGCTGTGTTGTTAACGTCCTGAGACGTGAGGCCGAAGTGGATAAACTCTAGATAATCAGCTAATCCTAAAGCTGTAAACTGGTCGCGCAGGAAGTACTCTACGGCCTTTACGTCGTGGTTTGTCACCTTTTCGTGCGCTTTCACCGCTTCGGCATCCTCAGTCGAAAAATTCCGGTAGATGGCGCGCAATTGCTCGAATAATTGGCTATCAACCCCACTAAGCTGGGGTAGGGGCAGCTCGCACAACGCAATGAAATACTCTATCTCCACCAATACGCGGTAGCGAATCAAAGCCAGCTCGGAGAAGTAGGGTGCCAGTGGGGTCGTGGCGCGGCGGTAGCGTCCATCGAGGGGTGAGAGGGCCGTGAGGGGCGAAAGCGAGAGGTAGGCAGAGGAAGTAGACATGCAGAAGAAAAATAACCCGGTGGGGCCAAAGGTAGTAAAGCCCATCAGGATGCCGATGCGGCACACCTGCCTTTTCGTACCTTTGTATCTTCTCTGTACCTGAGTCCGGCACGAATCTAGTGCGCCGGGCTACTCAGTTTATCTCTCCGAAACGGTCGCGTGACTCCAGCAACGAAGAAAAAAATCGGTATTGGTCTGGGCATCCTAGTGGTGCTATTGGCCGGTGCATTTGGCGTGTTCCTTCTCAAGCGTCAGCAGCTGCTACAGTATGCCATGCAGCAGGTGAAAAGTAAGGTAGAGCGCAAATATCCCCTCACGCTGGCCTTTGGTCCGGCCCGGTTCACAGACTGGAACTCAGTGCAGATTGATGGCGTGAGCCTAGTGCCTGTGGCCGGTCCGACAGTGGCTGCCGATACGCTGCTGCAAGCGCGCCTGATTAAAGCGTCGGTAAGCCTACGGTCGTTGTTTGCGCTACGGCCCGTGTTCAGCAACCTCGAAATCAATGATGCTCGCCTCACGGCCCGCAAAATGCCAGCTAAGGATAACTTTTCTTTTCTCTACAAAAAGAAGAAAGGAGAGCCGGTAGTGAAGCGCGACACCACCAAAGGCACGAATTATGGGCTGCTGGCCAATCAATTGCTGGAAGCCGCTTTCGATAATGTGCCCGGCCAAGCCAGCTTCCGGCGCTTTCTGGTTACCTACCGGAGCCCCAAGCACGATGCAACCATTGAAATGCCGCAGCTGGTGATTGAGGATGGCGACATCAGCGGGCAATTGCTGACAAATATCGACTCGGTGGCAAACCAATTGGGCGTACAGGGCCACATCGAGCCCGGCGACTATGAGTTGAATGCTTCGTTGTTTGGCCTGAATCAGCAGGCTGTCACGCTCCCCTACCTGCAACGGCGCTTCAATGCTCGGGTGCAGTTCGATACGCTACAGCTGAGCCTGGACGGCAAGGACTACAGCAGCGACGCGCTGACGGTGCGCGGCGCGGCATCGGCGGTCAACTTCAAAGTGTATCAGCCCAAAATTGCCGCGCGCGACATTGTCGTGCGTCACGGCGGCCTCAATTTTATTACGACGCTGGGGCAGGCCTCGTTTGAGTTGGAAAAGGGCTCCAAAATTCGGCTGAACCAAATGGAGCTGTATCCTGAGTTCAGCGTGCGCAAGCTGCCGCTCAAGCAGCGGGTAATTGGGAAGAAAGTGAACGGAGTAACCTCGCGTAACGACCTGTTGGCAGGCTTACAAGTGGCTATTGACGTCAACTCAGCCGAAACCAAAGCCAACGACTTCTTTGCTTCCCTACCCGAAGGCATGTTCGAATCGTTGGAAGGTATGCAAGGCGAAGGCACGCTTACCTACAGCCTGCACACAGCCCTGGACATGAACCAAGTGGATAGCCTGCAATTCAACTCGTCGCTGAAAGGGCAGAACTTCCGCATCACAAAGTTCGGCGCCGAAAACCTGAACAAGCTAAACGAGGAATTTGCTTACACCGCCTACAACGACAAGGGCGACTCCATCAAAACCTTCTTGGTAGGACCATCTAATCCCGATTTTACGCCCTACAATCAGGTTTCTAATTATCTGAAAGGCGCTATCCAGACGGCCGAAGATCCACGCTTTTTCTCGCATAAAGGCTTCATGGAAAAGGCATTTGTGAAATCGGCTATTCAGAATATCAAGGAGCGGCGCTTTGCGCGCGGCGGCAGCACCATCTCCATGCAACTGGTGAAAAACGTGTTCTTGACGCGGCAGAAAACCGTGGCCCGTAAGGTAGAGGAGATGCTGATTGTGTGGCTGTTGGAAAATACCCGCATCGTATCGAAGGAGCGGATGTTTGAGGTGTACTTGAACGTTATCGAATGGGGGCCGAAAATTTACGGTGTGAAAGATGCCGCCCGGTTCTACTTCGCCAAGCAACCCGCCAACCTCAACCTGTCGGAGAGCCTGTACCTGGCCAGCATCATTCCCAAGCCTAAGTTCTACCGTTACTCCTTCGACAGCTACGGCAACCTGCGCGGCTCGGCCCGCTACTTCTACCGTCTGATTGCGGGCCTAATGGCGCGCAAAGGCCTCATTCCGCAAGAAGACTACGACAACCTGTCGCTGGGGGTAGCGCTGAACGGTCCGGCCCGCAAATACATCGTAACGGCCGTAGACACCGTGCGGACCGTAGTGCCCGCAGATACTGCGCAGTTTGAACCGCTGGATCTCATCGATTTGCTCGGTGGCGGCACGCCCCGCACCCCCGACGAGGGGGCCAACACGGCGCCGCCTACGACTGCACCTCCGCAAGTTCCGTAAGGATATCTATTACAAAAAAGGCGCGCTCTCCTAATGAAGAGCGCGCCTTTTTTGTGGTGCTTTATTGAAGTGGTTTTTCAGTCTTAGGAAACAGAACGGATAAGAGGACAGAGCCAAATAGAATGACGCCTACTGTACCCAATGCCACACCCATAGGAATATGCACATACTCACTAAGTAACAGCTTGCCACCAATAAAGACCAGAATAAGGGATAAGCCATAGTGTAGGTAGTGAAACAAACGCATCAGCCCAGCCAAGGCGAAGTACATAGCGCGTAGGCCTAAGAGCGCAAACACATTGGATGTGAATACAATGAATGTATCACGCGACACGGCCAGGATAGCGGGAATAGAATCGGCGGCAAAGACTACGTCGGTGGTTTCTACCATTACTAGTACCACAAAAAGTGGGGTAGCAAACAGAACCCCATTGCGACGTAGAAAGAACTCAGGGCCATCGATGCGGTTGGTGATGGGAAGGTGGCGACCCAAAAACTTAACGATGGGGTTGGATTCGGGGTCAATTTCGGGGTCGTTGGCACTGATGGCCATTTTGACGCCCGTGTAGACGAGAAAGGCCCCCAGCAGGTAGAGCAAGAAGTGAAACTTCGCTAGCAACGCCGCGCCAGCCAGAATAAAGGCTGCCCGCAGCACCAGTGCTCCAATTATTCCCCAAAATAAAATCTTGTGTTGATACTGCGGCGGAACTTTAAAGTAGCTGAAAATCAGCAAAAAGACAAACAAGTTGTCGACGCTCAACGACTTCTCGATAAGGTAGCCGGTAAGGAATTCCAGGCCAGCCTGGTGACCCATTGTGCGGTACACCAGATAGTTAAAGCTTAGGGATAAGGCTATCCAAAAGGCGCTCCAGCCTAATGCCTCGCGCATGCGCACAACGTGCGCTTTGCGGTTTAGCACCAGCAAATCGAGCAAAAGCATAGCCAGCACGAATACAACGAAGCCGGCCCAGAATAAAGGAGAATTTTCCATGCGTAGCTCAAGATACGAGGCTGCGCATATTTTTATAGTTAGCTAGTTGGAATCGATCAGTAAGCATTAGCGACTTTTGGCAGCAGATGACAAAGCAACTTCCTCATCGTGCGTAGCTGCCTGGTCTGATGCTCGGTTGAAACGCCGAAACCAACTCGACGCTTTCATTTGCAACACCCCAAAAAAAGCTTCCTTGAAAATGCCCTTGCTCATTTTGGAGGTGCCCCGTGTGCGGTCGGTGAATATAATGGGCACCTCCTTGATTCGGAACCCATGTTTATACGCCAGCCACTTCATCTCAATCTGAAAGGCGTAGCCCACAAACCGGATCCGATGACGGACTACCGTACGCAACACCTTGGCCGAGTAACACTTAAAGCCCGCAGTTGCATCCATAATGGGCATGCCGGTAACAATGCGCACGTAAGCCGAGGCAAACCACGACATCAGTACACGATCCATGGGCCAGTTTACCACATTCACACCCTGAATGTAGCGTGAGCCAATAGCCAGGTCGTAGCCTTGGTGAGTGCAGGCTTCGTACAGCTGAATAAGGTCTTCGGGATTATGCGAGAAATCGGCATCCATCTCGAAAACGTAACTGTAGTCGCGTTGCAGCGCCCACCGAAAACCGTGGAGGTAGGCCGTGCCTAGTCCTTGCTTACCCGCACGCTCCTCTAAAAACAACCGATCTGGAAATTCCTGTTGCAACTGCCGGATAACATCGGCGGTACCATCGGGTGAGCCGTCATCAATAATGAGCACGTCAAAAGTTGTCGGCAGCGAAAATACTTTTCGCACGATCAACTCCGCGTTTTCGCGCTCGTTGTAAGTAGGAATCAGGACAATCCCTTCGTTCATGCGGCAAAGGTAGGAGGATGCGGGAAATGGTAAGGTTATGCTGTGAAAAATTGCGAACAGGGTAGCGTTTTAGTGAAAAGAGCGTGGGCTTGGAGTAAACTACAGGTTCTCCAACTCACGGCTCAATTTACGGGCGTGACGAATACAGTCGGGGACGCCTACTCCGGCCAGCCAGTTGGCGGCCGTGTAGATGTGCTGCTCAGCTAAAGTAGCAGCAGCCGCGTGAGCTGGTACAATGCGGCCATCGAACTGCGGAATAGCCCGCTCCCAATAATAGCGGAATTGCCACGTGGGCTGGCCCTGAATGCCATATAATTGACTCAACTCTTGATGGACAGCAGCTTTTTGGGCCGCCTCGGGTTGGCGGGCCTGTTCTTCGTACTGAACACCGCCTACAAACGTTGTGAAGAGCACCTCGTTGGCCGGCGCGCGGTCTGAAAACAGTGAAGTAGTCCAGACGCTACCGGCAGCGTAACGGTTTTCCTTCTTGGGGTGCAGTGCCCCAAAGCCATCAAGCGGGTGCGTAACCGCCGCACGGGGGTAGGCCGAATAAACAGCTGCCATGGGCGGATAATATACCTTAGCCAGAGCCGCAGCTTCCGACGCAAACTGTGGTTTGAGCAGAGCCGCGGCGGCATACGCGGGCAGTGCCAGCACTACAGCCGAGTAGAGGGTAGGCATTGCCCCGGCAGACGTACGTAGCTGATAAGTGCCGTCGGGCTGCCGGGTGATGCTAGCAATAGCCTGACCACTATGATAGTGGGTAAGGCGCTGCGTGAGCGTGTTGGTTAATGTCTGCAACCCGCCTTGCAATGAAACTATACGTCGCCGTTGCCCGCCACCACTTTTGGCAAAGCCCTTCAGAACGGAGCCGTGCGCTTGCTCTAGCGCCGCCAATTGCGGGAAAGTCTTGTGCAGAAGCAACTGCTCGGGGTCACCGGCATAAATACCGGAGATGAACGGATTCAGCGCATAGTCAACCAGTTCCTGATCGAAGCGGCGCCGGATGAAACCGGCCAGCGTTTCGTTGGGGTCAGTAGGGGCAGCCGGACGGCTCAATTCCCGCAGGATGTGGTAGCGGGCTTTCAGGCTGAAAAACCCATCAAACAGCAACTGTTGGGGCTTACCGGGTAGCTTGCGGTAGCGGCCATTGCGCAGCACATAGCGGTTGGCACTCACGGCGGCCGTATCCTGAAGCTGCTCGGTGAGGCCGAGGTCCTGCACCAGGTCGCGCAGGTCGTCGCTGAGTTGCAAGGAGTTGGGGCCGGTTTCGAGCAGGTATTTTTCTGTGAGCTGGGTGCGGATGGTGCCACCCGCCCGGTCGCTGGCTTCAAACAGGTCGTAGGCGACGCCAGCCTGTTGCAGATACCACGCTACGGTGAGCCCGGAGATACCGCCGCCGATAATGGCTATAGCCATAAAGTGAGAGTGGAAATGCTGAAATGGTCTAGTAAAACCCCGTTTCAGCATGCTTAGTTTAGAAGTACAGCAAGGTAAAACCCGTGGATTACCTGCTTCTGTGCAAAAGACGCAAATTTGTGCTTGTCTTTGCTTTCACCACGTACCATTCATCGCATTTCCTTATGTCGCCTACCCTCAACAAAGCCATTTTTCTGGACCGCGACGGCGTGCTGAACGATGAAATCGGCGACTATATTCTGGAGCTGGATAAGTTCGTCGTGTCGCCGGGCGTGCCCGAAAGTCTGGCCCGATTGAAAGCCGCTGGGTACTACCTTATCGTGGTTACCAACCAAGCTGGCATTGCCAAACAACTCTACGATGTGCAGCACGTAATTGCCTGCCACAACAAATTGCAAGCTGCTTGCAGCCAAATGATTGATGCGTTTTACTATGCGCCGGGGCATCCGTCGGTGAGTGAGTCGCTCTCGCGCAAACCCAACTCGCTAATGCTGGAAAAAGCCATGGCCCGGTTTCACCTCGATCCCGCGCAATGCTGGATTATCGGCGACCGGCTCCGCGACCTGGAAGCGGGGGCACGAGTAGGCGTGCAAGGCATTTTGGTTGGCCATTCCGAAGCTTATGCCGCCACGCCCTACGCGGTAGATCTGGCAGCCGCTACGGATCTTATTCTGGCTGCGGGGTAGGGGGGGCTTGGGCCGTGAGCACCACGGCCGGCGCAGCGCGCGGCGGGGTAGGCGGAGTATGTGTATAAGCAGGGCAACTGGATTTGCACGATGCCAACACCACCAACCCAACGAATACCAGAAGCGAAGCTTTTCTCATTTCCTGTAAGTAAAAAGAAGTGAATCAGGTTACTAACGGTGAGAAAGAGGTAAAATTGCGCGTCACAACTAGTTAGCAGAAGTCGAATTAACGGGACAAAAAAAGCGCCTTCCGCACGAGGCGAAAAGCGCTTTTTTTATCTAATAAGTAGGGTCTACTGACGCACGGCTGGAGTAGTAGCTTCTGAAGCCGTGATGGTCGAGGAAATCCGGTTGGCTGCTTTTGTGCTGGTGTATGCCGGGCACTTGGATTTGTTGCAGGCGCTCAAACCGGACAGAGCCACGAGGCTGAGCAGAAGTAGTTTTTTTGCCATGAGTGAAAGCGAAGCTGAAATCGTCTGATAAAGTTGAGGCACCAAGGCCTGAGCAACAAAGATACCAGAATGCAAGAAGACAAGAAGTCGTTCCAAGTGGAGCGAGAAATCTGGCAGACTCTCATTCAGATTTCTCGCTCCACTCGAAAAGACAATTATTCCTGATACCCAAGAATTTTCATCATCGTTTCGGGCTTTTGCTCATCGGCAAATACCCGGTCGGTGAGGGTGCCATCTTCGGCCCGGTCGAGGATGATGTGCTTGGGGGCTGGAATCAGGCAGTGCTTGATGCCGCCGTAGCCGGAAAGACTTTCCTGGTAGGCGCCAGTGTGGAAGAATCCTACGTAGAGTGGCTTCTTATCGGCCTCTTTGCGCTCGGGTAGGAAGACTTGGTAAATGTGCTTCTCGGCGTTGTAGTAGTCCTGCGAGTCGCAGGTGAGGCCGCCGAGCTGGGTGCGGCGGTAGTTCTTCTCCCAACCGTTCACAGCCAGCATGATAAAACGCTGATTCAGGGCCCAGGTATCGGGCAGGTTGGTGATGAAGGAGCCGTCAATCATGTACCACAACTCCTTGTCGTTCTGTAGTTTCTCGTCCAGGATAGAATACAGAATCGCACCCGATTCGCCTACCGTGAAAATACCGAACTCGGTAAAGATATCCGGCTCCGGCACGCCTTGCTCGCGGCAAATGCGCTGAATGGTGCGCAATACCTCCTGAATCATGTAGGGGTAGTCGTACTCCGGCTGGATGCTGGTCTGGATGGGCAGCCCCCCGCCGATGTCAATAGTAGTGAGGGTAGGGCACACCTTGCGCAGCTCGCAGTACTTGTGCACAAACCGGCTTAGCTCCGACCAGTAGTAGCTGGTGTCTTTGATGCCCGTGTTGATGAAGTAGTGCAGCATCGTTAGCTCGAAGCGTGGGTCTTCCTTGATGCGCTGCTCGTAGAGGGGAATTACGTCGGCGTAACGCACGCCTAGGCGCGAAGTGTAGAACTGAAAGCGCGGCTCCTCGTCAGACGCTACCCGGATGCCTATTTTGCACTTCTCGCGCACGTGCTCGTGGTAGAAATCGAACTCGCCGAGATGGTCCAGAATCGGCACGCAGTTCACAAAGCCTTCGTTGATGAGCGCAGAAATTTCCTGCCGATACTCAGCCCGCTTAAAGCCGTTGCAGATGATATAGGTGTCCTTCGAAAGCTTGCCCTTGGCATGCATGGCCCGAATGATGCTGGTATCAAACCACGACGACGTTTCGATGTGCACGTTGTTTTTTAGGGCCTCTTCTACCACAAAGGAGAAGTGCGAAGCCTTGGTGCAGTAGGCATACGAGTAGCTACCCTGATATCCGATGTTCTCAATTCCCTGAGCAAACCACTCTTTGGCCCGCTGAATCTGGGAGCTGATTTTTGGTAAGTACGTGAGACGCAGCGGCGTGCCGTGCTTCTCGATAAGCGCCATTAGGTCAATATCGTGGAACTGCAACTCATCGTTCTCGACGGTGAAACCCTGGCTAGGAAAGTCAAAAGTCTGACTGATTAGGTCGTGGTAGGTATCCATTGAGGAGGGTAGGGGATAGGTAAAAAGAACGTCATGCTGAGCGCAGCCGAAGCATCTCCCTTGCTTTGTTGCTATCCGTTAAGACTACTTAACGTTAGGGATGCTTC
>NZ_JAHWGL010000104.1 GCF_019334315.1 Hymenobacter profundi
CAACGCTACCCCCGTTGAATACGACCAGCCGCTGTTCCTGATTGAGCCGATGTAATTTGTTGGGGTCTTGGGGTCTTGGGGACGTAGGGTCTTGGTTTGTTGCCAGCTCTACGTCCGCAAGACCCTTTCCTTTTTCTACTAAGACCCCAAGCTCCTAAGACCCCAAGACCCCACTCATGTTTAAGAAAATCCTCATTGCGAACCGGGGCGAAATTGCCCTGCGGATTATTCGCACCTGTAAGGAAATGGGTATCAAGACGGTAGCCGTGTACTCGACTGCCGATAAAGACAGCTTGCACGTGCGTTTCGCCGACGAAGCTGTGTGCATCGGGCCGCCTGCTTCGTCGCTGTCCTACCTGAATATTCCGAGCCTGATTGCGGCCGCTGAGATTACCAACGCCGATGCTATTCACCCTGGCTACGGCTTCTTGTCGGAAAACGCGGAATTCTCGCGCATCTGCCAGGAAAACGGCATCAAGTTCATCGGGGCCTCGCCCGAGATGATCAACCAGATGGGTGACAAGGCCTCGGCCAAAGCCACGATGCTGAAGGCCGGCGTACCGTGCATTCCGGGCTCCGTGGGCCTGCTCGACTCGCTGGAACAGGGCAAGAAGGTAGCTACCAAAATTAAGTACCCCGTTATCCTGAAAGCTACGGCCGGCGGCGGTGGCCGCGGTATGCGCATCATCAACTCGGAAGAGGAGTTTGAGAAGGCTTGGAACGACGCCCGCACGGAGGCTAAAGCCGCCTTCGGTAATGACGGTGTGTACCTGGAGAAGTTCGTAGAAGAGCCCCGTCACATCGAGATTCAGGTAATTGGCGACCAGTACGGACACACCAGCCACCTCTCGGAGCGCGACTGCTCCATTCAGCGCCGCCACCAGAAGCTGGTGGAGGAAGCGCCTTCGCCCTTTATGACAGACGAGCTACGCGAGCGGATGGGCAAAGCTGCCGTAGCTGGAGCTTCGGCTATTGGCTACGAGGGGGTAGGGACCATTGAGTTCCTCGTAGACAAAAACCGAGATTTCTACTTCATGGAAATGAACACCCGCATTCAGGTGGAGCACCCCGTGACGGAGGAAATCATCAACTACGACCTCATCAAGGAGCAAATCAAGGTAGCCGCTGGCATCTCGATTACGGGTAATAATTACTACCCCCAAATGCACGCGATGGAGTGCCGCATCAACGCCGAGGACCCCACGAATGGCTTCCGCCCGTCACCTGGCAAAATCACGACGCTGCACATCCCTGGCGGCCACGGCGTGCGCGTAGATACGCACGTGTACGCGGGCTACACCATCCCACCCAACTACGACTCGATGATTGCCAAACTCATCACCACGGCCCAAACCCGCGAGGAGTGCATCGTGAAGATGAAGCGTGCTCTCTCTGAGTTTGTGGTAGAAGGCGTAAAAACGACCATCCCGTTTCACTTGGCGCTAATGGACAACCAGAACTTCCGGGACGGTGATTTCACCACCAAGTTCCTAGAATCGTCTTTTGATTTTTCGACGCTGTAAGTCATTTTAAGACGATGCAAGCAACACAAAGAAGCGCTGGGGATAGCCCTGGCGCTTCTTTGTGTTTAATCTTGTTATTTTACTAAGTATAAATACACTACCCTATGCCAACCCAGCCTGACTATACGCGCCGCTACACGGTGGAGGAATACTTTGCATTAGAAGAGGCGTCGGATATCCGGCACGAGTACTACCACGGCGATATTTTTCCGTTGGATACGCCTGAAAACAAAGTAGGCGGTACAAAGAGACATAATTTAATTATTCAGAACTGTGTAGTGGCTCTACGCGGAGCATTGCGCGGCCGAGGATGCTCCGTCTTTGCTGAAAACGTACGGGTAGCCGTGGATGAAAACCAGCATTATAACTACCCAGATGTAGTGGTCAGTTGCGCTCCTACCGATACTGATCCACGGACTGTGCATCAACCAGTGCTTATCATTGAAGTACTTTCAACTTCTACAGAGGCGCGCGACAGAGGCTGGAAGTTTCAACAATACCAGCAGATTCCTTCGCTTCAGCACTACGTGCTTATTTCACAGAGACGCCGGCTTGTGGAATACTACACACGTCATGCAGATGGAAACTGGTTACTGACTTCTGCAAGAGATTTACAGCAGAAGATTACGCTGTCAGCTCTCAATATCCAGGTTTCGCTGGCCGTTATCTATGAGGATATCGAAACCGGACCGGATGAAGACTCGCCTTTACTTCGCCTACCGGATTAATCCTGCGCACTACCCTCAATCTCCTGCACCAGTTCGCCGTACCACGCCTCACCGTACTTCCGAATCAACGGCTCTTTCAGAAACTGGTACACGCGCACGCCTAGCTCGCCCCCAAAGGCACAGGCCGGATTACAAATGCCCCACCGGTCGTAATTCAGCGCCTCGAAGTCTTCGTACTTGCTGATGCGAATGGGGTAGAGATGGCAGCTGATGGGCTTTTTGAACGTGGTAGCCCCGGCCAGGTAGGCCTGCTCGATACCACATTTCAGGATACCGCGCTCGTCGTAGAGGGCGTAGGCGCACTCCCGGTCGTTGATAGTGGTAGTGCTGAAATCGCCTTCCCAATCTTTGATGTAGAGACCTTGTTGCTCAATGGCATCGCGGCCAGCTTCGGTGAGGTAGGGCTTGATGGCCTCGTATTCCTGCTCCAGAATTCGCAGTTCGTTTTCCTCCAGGGGGGCGCCCAGGTCGCCCTCTACGCAGCAGGCACCCTTGCAGGCTTCTAGGTTGCACACGAAAAAGTTGTCGCGCACATCGTCGGAAATGACGGTATTCTGAATGATGATCATAGCGTAGATTTCTGCTGAGGTTCGCAGAGATAGGATAATGTACAAACAGCTCCTGAGTGGCGCGTTGTCACACAAAACAAAACGCAAAGATAACCATTCGTTGGCGGCTTTAGGTTACAACAACTGATACAGAATATCCTCCGTTAGTGCGCATTGCTGGTGGTGCGAGTAGGTACGTATAGCCGTTTGTTGGGCCCGCAGGCCCATTTCCTTCGCCTGTGCCGGTTGTTGCAGGCACCAGCCCACTGCGGTTAGCCACGCTTGCGTATCACCAAGCGGGTAGAGAATACCTGTTTCGCCGTTCACCAAAATTTCGGGGGTACCGCCTGCTTCTGTTGCCACGATGGGTAGGCCAGCGGCCATGGCCTCAATAGTAACCATGCCGTATGTTTCGTTGACAGAGGCCACCAAAAACACGTCGAGGGCGCGGTAGGCGACCTGGGGCTGGTCTGTGAAATCACGAATGTGCACGTAAGGCGTCAGCTCTAACTCCCTTATTCGATCTAGCACTGTTGCTCGGTAGTGGCTGGCGGGCTGGTTATTTTTGGTTACCTCTCCTACCAGCACCAAGTGCAACTCTTGCTCTGGAAACTGCCGCCGCAACTGGTGAAAGGCCTCCACCACAAATTGCTGCCCCTTCCCTTCGTCGAAACGACCAATTAGGCCGAGCAGTTGGCCCGTGGCCGGTAGTTGAAGCTCCTCACGCGCTTGCTGCGTAGTGAGACCCGGATGCAGGAAACGCTCCAATTCAATCCCCAACGGCACCACGTGCACACGACGCATATCCATGCGGGTCTTCTCCCCTACCTGCTGGGCCAGACCAGACAGCGGGGTTAGCCAGGCATCCAGCGCCCGGTAGCGCAATGTGTGCAACAAGTCTCGCTTGGCGAGGCCCAGCTGCATGTGTTGCTGATATACCAACCGCACGTGCGGCGCCAGCCACCGCTTGCACAGCACTCCCAAAGGCAGGTCCTGATTTTGCGTAACGATAAGTACGCGCGCACCGTGCCGCCGCAACGCGGTGCGCAACCGCCAGGCAGCGGGAACATCTACGGCGCGCAGGGGGTTGGACAAGTAGCAAATAGGCATTCCCTGCCGCTGTGCCTGTGCCACTAGTGGCGAACCGGCCAACCCGATAAGCTCCACGGGCCAACCACGTTCGAGCAACCAGCCGGCTAGCTTAACGGTGTTGATTTCCAGACCGCCCCAACTGGCCGAAAGACACAGAATGGTCAGCGGAACCGGTGTGGGAGCGTTGGCAAGACCAGCAGCAGACATAGGGTAGAAAGGCAATGACACAAGCGAAAAAGAACCGCAAAGATACTTCGTTTCGTCTGCCGCCCGCAAAGCCGTATCTTTGCTAACCCGCCAAAACGCTTAGCTTTTCGCATGGCCTTAGATTATCTTTCTTTACTGAACCCTTCGCAGGGCGCCGCGGTGATGCAGACCGAGGGCCCGTGCATGATTATAGCCGGCGCCGGTTCCGGCAAAACGCGTGTGCTTACGTATCGCATCGCCAACCTGCTCGAAAAAGGTGTTGATTCGTTTAACATTTTAGCCCTCACCTTCACCAACAAAGCGGCCCGCGAGATGCGCGCCCGTATTGAGAAGGTGGTAGGCCCCGAGGTTAAAAACCTCTGGATGGGCACGTTTCACAGTATTTTCGCCCGCATTCTGCGCTCCGAGGCCGACAAGATGGGCTACCCGCGCAGCTTCACCATCTACGATACCCAGGACTCCAAGACCCTGGTAGGGCAGATTTTGAAAGAGCTGGAGCTGGATGACAAGCTCTACAAGCCAGGCATGGTGCTGGGCCGAATTTCAGCCGCCAAAAACAAGCTGATTTCGGTGCAGCAATACCTCAACGACCCAGCCATTCGGGCTGATGACGAGGCAGCGTTGCGGCCCAAGATTGGCGTGATCTACCAACAGTACCAGCAGCGCTGCTTCAAGGCGGGCGCCATGGACTTCGACGACTTGCTCTATCAGACCAACGTCCTGTTCAAAGACCACCCCGACGTGCTGAATAAGTACCAGAACATCTTCAAGTATGTGATGGTCGACGAGTATCAGGACACCAACTACTCACAGTACCTCATCACGCGCAAGCTATCGGCCAAGGACCGCAATATTTGCGTGGTAGGCGACGATGCGCAAAGTATTTACGCCTTCCGAGGCGCTGATATTCAGAATATTCTGAATTTCGAGAAAGACTACCCTGAGTTGCAGGTGTTTAAGTTGGAGCAGAACTATCGCTCCACTAAAAACATTGTGCGGGCGGCCAACTCCGTTATCAAAAACAACCAAGCCCAACTGCGCAAGGACGTTTTCTCGGACAACGAGGAAGGTACGCTGATTGAGGTGCTCAAGGCGGCATCCGACAATGAGGAAGGCAAGCTGGTGGCGCAAAGCATCTACGAAGACAAGATGAACCAGCATCTTTCCTACGATGACTTTGCCATCCTGTACCGCACCAACGCGCAGAGCCGCGCCATGGAGGAATCCTTGCGCAAGCTCAACATCAAGTACAAGATTGTGGGTGGCTTGAGCTTCTACCAGCGCAAGGAAATCAAGGACTTGGTGGCCTACCTGCGCCTCACGGTGAACCCCAACGACGAGCAGGCCTTGCGCCGCGTAATCAACTACCCCAAGCGCGGCATCGGCGATACGACTATTGCCAAGCTGGTGGAAGCGGCCGAGCAGAGCAACCACTCCTTGTGGGAAGTGGTGAGCAACGCCGACCAGTTTCTACCCGCGCGCGTATCCAATCCGGTGGTGGGCTTCGGGGAAAAAATCAAGGAGTACACCGCCAAAGCGGCCATCCACGATGCCTACGAAGCTGCCAAGCAGATTGCCAAGGAGTCGGGCATGATTGAGGAATTGTACGCCGATAAAAGCATTGAGGGCCTGTCGCGCTACGAGAACATTCAGGAATTGCTGAATGGGATTAAAGCGTTTGTGGAAGACCCCGAGCGCGAGGAAAAGTCGCTGGGCGCGTTTTTGCAGGACATTGCGCTGGTGACGGATGCCGATACCAAGGACGCGCAGGCTGAGGGCGAGCAGGTGACGCTGATGACCATTCACTCGGCCAAGGGTTTGGAGTTTCGCAACGTGTACATCGTGGGCATGGAGGAAAACCTATTTCCTAGCCAGATGATGATTACCTCGCGGGCCGATCTGGAAGAAGAGCGCCGCCTATTCTATGTGGCCATCACGCGAGCCGAGAAAAAGCTCACGCTCAGCTACGCTACTTCGCGCTACCAGTGGGGTAACCTGCGCAGCTGCGAGAAAAGCCGCTTCCTGGATGAAATCGACCCGCAGTTTGTTGACTTCAAGTTTGCCGCTACGCCGGCCGGGCCGGGCGCGGGCGAGTCGCCGTTTGGGCATGTGTTTGAGCGGCGTTCCAATCTGGTGCCACCTGCTCCACGTAAGACTGTCGCTACCAAATACGTAACGCCTTCCGATTTCAAGCCCTCTGACACCAGCAGCCTGCAAACAGGTCAACGCGTAGAACATCCTAAATTCGGCTTTGGCACCGTAGCCAAGCTCGAAAAGCAGGATGGTACTACTAAGGCAACCATCAAGTTTGAGGAGGTAGGCGAAAAAACGCTACTCCTGAGTTTCGCGAAGCTGCGAGTACATTGAGGAAATGTTGAGTTGAAAACTCAATACTTCCCTACCGTATATTTAACCTCGAATTGCACTAAATCGGAGTAGGGCATTTCTTGACTGGCGCACGGCAACCGCTGTGCGCTAGGTGTACCTCCTACCCTCCGGTTGTTTTCTTTCCTCATGACTATCCCTACTGAACATAATTTGCTGGTGCGCGAGTACGGCCAGAGCACCTACGAGCTGGTGCAGCAGCTGAGCACTATCGAAGACCGCGACGAGCGCACCCGCCGTGCCCAGCAGCTTGTGCAACTGATGCTGCGCCTGCAACCCAGCTTGCGCGACCAGCAAGACGTGCAGCAAAAGCTCTGGAACCACCTCTACATTATGGCCGGTGAGGACCTGGACGTGGACGCGCCCGTAACCATGCAGGGCACCCTCAACCAAGCCAAGCCTGCTCGCGTCCCCTACCCTGCCAAAGCCCCCAAGCTCAAAACCTATGGCCGCGGCGTGGAACTGATGATTGAGCAGGCGTCCGAGTTGGAAGACCCGGCGGAACGCGAACAGGCCACCATCACCATCGGGCGGACCATGAAGTTTTTGTACCGTTCCTACAACAAGGAAAACGCCAAAGACGTGACCATCCTGAAGCACCTGAAAGAGCTGTCGGGAGGTAAGCTCACGCTCGACCCGGCGCAGGTAGACGCGCAGAATCTCTTCGAGTTTGCGACCAACGGCCGGCCAGCACCTTTCATCGTGCCGCAGCCCCGCAACGACCGCAACGACCGGCGCGGTAGTTCCGGCAACAACAACCGCCGCGATAAACAGCGCGGCCGCGGTAAAAAAGGCCGTCAGGAGCCGCAACAACCGCCGCAGTAAGCTTTATTGTTAGCTGTTGGCTAATGGTAGTTAGCTGTTAGCTTTGTCCCCTCAATTTCTCTCCCAACGCCTTGAAAAGCTGATAGCCGACCGCTATTAGCTACTAGCTCCTAAAAAATGGCATCTTTTGAAGTAATCGGCGGCCAGCCCCTCAAGGGCGAAATCATCCCCCAGGGCGCCAAAAATGAGGCGCTCCAGATTTTGTGCGCCGTGCTGCTCACCGCCGAGCCGGTCACCATCAGCAATATTCCCGATATCCGCGACGTGAATAAGCTCATTGAGCTGCTACGCGACATGGGTGTGAAGGTGGGCAAGATTGGCGTCGACACCTACGTATTTCAGGCCGACGACGTGCATTTAGACTACCTCGATACGGAAGCCTTTGTGGCCCAGGGTAGGGCGCTGCGCGGCTCGGTGATGATTCTGGGGCCGATGTTAGCTCGTTTCGGCAAGTGCCAGCTCCCACGCCCCGGCGGCGACAAAATTGGCCGCCGTCCGCTAGACACGCACTTCGTGGGCCTCGAAAAACTGGGTGGTAAGCTCACACTGGAAGGCAACGACTTCTACCGCATCAGCACCGACGGCAAGCTACAAGGCACCTACATGCTGTTGGATGAGGCCTCCGTAACGGGCACCGCCAACCTCGTGATGGCGGCCGTGCTGGCCGAGGGCACTACCACTATTTACAACGCCGCGTGCGAGCCCTACCTCCAGCAACTATGCAAAATGCTGGTACGCATGGGTGCCAAAATCAACGGCATCGGCTCCAACCTGCTCACTATAGAAGGTGTGGAAAGCCTTGGCGGCACCGAGCACCGCATGCTGCCCGACATGATTGAAATCGGCTCGTTCATCGGGTTGGCGGCCATGACGGGCTCCGAAATCACCATCAAGAACTGCCAGATTGCGGAGTTGGGCCTGATTCCGGATACGTTCCGCAAGCTGGGCATTCAATTGGAATTTCGGGATGATGACATTTACATTCCGGCCCAGGACCACTACGAAATCAATACCTACCTTGATGGTAGCATCCTGACCATCTCGGACCACACCTGGCCTGGCCTCACCCCCGATCTACTCAGCATCATTCTGGTAGTAGCCACTCAAGCCAAAGGTACGGTGCTGATTCACCAGAAAATGTTTGAGTCGCGTCTGTTCTTCGTAGACAAGCTGATCGACATGGGTGCCCAGATTATCCTCTGCGACCCGCACCGCGCCACCGTTATTGGGCTGGATAAGCGCACGCGCTTGCACGGCATCAGCATGACCTCGCCCGACATCCGGGCTGGGGTAGCGCTGCTCATTGCGGCGCTATCGGCTGAGGGCCGCAGCGTGATTGAGAACGTGGAGCAAATTGACCGCGGCTACCAGCACATCGACAAGCGCCTGACGGCGCTGGGCGCGCAGCTGCGGCGGCTGTAAGTATATAGCGCTAAGCCAAAGAAAAAGCCGGCTGCTCTGTATGAGCAGCCGGCTTTTTCTTTGGCTTTATTGATAGTTAGTCAACTACCTTGTCTACAACCGTAGTTACCAACGACAGCACAATGCTAAACAGTAGCGCTGCAAAGAAACCGCTGATTTCGAAGCCGCTCAGTAGATAGCTGGCCAGCATGACGATCAGGGCATTGATAACCAGCAGGAACAAGCCCAGGGTGATGATGGTGATGGGTAGGCCAATGAGTTGCAAAATTGGCTTCACAAACGCGTTGAGTAGTGCCAACACGATAACCAGCCAAATAGCCGAGCCGAACCCATCGATGTGCGCGCCGGGCAGGAACGAGGCCAGTAAGTACGTCAGAATAGCCGTAAGCAGGAGTTTGAGTATGAATCCCATGATTGGAGAGGGTTGGGGAGAGAAAAAAGACCAGCCTGCAACCGCAGGCTGGTCCATTCATACGCAAATACAGCATTAGCGTTCGGCTATATAACCTATTCGGCTTTGCGCGCTTTCAAACGGCCCTGCGATACGGCCATCCAGTTGCACAGATTGTAGAGTAGTCGAGCACCTACAATGGCATTCCATTCGGTGTCGCCGGGGGCTACTTCGTTCAGGTCGAAACCAATGATTTCGCGGCCCGAGCGCACAATTTGCCGCACCAGATATACGGCTTCCTCAAACTCCAATCCGCCGGGTACGGGCGTGCCGGTACCGGGGCACAGCTTGGGGTCCAGCCCATCAATATCAAAGCTGATGTATACTTTTTGAGGTAGCTGCGCGATGATTTTGCCGCACTGCTTTTTCCACGATTTCTTGGCGTACATCTCATCGCGCAGAAAACGGTTGTGGAACATTACCACGCGCCCGCCCGATTGGTCGATGGTTTCGGCCTCCTGCTGGCACAAATCACGGATGCCTACCTGCACCAGCTTCTTCACCTGCGGCAGTTGCAGAGCGTTGTGCATAATGGAAGCGTGCGAATACGTGAACCCCTCGTAGGCGGGACGCAGGTCGCAATGCGCGTCGATTTGCAGGATACCGAACTCCTGGTGGCGCTCGGCTAGGGCGTGTAGGTAGCCTAGCGGCGTACTATGGTCACCGCCTAGCACGACCACGGCTTTGCCAGCGTCGAGATGGGCGCCGCTCTTATTTTTCAGCCACATGAGCAGTTCCTGGCCACGTTGGCTGATGGCGTTGGCTGTGCCGGCAAAACGCGTTGCATCGGCGGCGGGTTGGCCCGCCTCCAGCCAGCCGATGTAGCTGGCGGCCTGCTCGCGTAGGGTACGACTTTCCTGAGCCCAGTGCTCATCTACTTCCTCCATCGCCAGACCCAGGCGCCACGCATCCGGAATATCTGGGTCATAGAGGTCTACTTGCAATGAGGCGTCGCGGATAGCTTCGGGGGCTTCGGCGGTACCAGCACGGTAGGAAACAGTGACTTCCCACGGCACGGGCACAATTACCATTTGAGCTTCCTCCACCGTGAAGGGTAGGCCATACACCCCGCCCGCCGTGTCACCAAGTGCATTGGGGTCGAAGTTAGCCAGCTTTTGTTCCAGCGAAGAATCAGCGGAATATTCCATGAAAAAGCGGTAAAAAAACGAATGAAAACAAAACGCCAGCTACCGTCCGGCTGAGTACGCTAGTAGTCAACCAAACAATAGCCAGCGCGAAAATACTTCGCAAACGGCGTACTTACGCCGGGGCTTGCCCGCCCATGAAGTTATAGGTGCGGATAATCTCCAGCATTTTAGCAAACGTCTCGCGGTCAAAGAAAATCATCAGTGGCAATTCCACGGAGTTGTCCTTGTCGGAAAACTGGGTGATAACCGAGAAAATCAGCGGTTGCACCATGGGCCGGTTGCTCATCAGGCTATTGAGCGAGTCCGCGATATTGCCGCGAGGTGCCACGGGCGGCGCGCCGTAGATATTCGACTTTAGAATGTTAGCTAGCTGCGTTACCAAAGCCCCCGTAATAATGTTGCTTATTTCCAGTAGCAATGATTCCTGCATCGCGTCTATCTTGATGCTGTCGCTCACATTCATCCGCAGGCACACTTTGGAAAGTCGCTGCACATGCTGCCCCGAAAAGAACATGAGCGTGGTGCCGTTGAAGTCACCCTTAATATCAGACTGAATGATGACGTGCGTACCCTCGTACTCGTGCACGCGCCCCAGGATGTTGCTGCCCGGCACTAGGTCCAGGTTGGGCACCTCTAGCAGCACCCGCTCCTGCGCAATTACCGCGAAGGAGTCAGCTGCCCTAGCCAGGCCAATGTTCAGAATCTCGCGGATGATGTCCCGCTCTAGTTCTGTCATGTGCAAATCCATAGGAATGTATCAATTAAGCGGCATTTCTCAACGGTTGAGATTGTCCGGTGTCTGCAAGTACGTGTTTTATGGGCGCTTGGCTAAAAAAAGTCGGGTGAGAGCGGGTACATCCAGCACCAGGCAAACCTGGCCGCTTCCCAAAAGGGTTACCCCCCCGAACAAATCAATAGTATCAAGCGGTTTACTCATGGGCTTGATTACGATGCTCTGCTGACGCAGAAACCGGTCAATGATCAGGCCCAGCTTACGATTATTGTAATTGACGATGATGATGTCCTGCCGGCCTTGTAACTCGTGGCGGTTGGCGGGCGGCAATGGGCCGTCGCCATTATGCAACAAGCGGCGCAAGTCCACCACGGGCACGTTTTCGTCCTGTACCTCGGCCAGCAGCAAGCCGCCTACCACGTGCAAGTCCTCCGGCTGCAACGATACCACCGAGTCGGTGTGCATCAGCGGAATGGCGTAGCTGCGTGCATCCAACTCGAAAAGCAGGGCGCCTTTTACCGCAATAGAGGTAGGCAACACCAGCGTGAACGTGGTGCCTTTGCCTAGAGTAGAACTGACGCGCAATTGCCCCCCGAGCGAGTCGATAGCCAGCTTCACAACATCTAGCCCTACCCCACGGCCCGAAATGTCGGTGATTTCCTTCGCCATGGAGAAGCCCGGCTCAAACAGAAACGCCCGCACGGCATCATCGTCGAGCTGCTGAGCTGCTTCGGCACTTACCAGGCCACGTTCCACAGCCTTGCGGCGCACACTATCTACGTTGATACCGGCCCCGTCGTCGGATACTTGAATCAAGACGTTGTCGCGCTCCGTTTGAGCAGCTAGTGTCAGTTGGCCTTGGGCTGGCTTGCCGGCTTGCTCGCGCACGGCTGGCGCCTCAATGCCGTGTCCAATGGCGTTGCGCACTAAGTGCAGCAGTGAATCGGTAATGATTTGTAGGATGTTGCGGTCAATCTGGATATCCTGACCGTCTACCTCCAGCGCAATATCTTTCTTCTCGGCGGCCGCCACGTCGCGCACCACTCGCGGAAACTTGTTGAATAATGAGCCTACATTCACCAAGCGCACGTCCATGATGCTGTACTGCAACTCATCGGAAATGCGGAATAAATGGGCAGCCGTGGCTTGCAACGCCGGGCTGTCGCTTTCCTTGCTCAGTGTCAGGATTCGGTCGCGGTCAATGATCAGCTCTCCTACGAGATTCATCAGGTGGTCGAGCTTCTTGATCTGAATATATACCAGATCCGACAACTCCAGTTTGCGGTTGGCATCGTCGTCATCGGCTTCCGGTTGGTCTTCCAGGATAGGCTCCTCACCGTTCACCAATCGGTCAAGATTCGCCAGCAGCGTGTCAGCGGAAGGCAGTTCGTTGCCGGCGCCTACTGCCCGAATCATTTCGCCTATGGTGTCTACCCCAGTGAACAGCACCGGCACCACGTTACCCTCAAAGGTGCGCTCTTTGTCGCGGATGAGGCCGAAGATGGTTTCCATGCGGTGCGCTACCTCGCTGATGGCAGGGTAGCCCATGGCGCGGGCGTTAGCTTTCAGGTTGTGCATCAGGCGAAACAGCTCGTTGAGCGCCGCCGCATCTGCCGGATTTTTCTCTAACTCACTAATATGGCGGCTCATGGCGTCGTAGTACTCGAGCGCCTCCACCATAAATATTTCGCGGTATTCTTCTTCTCTCGATTTCATAGCTGACTAGCGGGAGAAATAGAAGAAACCAGGCGGCGGCCAGGCCGGGCCTGCAACGCAAAGCGATTGATATAACTAGGAATGTCTTTTAGTAACAGTTCCTGATCAGCATACCCCGCTTGCAGCACCGATTGGGGCATAGCGGCTACGGCAGCCCCACGCTGCACAATCACTTGCCCGCCGCGCTGGCGAATAGTACGGGCGCCTTGCGTCCCATCGTTACCCAGGCCACTGAGAATAACGCCCAGCGTGGGTCGCCCCGTCGTCTGCACAGCAGATTGCATCAACAGATCGATAGATGGTAGGTTGTTGGGAGCACTAAGCTCCACCTCTGTGAAGCTGGTTTGCCAGCTAATCCAGGGCGTGCCCGTGGCTGTTTTGATGGTGGTGTTGCCGCCACCGGGCACCACTATTATTTTACCGGGCGTCAGGATGGTGCCCGCTTTGCCGTTCACTACAGGCAGCGACGTAACACGGCGCAGACGGTCTACCAGTGTTTGGGTGAAAAGGGCCGGCAGATGCACCGCCACTAAAATAGCACAGTTGGAAGGGAGTAGTTGATGCACTACGCTTTCCACAGCTGCCGAACCGCCCGTAGACCCCCCTAGCACCACAATACCAGTGGGTAGTGAGGTAGGCCCTGCCTCCGGCAATGCTTGGACAAATGTCTCAGGATGTGTAACGACCGACCGTAGTTTCTGCAACAAGGACAACCGCCAATTGAAAAATGCCGGGCTTTCCTGCGGTACCCAAGGCCCAAAATAGTCGTGCACATTCCAGCGGGTAGCCTGCCGGAGACGAGCGCCCCCCAACGAGAAAGCACTGTATAAAACCACTGGCACCGGATGCACCTGTGCCAGCTCAGCCAGCTCCATCATGCCACTTTCATCGGCAATCACTAAGTCTACCTGATATTGTCGGGCCGTGACGGCTATCCTACCCCGTGCCGGTTGCACCGGCACTACCTGCCAAGCGGGTTCGCTACGCAACAGGCACACCAATTCCGCCCGCACCAGCGGTGGCAAATTGCCAATTAGGACAGAAATAGGAGTGAAAGGACTAGACACGAAATGGGTACTACAAGTGACGGCACCATGGGCCGCGCACAAAGAAAACAGGCTTAGGCTTCGCTGGAACCGCTGGTTTGCAAAGCGCTGCCCACAATTTCCAGCACTTTCTCCTCCGAGAAAGGCTTGACGATGTAGGCCGTAGCACCGCTTTCCAGAGCTTCGTTCACGATTACTTCCTGCCCCACGGCGCTACACATCACCACTTTCACGTCGGGTTGATCTTCGCGGATGCCTTTCAGCACGTCCAGGCCTGTATTGTCGGGCAGAATAACGTCGAGGGTGATGAGGTCGGGCCGGGTAGCGGCAGCCATTTCCAGGGCTTGCTGACCGTTTGCGGCTTCGCCTACCACTTCGTAGCCCGCGTCGGTGAGCATATTCTTGAGCATCGTGCGCATGTAGAAGGAATCGTCTACAATGAGAATGCGGTTTTTCATACGAAAAGAGTGCAGTAGTCTAAGTTTAGAGAAGAGGGAGCAGGACAATGGGCCGCCCCGGCTCTTGTACGTAGGGAAACAGGCGAAGATTAGCTTTTTGCGGGTAGCTGCATGATTTCGGCGGGCGTCAGCAGCTTCAACATATCCAATACCACGATAATGCGCCCATTTACCTTGGCAATACCTTCGATGTATTTGTCGTGAATGTTGATGTCCTGAATAAATTCAGGTGCTTTTTCGATGATGGAAGCAGGAATAGACAGCGGCTGCGGCACCTCACGCACCACAATCCCGATGGTGTACTCCTTACCCTCAATCGCCATCGTATAGCTAACGGCAGGCATTTCCGTTCCGGCTGAGCGCAGCTGAAACCGCTCTTCTAGGTCGATAATCGTGATGATATCGCCCCGCAGGTTGGCAATGCCCTTCACGAAATCCGGCGTTTTGGGCATACGCGCTATTTCAGGCGTCAGCGTCACTTCCTTCACCTGTTCAATCCGAATCCCATAGTCTTCGTCGCCCAGGCGAAATACGATCAGCTGAATTAGAGGCTCCTGCTTGGTGGTTTTCTTTTCGTTGGTGGCGTTATCGGTGTCTGCCATGCAGCAAATGCTTACGGATGCGGTGTATAGGCCAGCCTGCATTCAGACTGGCCCACTCCCTACCCCAGGAGGTTATTTATTTTGTGCGCGCCTTACGTGTCGGTTTGGCAGAGGCAGATGCTTCCGGCTTGGTAGCCTTACCATCAGCCGAGGGCTTCTCGGTGCGAGCTTTCGCGCGGGACGTTTTTTTCTGACCGTTGCTATTCTCGTTTGGTTCGACAGATGCAGCAGGAGCCGTACCACGCCGAGCGGTCGGCGCTTCGGGCTTGGTCGGCCGTGGAGCGGCTGCCTGGGGGCGTTGCGACGCAGTGCCATTGGTTGATGGCGCCGCGGCAGCAGCGGCGGCTTTCGCTTGTTCACGCCGCCGTAGACCCAGGCGTCGCTGTGGCTCTGGTTCGGGTTCGGGCTCTGGTTCCTCCTCTTCCATCAGCAGGAAGGCCGCCAGTCCGTCTTGTAGGTCATCGGCAATGTCGGTTAGGTTCTGGCTGGAAGTCGTTAGCTCCTGCATGGAGGTAGAGAGCTGCTTGGCTGTGCTGGCTACCTGCTGGGTGCCAGAGGCCGTTTGCTCGGCAATGGCTACCACTTCCTCCACGTACTTCACCACATCGCCAATTGAGGCCTTTTGAATTTCGGTGGCCGTGAGAATATCGCGGGAAGTGCGCAGGGTTTCGCCGCTGCTGGTTGCAATATTCTTAAAGGCAGCGCTAGCCTCGAAGGTGGCGTTCTTGCCTTTCATTACGCGTCCTTCCATAGTGGAAATAGCGGCGGCGGCCGTTGTGGTGTCCTTCTTCACATCATCTACCAGCGTGCTGATTTCGTTGGCTGAGCGACGGGAGCTTTCTGCTAGCTTCCGAATTTCCTCGGCTACCACCGCAAAACCACGACCAGCTTCGCCAGCGCGGGCGGCCTCAATGGCTGCGTTCAAAGCCAGCAGGTTGGTTTGAGCCGCAATGTCGGTGATAACGCCCAGCGACGTGCTAATTTCCTGCGAACGAGTGCTCAGGACCTCAATCGTGCGTGAGGTTTGGGTAGCGGCGCTGGAAATCTCTTCCATGTTTTTCACCACTTCCGCCACCGTTTTCAAGCCCAACTGAGAGGTTTGCTCACCCAGAATAGCGGCCTTAATCCCCACATCAGCTTTGCCGGCGGTTTCTTTGGTGGCCTGCATAATCTCTTCGATCAGCTTGAAGGCCTGATCGGTTTTTAGGGCTTGGTTCTGCGCGCCCTCGGCCATCTGCTGCATGGCAAGGGCTACGTCTACCGTCACGCGGCTCATCTCTTGGCCTTTCATGGCCATTTCGCCCGAAGACTGCCCTACTACCTGAGCCGAGTCGTTGATTTCGCCCAACAGCTCGTTCAGGTTTTCCACGGCCAGGTTCAGGGCACTCGACATGGCTTCGATGTCGCCAGCGGTGGGTACTTCCACGTGCTGGGTCAGGTCGCCCTCGGAGATGCCCCGCACTACGCGGCTCACTTCCAGCACCGGCGAGGCAATGGATTCGAGCAGGTCGTTGAGCGTATCCACCAGTTCTTTCCAAGAACCGCTCACGCCACCCACGGTGGCGCGCTCGGTCAGCTTGCCTTCTACCCCAGCTACCTTGGCTACGCGGCTGACCTCCACGGCTAAGCGGTTTAGGTCAGCCACCATACGGTTAATGGTATCGGCTAGATCGGCTACTTCGCCTTTGGCATCCAGCTCTAGGCTCTGGGTCAGGTCGCCCTGCGATACGGCCGTTACTACCTTCACCAGCCCACGTACTTGGGTAGTGAGGTTGGCAGCCATGGTATTTACGTTGTCAGTCAGGTCTTTCCACACACCACTCACGCCGGGCACGCTGGCCTGGCCGCCTAGGCGGCCTTCAGTGCCTACCTCCTGCGCTACGCGGGTTACCTCGCCCGCAAAGATGTTCAGCGAGTCCACCATGCGGTTGAGGTTCTCTTTGAGCTGGAGCAGCTCACCTTTCACATCAACCGTTACTTTCTGACTCAAATCACCTTTGGCTACAGCGGTGGCCACGTTGGCAATGTCGCGCACCTGACTGGTCAGGTTCGAGGCCATTGTGTTCACGTTGTCGGTCAGCTCCTTCCACGTGCCGGCTACGTTTGGTACCACGGCTTGCCCGCCCAAGATACCTTCGGTGCCTACCTCGCGTGATACGCGCGTCACCTCGCCCGCAAACACATTCAGGGAGTCCACCATCTGGTCGAGAATATCTTTCAATTCCAGAATCTCGCCCTTCACGTTCACCGTCATCTTCTGACTCAGGTCGCCACGGGCTACGGCGGTGGCCACGTTGGCAATATCACGAACCTGACTAGTCAGGTTGGAGGCCATCGTATTCACGTTATCGGTCAACTCTTTCCATGTGCCGCTCACGTTCGGCACCACGGCTTGCCCGCCGAGCTTGCCTTCAGTGCCTACCTC
>NZ_JAHWGL010000105.1 GCF_019334315.1 Hymenobacter profundi
AATCCGAGCGAATCCGTGGTTCAGACACCTTCTTCCTTGTCCCTCACTACCTTTTCCGTCATCACCCTACAACCCGGCACGGCGCGTTGGGGTCTGGCCCAGATGGGCACCGCGCAGGCGCCTCTAAAACGTGCGGTCGGCCTGCGCTTTTTCAAGCTCGCCGGCACGGGCGCCGATGGCGGCTTTGGAGTCTGGCCCAATCTGCAACGCTACGTACTGATGGCTGCGTGGGACTCGGCCGAAGCCGCCGCGGCTTTTTTTGCTACCCACCCGCAATGGCAGGCCTATCAGGAGCGCAGCACCGAAATCTGGACTGCCCGCCTGCAACCGCTGAAAGCCCACGGCCTGTGGGACGGCGTACAGCCATTTGACGTAGCCACCACCGAAATGCCTGATTTGGACGGACCTATGGCGGTGCTCACGCGGGCCTCCATTCGCCTGCGAAAAACGCCGCGCTTCTGGCGCTACGTGGCCCCTACCAGCGCGGCCGTGGCCCATGCGCCCGGCGTGGTGGCATCTATTGGGTTGGGCGAACTGCCCATTGTGCGGCAGGCCACATTCAGCATGTGGGAATCGGCCAGGGCAATGCAGCAGTACGCCTACCGCGACGCCACGCACAAGGAGGTGATTCGGCGGACGCGCCAGGAGCAGTGGTACGGCGAGGAGCTGTTTGCGCGGTTTCGGGTGCTGAGCAGCGAGGGCACCTGGGACGGGCGCGACTTATTGGCGGATTATTAACTATTGTATTTGGCTGCGATGGGCACAGACTTATCTTGCGGTCATGAAAAAACTACTGTTAACCAGCATTATTTTATTGACAGGCAGCCTGTCCTCACAAGCGCAAAATGTTCGTTTTGGTATAAAAGCAGGAGCGAATTATAGCAACGTCTATTTCAGAAACATCACCCGCCCTGAACGGCTGTGGGGCTTTGCGGCGGGCGGCTTCGCACAGATTCCATTGACAGCAGATGGATTCTTCTCTATTCAGCCAGAGTTGCTGTATTCCATGAAGGGATCTAAAGGACCTGTATCTTTTGGTGGCGAATATCGGCAACGCCTGCATTACATAGACTTACCGGTATTGGCCAAGATTAATGCTTCTGGTTTCATTTTCGAGCTTGGACCTCAAATTAGTTTTCTCGCCGCCGCACGCTCGCAAACCCCCAATGGCACCTTTACCGATCTAAACGGTTCTAATCGACTGGTGCTGGGTGCCGTAGCTGGAGTAGGTTATCAGCTGCCGATGGGCCTCGGTATTACGTTGCGCTACGCCAATGACCTAACCACCCTTAGCCCCAATGGGCCGCGTAATACCTTGTATCAAGCACAATTAGGCTACTTATTTGCCGGCAAGTAACATTCTCACGCCTCACTCCATACTGGCTGGCTGCGAAAGGTTGGAAAGAGGCTTTGGCCATAAGCCATAGAGCAAACAAACTGAATGTGTTTTGGGTCCTGGCTGATCAGTGTCACTTAGCGTTGCCAAAGCTAACGGCCTTTCGCTAGCCGCTATTCGCCACCTTTCCCGTAATTTCGCCCTTTAGTACTTCGTAGTAACCCGACCCCGTATGCCCGGCTATCATCCTCAGGACATTGAACAAAAGTGGCAGAAATTCTGGCACGAACGTAACACTTTCAAGGCTGAAAACCAGTCCGAAAAGCCACACTACTACGTGCTGGATATGTTTCCTTACCCCTCGGGGGCAGGGCTGCACGTGGGGCACCCGTTGGGCTACATTGCCTCCGATATCGTGTCGCGCTACAAGCGGTTGCAGGGCTTCAACGTGCTACACCCCATGGGTTTCGACTCGTTTGGCCTACCCGCCGAGCAGTACGCCATCCAAACGGGCCAACACCCAGCCCTAACCACGGAGAAGAACATCGAGACCTATATTCGGCAACTCAACTCCCTGGGTTTCAGCTACGACTGGACGCGTGAGGTACGCACCTCCGACCCCAGCTACTACAAGTGGACGCAGTGGATTTTCATTCAGCTGTTCAATAGCTGGTATAACCTCGCGGCCGACCGCGCCGAATCGGTGGATACACTGATTGCGCAGTTTGAGCAGAACGGCACCACCGGCATTCAGGCCGCCGGCGACGATGAGGAACGCCCGCACTTCACGGCTGCGCAGTGGCAGGCAAAGTCGGAGCCGGAGCGCATGGCTGCGCTCCTACCCTACCGTTTGGCCTATCAGTCAGATACCTACGTAAACTGGTGCCCCCAATTGGGCACGGTGCTCAGCAACGATGAGGTGAAAGACGGCCTCTCGGAGCGCGGAGGGTTCCCCGTGGAACGTCGCCTGATGCCGCAGTGGAACCTGCGCATCACCGCCTACGCCGACCGCCTGCTCCAGGGCCTCGATACCATCGACTGGCCCGAGGCCGTGAAGGAAATGCAGCGTAATTGGATTGGCCGCTCCATTGGGGCCGAGGTAGCGTTTCCGCTAGCCGAAGCGCAGGATCAGGTTATTAAGGTGTACACGACCCGCGTGGATACCATCTACGGCGTGACGTTCCTAGTGCTGGCGCCTGAGCATGAGCTGGTTGCTCAGCTGACTACCCCCGAGCAGCAGCAGGCCGTGCAGGACTACATCGACGCGGCCAAGCGCCGCTCGGAGCGCGACCGGATGGCTGACGTGAAGACGGTTTCGGGTGTGTTTACGGGCAGCTATTGCCTCAACCCTATCAGCGGCGAGCAGGTGCCCATCTGGCTGGCCGACTACGTGCTGGCTGGCTACGGTACCGGTGCCGTAATGGCCGTACCCAGCGGCGACCAGCGCGACTACCTTTTCGCTAAGCACTTCAACCTGCCCATCGTGCCGGTGCTTGATACGCAACAGATTGACGAAGAAGCTGATAATACCAAGGAAGGTCACTATATCAATTCCGAGCTGATCAACGGCCTCACGTATAAGGATGCGACCACCAAGCTCATTGCTGCGCTCGAAGAAAAGAACCTGGGCAAAGGCAAGGTAAACTACCGCATCCGCGACGCCATTTTTGGCCGGCAGCGCTACTGGGGCGAGCCCATCCCGATTTACTACAAGGACGGCACCGCCTACCCCCTGCCCGAGTCGGAGCTTCCCTTGGTATTGCCCGAAATCGACGAGTACAAGCCCACCGAAACCGGCGAGCCGCCCCTGGGCCGCGCCAAAGACTGGAAATACGAGGGCAAGTACGAGTACGAGCTCAGCACCATGCCCGGCTGGGCCGGCTCCTCGTGGTACTACCTCCGCTACATGGACCCCACCAACGACGGCCGCTTTGTGGGCAAAGAGGCTGAGGCCTACTGGCACAACGTGGACCTCTACATGGGCGGCGCCGAACACGCCACTGGTCACTTGCTCTACTCCCGTTTCTGGTATCTATTCCTGAAGGATTTGGGTTTGGTTTCGGCTGGTGAACCGTTCCAAAAGCTGATCAACCAGGGGATGATTTTGGGGCGGTCAAACTTTGTATATCGTATTAATGGCACCAATACGTTTGTCACTTCTGATAAGCGTAAAGAACACGATACTACCGCCTTGCACGTCGACGTCAACTTTGTCGACAATGACGTACTCGACATCGAAGCCTTCAAGAACTGGCGCGAGGAGTACGCTAACGCTGAGTTTATCCTCGAAGATAACGGCACCTACGTCTGCGGCGCGGAGGTAGAGAAAATGTCGAAGTCGAAGCACAACGTGGTTAACCCCGACGACCTCATCAACAAGTTCGGCGCCGACGCCCTGCGCCTCTACGAGATGTTCCTTGGTCCCTTGGAGCAGTTCAAGCCGTGGAATACCAGTGGCATGAGCGGCGTTTCGGGTTTCCTGAAGAAGCTATGGCGCCTGTTCCACCCCGAGGATGGCGCGCTGGCCATAACCGACGAGGCGCCTACCCCGCAGGAGCTGAAGGCCTTGCACAAGGCCATTCGCAAAGCCGAGGAAGACATTGAAAAGTTCTCGTTCAACACGTCGGTCAGCACGTTTATGATTTGCGTGAACGAGCTGACGTCCCTGCGCTGCCACAAGCGCGCCGTGCTGGAGCCACTACTGCTCATTGTGTCGCCCTACGCACCGCACTTGGCCGAGGAGCTGTGGCAGGAGCTGGGCCACGAGGCGGGCAGTGTGAGCTACGCCAGCTTCCCCGAGTTCAAGGAAGAATACCTGGTAGAAGACTCGGTGAATTACCCAGTAGCTATCAACGGCAAGGTGCGCGAGCAACTGCAATTCCCGGCTACGGCCACGGCCAAGGAGATTGAGGACGCCGTGCTCGGCTCTGATTTTCTCGCCCGTTTCGGCGATGGCAAAGCTGCCAAGAAGGTGATTGTCGTACCCGGTCGTATGGTGAACGTGGTGGTGTAAGTTTTTACGCCCTGGGGCTGAACTCCTCGGCTACAGATAATGACCCATGCAGAAGCCCATCTGAGCACTCAGATGGGCTTCTTTTCTGATGAATTTACGGCCACCTTTGCGGCCGTTTTAGCAAGTACAATCCGTGATGAACGCAACCGAGCAAGAAGAGCGCGAATACCTGGAAGAAATCAAGGAGAAGCTGACGCTGGCCATCCGACGGGTGGATGAGGCCGTGAAGCAGTTTTCCAGCGAGCTGCGGCAGAAAAAGCAGTATATCCACGAGCACCAGTCGGGCATGGACGACGCGGATATGGTGGCCGCCGGCCAGTCCATCGACCGCATGGCGTTTACCGGCGAGGCCGCGGTATCGCGCAAACGCAAGCTCTTCAAGCTCATCCAGTCGCCGTATTTTGGAAGATTAGATTTCGCGCCGCAGGGCAAAGCAGGCGAGCCCGTCTACATCGGCGTGCATTCTTTCTTTGATGAGCAGCACCGTCAGAACCTGATCTACGATTGGCGCGCGCCTATTTCCTCCCTATTCTACGATTATGAGTTGGGCGACGCCGCCTACCCTACCCCCAAGGGCGAAGTGCAGGGCACCATCGAGCGGAAACGGCAGTACAAAATCCGCGATGGTCGCCTGGAATTCCTGCTCGACAGCGGCGTGAACATCCACGACGACGTGCTGCAACAGGAGCTGGCCAAGTCTTCGGATGACAAAATGAAGACCATCGTAGCCACCATTCAACGCGACCAGAACGCGGTGATTCGCAACGAAACCGCGCCGGTGATGATTATTCAGGGCGTGGCCGGCTCGGGCAAAACCTCCATTGCCCTGCACCGGTTGGCGTTCCTACTCTACCGCTACCGCGAAACCATTGCGGCCAAGGACATTCTCATCATCTCGCCCAACAAGGTATTTGCCGACTATATCTCCAACGTGCTACCCGAGTTGGGCGAGGAGCACATTCCCGAGCTGGGCATGGAGGAGCTGGCCGCCGATCTGCTCGACAGCCGGTACTCGTTCCAGACGTTCTTCGAGCAGGTAGCGGCGTTGCTGGACAAGCACGACTCCGCCTTCATCGAACGCATCCAGTTCAAATCGTCGTTTGAGTTCCTGAGCAAGCTGAACCAGTACCTGATTCATGTGGAGAACAACTACTTCGCGGCGCGGGAGCTGCGGGTGGGTAGCACGGTGGTGCCGGCCGCGGTTATTCAGCAAAAGTTTAAGGCCTACCACCGGGTGCCGCTCCTGAAACGCTTTGCGCAGGTGGCGCAGGATATCCGCACCTACGTGCGCGACGCCACCGGCCGCAAGCTCACGGGTAGGGAGAAATCCATCATTGGTGAAGCCCTTCCCCGCTTGTTTCGCTTCAACAACGTGCTGGACTTCTACCGGGATTTCTACCAGTGGATGGGCCGCCCCGAGTTGCTGAAGCTCGACCACCACCGCCTGCACCTGGAATACGCCGATGTGTTTGCCCTCATCTACCTCCGCCTGCGCCTGGAAGGCATTCCCGCCTACGAACACGTGAAGCACCTGCTCATAGATGAGATGCAGGACTACACGCCGATGCAGTACGCTGTGCTGTCGCGCTTGTTTCGGTGCCGCAAGACCATTCTGGGCGACGTGAGCCAAACGGTGAATCCGTATAGCGCCTCCTCGGCCGAAACCATTGAGCGCGTTTTTCCGCAGGCCGAGGTAATGAAGCTACACCGCAGCTACCGCTCTACCTTGGAAATTACTGCCTTTGCGCAGCGCATCACGCCCAATCCCGATATCATTCCGCTGGAGCGACACGGTCCGGAGCCACAACTGATACGCTGCAACAGTCACAGCGAGGAACTAGCGGCTATTCAGCAGGCAGTAACCGATTTCAACGGCTCGGGGTATCATTCACTGGGCATCATTTGCAAAACGCAGCGGCAGGCCGAAGAAGTATATCAGGCACTGCAAGCGTCTGATGTACAACTGCTCACGCCAGAGTCTACCACTTTTCGGGAAGGTATTATCCTGACATCGGCCCACCTGGCAAAAGGGCTTGAGTTTGATGCGGTGTTGGTGCCCTTTGCCTCTGCTCGGCAGTATAAAACGGAGGTTGATAAGCGGATGCTCTACGTGGCGTGCACCCGGGCCATGCACCAGCTCACACTGACGTATACCGGAGAGCTTACCGGCTTATTGTCGGCTTGAAGCGCATGAGGTAATCTCATCGTTGCCCGTCATGCTTCGACAAGCTCAGCATGACGGGCAACGACTGCAACGATAAGACACATAATCTTGTATCCCTACCCACTGCGCCAACGAGTCGCTTTTTCCGTATACGCCCGTGGCCGGACGGCTGGCGCGTGCCGGCTGGGTGCTGGCCGTATAGCATCTTATGAGCAAGAAACAACAACCGACGGGCCCGCGCATTCTGGTGACGGGCGGTGCCGGCAAACTGGGCAAGGCCTGCGTAGCCGATCTATTAGCCCACAACTACGATGTATTTGTAGTCGACACGGTGCCTGCCGAGGGCGTGCCGGGCATCATTGCCGACCTAGCCGACTTTGGCCAGACGCTGGACGCGCTGTCTTCCGTGGGGCATGAAATTCATGCCGGCGTGGCCCCGAAGGCTTTCGATGCCATTGTGCACCTGGCGGCCTACCCTACCCCCCGGCAATACCCTGATGCCCACTTGTTTCAGAACAACATCATGGGTACTTACAACGTCTTCGAGGCGGCGCGGCGACTGGGCATTCACCAGGTCATCTGGGCATCCAGCGAAACCACGCTTGGGGAACCGTTCGATGAGGCCGCGCCCTACGCCCCGGTAGACGAGGACTACCCTCTGCGCGCCAAGAGCGCCTATGCCCTGGCCAAGGTGCTGATGGAGGACATGGCCCGCCAGTTCTGCTACCAGACGCCCGATATGAAACTCGTGGGCCTACGCTTCTCCAACGTAATGGAGCCCAGCGACTACGCTAAGTTTCCGGCCTTCAACGACGACCCCGAGGAGCGCAAGTGGAACATGTGGTCTTACATTGACGCCCGCGACGGCTCCCAGGCCATTCGCAAAGCCATTGAGTGGCAGGCAACTGGTATGCACGCCTTCATCATTGCCAACGCCGACACGGTGATGACCACGCCCTCGGCCGAGCTGATGGCTACCACCTTCCCTACCGTGCCGGTGCGGAAAGAGTTGGCCGAGCACGAAACCCTGCTTTCGATTGAGAAAGCACGCCGTGTGTTGGGTTACGAACCCGAGTTCAGCTGGCGTGAGGCCAAGTCGCGGCAAGGGTAGACCTTGCGCGCCTCCGGGCTACCTACAACGGCCATGAAGCCCTACCCCTACTGCGAGACTAAGTCGCGGCAGAGGTAGGGCTTCATTCAGTTAGCGAAATGGTGAGCTACAGTTGCGGCCAGGGGTCTTGGAAGGTGCCGCCGTGCTGCCAGCGCTGCACTTCTTCGGGGGTACACAGGCAGCCTTCCAGCTCCTGCCGGATTTGTGCCTCGGGCATGTCCTGCCCAATAAAAACCAGTTCGTTGAGGCGGTCCTGAAACTGCGGGCTCCAGCGTTGCAGAATAACGTCGCGGTTTTCCTGGAACACCGGGTGCTGCTCCGGGTTGGGCACGGCGGCCCACCAGGAGCCGGCACTTTCGGCCCGGAGCGAGCCGCCGGCCTGGCCCCAGTTCAGGGCGTCGTTGGGGCGGGAGGCCAGCCAGAACAGGCCCTTGCTGCGGATGATGCCCGGGTGCCACTGCTCGCTGATATACTGCCAGAAGCGCACCGGGTGGAACGGCCGTGCCTCGCGGAACACAAACGAGCGGATGCCATATTCCTCGGTTTCGGGCGTGTGGTGGGCTTTCTCTAGTTCTTCCTGCCAGCCAATCGTCTGCTCGGCTGCTTCCAGATTGAATAGGCCCGTGTTGAGAATATCGGCGGGCGCTACCTTGCCAAACGAGGCAGATACAATACGGGCAGCGGGGTTGAGCTTGTGCAGAATGGCCGTCATCTCACCTAGCTGCTGCGCGCTCACTTGGTCGGCTTTGTTGAGCACGAGTACGTTGGCAAACTCCACCTGCTCGGTCAGCAGATTCACAATGGTGCGCTGGTCGTGCGGGTCGGCGTCGTGTAGGTGGCGGTCGGGTAGGCGGTCCATACTGCCGAAGTCGCGGGCGAAATTGAGCGCGTCGACCACCGTCACCAACGTGTCGAGGCGCGCGAAGCGGCTCAGGTCCAGCGTGCCGTCTTCGCTCACAAAGCTGAAGGTCTGGGCCACGGGCAGTGGCTCCGAAATGCCCGTGCTTTCGATGAGCAGGTAGTCGAAGCGGTTTTCGCGGGCCAGCTTTTCCACCTCCAGCATCAGGTCTTCGCGCAGGGTGCAGCAGATGCAGCCATTGCTCATTTCCACCAGCTTTTCCTCGGTGCGCGAGAGGCCACCCTCGCGGGCTACCTGGTTGGCATCCACGTTCACCTCGCTCATGTCATTCACAATCACGGCCACTTTCAGGCCGGCGCGGTTGTGCAGGATGTGGTTGAGCAGCGTGGTTTTGCCGGCTCCCAGAAAGCCGCTGAGCACGGTAACGGGAAGCTTGCGGGGTAGGGAATCGGAAAGGGGCGAGTGCATCATACAACAAAGAGGAAAAAGGTCATGGAGCAGCGGCAGCAGCAAACCAGGGCACTCGCGCAACGGTCGGTATGCATCGTCGTGTTGCAGCCGTTCGGTACACAAGGCCACCCGGTTTCGTCCAGCAAACATACAGCCCGCCATCCTTATTTGCAACAATGTTGCAAATAAGGATGGCGGGCTGTATGCCTTCTATCAGGGAAAACTACTGAAGCTGGCTTTTATTTCTTGAGCAACCGGGCCACCACCGGCGACACTTGCTGGTAGATAGCCGTTTTGGCGCGCTCATCAATGTAGCCGCCCGAGTGAACGTATTGCAGCACGCCCTGTTGGTCGAAAACCAGGGTCAGGGGAAAGCCAGCCGCCGTGGCCAAGAAGGTGTCGGCGTAGCGCTTACCGTCGGCCACGTGCTGGAATTTGAAAGGCTGCTTTACCAGGAAATCATCGACGATGCGCTGCTTCGAGTCCGTTCCGAAGGCCACAAACGCTACTTCCTGGCCTTTATACTGCTCTACTAGGTCATTCAGAGCCGGCAGCTCGGCCAGGCAAGGCTTGCAGCCAATAAACCAAAAGTTCATGACCACTACCTTACCATTCAACGCCTGCTTGCTGAGTGGCCGGCCTTGTACATCCTGCGCCGTGAAGTCAGGCATTGCACAGCCTACCAGGCGCTTCAATTCATCGGACGGCGCAAACCGCAGGGAATCCCGCTCCTTGTCGGTTTTCGCTGTGGCCAAGGCCTTACGCGAGGGAGCCACTATTTTCTCCTGGTAGTTCTCGAAGCAGATGGTTTGGGAATAGCCCTCTGTGCCAAACAGCAGCAAGGCCAGCACAAGCAGAATACTTAAGTTCATAGAGCCTTTTGTACTAAATTCTTTTATCTATCGAACGTCAAATGTATAGTAAAACTACTAATGCATCAATGTTTCATATTAAAACAGAGGGTAATCCTGCATAATGTACATTACGATGCGGCCTACAAAATACTTTCTTGTTTTTTCGACATATCGTTGCACACGACAGACAGCTTATACAAAGTCCGTTTTTCTTGCAAGTACTATGCAAATGCCTTCGCCGCGTACAACTCTACCCTACCCCATTACCCAATTAAGTCTAAGCCTCGCACATAGCGTGGTTCAGTGGTAGTAAACCTCTGTAATCAATTACTTGCCCTCCTTTTGCTTGGCTTCTAACGGGAGCGTCCGCAGAACTACCTGCGCTTAGGAGGCTGCGTGCTCCTGTAGAATAGCTGTGCGCTGCGCTTTGGGTAGGGAAGCCAGCACCAGATCATAGGAATGATCAATCCACTGGTGCAACTGCGAGTAACTAGCTCCGGTGCCAATCAGCACGGTGTTCCAATGCTTTTTATTCATGTGGTAGCCGGGCAGCACGTAGTCGTACTGCTCACGTAGCTCCACGGCGCGGGCTGGGTCGCACTTCAGGTTGACGCTGGCGAAGGTTTCGATGGGCGTGAGGGCAAACACTTTACCCCCTACCTTGAATACAAGCGTTTCGGGGCCGAAGGGCAACTCTTCCGTCACGCCGGCTTTGAGAAGGCAATAGTCGCGGAATTCCTCAATGTTCACGATGAGAAAGGTAGCAGGGCGCACGCTGCATACGCCCGTTGGCCGGGCTGAGTGCGCGCAGGTAGAAAACGGAAAAACCCAACAACAAAAAGGGCGCATACTATGCGCCCCTACTACACTATTAGCGGATAAACCAGCGGTAAAGCAACACGATCAAACCAACCAGAAACATCGCCATGCTCACTTTATTAATGAAGTGCATGGTACGCAGGTTGAAGTTGGTCTTACGGTTTGGGTCGTTCTTACGGAAGAAATAACCGAATACCGGACTGAAGTCAAACAAGCCTTTCGTACGCATAGAAGTTTGGATATTGGGTACGGCAAGATAACACTACCCCGACCGGAATGATTTAGTTTACCCAAACTTTTACGCCTCTTTTTCTCTTCCATGAAAGCTTTTCTACCCGCCTTTGCGCTTCTATGCGCCAGTGCCCCAGCCGTAGCGCAACAAAGCACCACCGCCGAAACGGCCGCCGTGAAGCAAACCATCCAAACGTTCTTTGAGGGCATGCGCAAAGGCGACAGCACCCTAGTGCGCAGCACCATCGCACCGGGGGCCGTGTTTCATACCATCAGCAGCCGTAGCGGCGCTACGCAGGTGCAGCCCGAAAACCCAGCGGACTTTCTGAAAGCAGTGGGCACACCCCACCAGCAGGTGTGGGATGAGCGCATCACCTTCGATAAAGTTCTCGTTGATGCCAACCTGGCCAGCGTCTGGACGCCCTATGAGTTCTACCTGGGTAACACCTTCAGCCACTGCGGCTACAACTCATTTCAACTGGTGAAGCTGGCCGCTGGCTGGAAAATCGCGCACATCATCGACACGCGGCGGAAAGAAAGGTGCAAGTAGTGCGCTGAGAACCGTGCTAGCGCACGCCTGTAACGTGCAGGACAAAGGCGTTTCTTACACCCGCTGGAAAGCACACGTGTCTGACGCCACCGCGTGCTGCTGGCAACCTGAGAAGCAACTTTACTTAACTTCTTCATCAAAACTTCATGTTGTTTGAATGCCTGCCCTCAGGTCTGCCCGCCTCGGCAGCAACTCAACAGTGATACCATACATATTCCTTATTATCTGATACTTATTTTATAATCAGGTACAGGATAGTAGTACCAATCCGCTTAACTTCTCTCGATACCAGTCTTCTGCTACGGTTCTGCTTGATTTGCCTTTGCTCTTTAAGCGCATAACCCAGAGAAATTCAGCACGTTACAACCGGATACACGTCGGTAGCAGCCAGATGGCTGCTGGACGAAGAGTGTCTTGTGTAACCCCTTCATTTGCGCTATGAATCTTTGGAAGAAATTTACCTTTGCATTGGCAGTTTCGGCGGGTAGCCTGGTTGGTTGCAGCGATGATAGCAACGACCTGGACACGATGATACCGGAAAATGAAAAAGAGCCTACCACGGCTCAGATTCAGGGCTTCGTGTTCTACCCCGCGCTGACCTCGGCCACCGAAGCAAACGTGCAGCAGCTGAAAGTGCCGGCTGGCTTTGCAGTCAATAAGTTTGCGGAAGGAGTAGGCAAGCCCCGCATTATTGCCGTGGATGATGCGGGCCACGTGTACGTATCGGACCGGGCCTCGGGCACCGTTACGCTCCTGCAAGACACCAACAACGACGGCAAAGCCGACATCCAGAAGATAGTAGCTACCATCCGGCAGGCGCATGGCCTAGCCATACAGGGCGGTAGGCTCTACGTGATGTCGGTGAATGAGCTGTACTCCACCGATATCAACATGGCCGACGGCACGCTGGGCCGGCCCCAATTGCTACTGAGCGACCTACCCGACGGCGGGCAGCACCCCAACCGCACGCTGGCTTTCGGCCCCGATGGCAAGCTGTATATGTCGGTAGGTAGTACCTGCAACTCCTGCCCCGAGCCGAACCCGGAAAACGCGACCATGCTGGTAGCCAACGCCGACGGCTCGGACCGGCGCATCTTTGCTAAGGGTCTGCGCAACACCATTGGCTTCGGCTGGCACCCGCAAACCAAGGAGTTCTGGGGCATGGACCACGGCATTGATTGGCTGGGCGACGACGAGCAGCAGGAAGAACTCAACAAAATTACCGACGGCGCCGACTACGGTTGGCCCTACATCTATGGCGCAGGCAACTACAACCCCGGCGACCGGCCATCGGGCACCACCTACGCCGAGTACGCCAAGCGCACCACTAACCCTACCCTCAGCTATCAGGCACACTCCGCTCCTATGGCCATGGTATTCTACACCGGCACCCAGTTCCCACAGGAGTACCAGAACGATGCTTTCGTAGCCATGCGCGGCTCTTGGAACCGTAGCTCGCCAGTGGGCTACAAAGTGGTGCGGGTACATTTCGAAAACGGCCAGCCCACCCGGTTTGATGATTTCTTATCCGGCTTCCTGGTGAATAGTAGGAACTCCCACTTCGGCCGCCTAGTAGGCCTGGCCGTAAACCGCGACGGCTCGCTACTAGTATCGGACGACACGAATGGAGTTATTTACCGCGTGGCGCGGCAGTAGCCCCACCTGCCCTCCTCCAAAGAAAAGAGCGCCCTGCGGGGCGCTCTTTTCTTTTTATTCCTTTGCCAGCTGCACGATATTGGGCACTTCCAGCACGTGCTTGGGGTAGCCGCGCTGAACCACATGCAGCATGGCCTGCCCTACCTCCTTCAGCGTCGAGATATATTTCGGAAACAGCCGCCGCAACACGGGATAGAGCCACCCAATAAATTTGTAGTAGCCTTTCACTCGCTGCTGTCCCGGCGTGGCGCGCATAAAGGCCGGCCGAAACATATAGGCGTCTTTGAAGCCCAGCTGAAGCAGCGCATTTTCAGTTTCACCCTTCACGCGCGCCCACATCTGACGACCAGTAGGGTTGGTGCCCGCACCGGAGACAAAGCAAAACGTAAGGCCGGGGTTGCCAGGGAGTAGGGTTTGGGCGAAGTGCAGGGTCAGGTCGTAAGTAAGACGGCGGTACTCCGGCTCCTTCATCCCCACCGACGACACGCCCAGGCAGAAAAAGCAGGCGTTGTAACCCACCAGCTGGTCCTGAATATCAGTAAGGTCGTGGAAATCCTCATGCAATATCTCCCGCAGCTTGGGGTGCTTCATGCCGCTGGCCCGGCGGCTCACGGATAGCACCTGCTCTACCTCCGGGTGGTGCAGGCACTCAATCAGGACGCCCTCGCCTACCATGCCGGTAGCGCCCGTTAGGATGACGCGTAGTTTCATGAGTGGGTAGACGGATGAGAGGAGCGGATATTTTAGCTTATCCACCGCAACCTACGTCACCCTTTCAACCAGCATAACAACATTCTTCTCACGCCCCAAGGCTCATTGAAGCAGGCATTTCCGTGCTGCCACGGCAAGTAAGCGAATCATTTTTCAGCGCGTACATGCAACGCCAGCTAAAGGAATTTGGGCAGTTCTGCTTAGCTCGGTGAGTGTTCAGTCGCCGAAAGCCCGCAGGCCTACCCCCGCCGCTTGCGCTTGATTCAGGACGTGACTCAGGGAAATGCTATCCCGAAACGGACAATTGGTGAGCAGCAACACCTTTGCCCGTACCTGCGCGCTGGACCACCGAAATTCGCTATAGAAATCGGCAGTAGTTTCCACAATTCCTGCTTGTTGCGCTATTTCGAACTCTTCGGCCTCTATGCCGCCTGCATGCTGTAGATCGTCAGCTGCGGTGGCGTCCGATTGCTCGTCGTGGATGAGGTAGAAGTCTAGCATTGCCTTACACCCCTACCGGCTCCTCTACCAATACCGGCTCGATCCACCGCCCGTCTTCGCGCATGAGTTCAATCAACTCATCCACGGCGCGTTCTTCCGGTACCGATTTCTTGATGACTTCCTGGCCGCGGTAGAGGGCAATTTTGCCTTTTCCTACCCCCACGTAGCCGTAGTCGGCGTCGGCCATTTCGCCGGGGCCGTTTACGATGCAGCCCATGATACCGATTTTTACGCCCTTGAGGTGGTCGGTGCGCTTGCGAATCATGGCGGTGGTTTCCTGGAGGTCGAACAGGGTACGGCCGCAGCTGGGGCAGCTGATGTACTCCGTCTTGCTCATGCGAGTACGGGCCGCTTGTAAGATACCGAAGCTCAACTGGTTGAGCTGATCGAGGGTCTGGAGCCACTCGGTTTTCGGGCGTTCGGGCAGCAGTTCAGTGCTGAGCAATACGCCGTCGCCGAGGCCATCGAGAAGCAGACCGCCTACGTCGGTGGCGGCGTAGAGCTGGGTTTGCTCGGCGGTGAGTTGGGGGAACTGGCGCTGGATGATGACCGGGTTGTTGACCTCCTTATTCAGCAACTCAAAGAACGCCCGCCGGATTTCCGGCATGGCGTGGGCATTGTCGGTGCGCAGGATGAGCACGGCCGTATGGTCCTGGCGCAGCTGGTTCAGCACGTCGGGCGTGAGGGTCGCCAACTCGCAGCGCACGAAGTTTAGCGCCTGATGTCTCACCGTGGCCGCGGCATACTCCTGAGGCGTGAGCAGCGGGTAGTGCTCGTGCCGACGGCCAGCATCCAACCAAGCCGCATAGTCCACGATTTCCTTCAGGCCGTTGGGCAGCATAAACGGCACCGGACGCTGGCCCGAGTAGAGGTAGTCGGCCCCCAGGTCGCTCATCTGGAACTTGTCGAGGAAAGCCGAATACAGGTGCCCAGCGGCGCGTAAATCAGCGTACTCTACCGAGGGTAGGCGCGAGAAATCCACCACTACGCGGGGCACGTTTTGGCTACCCAGATTCCCTACCTCACGCGTTTGGCGGCGGTGGTATTGAAATGGGTCGATGGGGATAGTATAGCTGGTAGCTGGTAGTTGTTGGCTATTAGCTTCGTCTGACGAAGAGCTATCAGCTAACGGCTCTGAGCTAACAGCTACAATAGGCTTGGCTTCCTCGGCGCGGTGCGTGTAGCGGTCAATCAGAGCTTTGGCCACGGGCGCTTCGGCTTCGGGCGCTTCAGTGAGCGACACGCGCACGGTGTCGCCGAGACCGTCTTCTAGTAGTGTGCCGATGCCCACGGCGCTTTTGATGCGGCCGTCTTCGGCCTCGCCGGCCTCGGTCACGCCCAGGTGTAGGGGGTAGGGCTGTAGGCCTTCCTCGTCGAGCTTCTGCACCAGCAGGCGGTAAGCCTGCACCATCACCTGCGTGTTGCTAGCCTTCATCGACAGCACCACGTCGTAGTAGTTCTCCTCCTCGCAGAGCCGCAAAAACTCCAGCGCCGACTCTACCATGCCCAGTGGCGTATCGCCGTAACGACTTAATATTCTATCGGATAACGAGCCGTGATTAGTGCCGATGCGCATGGCCGTACCGTATTGCTTGCAGATTTGCACTAGCGGCCGGAACCGCTCCCGAATGCGCTCTACCTCTGCGGCGTAGCTGGCATCGGTATACTCAATGAGGTCGAATTTCTTTTTGTCGGCGTAGTTGCCGGGGTTCACGCGCACTTTCTCCACGATGCGGGCCGCCAGCTCGGCGGCGTTGGGCGTGAAGTGAATGTCGGCAATGAGGGGCACGTTGCAGCCGCGCTTGCGCAGCTCCTTCTTGATTTCCAGCAGGTTTTGGGCCTCCTTCACGCTAGGCGCCGTGATGCGCACGTACTCGCAGCCGGCCTCTACCATGCGCAGGGTTTGCTCCACCGAGCCCAGCGTATCCATGGTATCCACGGTGGTCATGCTCTGCACCCGAATGGGGTTCAGGCCGCCCATTGGCAGGTCGCCAATTTTGACTTCGCGGCTGAGGCGGCGCTTATATTCGGTGAGGCTGGGGCAATACGTCTTATTCATAATAGAAAAACCGGCGCGAAAGGGCGAAAGTTGCGAGTAGGACAAAGGTACAAGTTATAGGCTCTGGTCCGATGCCGAAGGTAGCCGACTGGTACGCCTAAGTGTAACCCTGACAGGGCTCAGAGCCCTGTCAGGGTTGCCGGCAAACAGCAGCAACGATATTGGTCAGGCACCTTTGGTCTTGAAACGACCGAAAGGACGGAACAAAAGCCGCGCCTTTTCATTTAGCATCTCATGAAACTCCCGCAACTTCTCCTCGGCAGCCTGCTGCTCGCCCCTACTCTTGCCACGGCTCAAACAGTGCAGCCCATCAAATACGCTGATCTGGCAAAGCGCCTCGACCAGCCCAGCGACACCACTTACGTGGTCAACTTCTGGGCTACCTGGTGCGCCCCCTGCATCAAGGAGCTGCCCAACTTCGAGCAGCTGAACGCCGAGTATGCTAGCAAAAAAGTGAAGGTGCTGTTGGTGAGTATGGATACGCCTACCCTACTCGATAAGAAGGTAGTACCCTTCGTGCAGAAGCGTGGACTGAAATCGGAGGTGCTGCTGATGAACGAGCCGGACCCCAACGCGTGGCTGACTAAGCTGGATAAGAAGTGGTCGGGCGCTATTCCGTACACGCTGATTGTCAACAACAAAAAAAATCAGCGCATCACCTTTGAGAAGGAATTGACTCAGGCTGAGCTGATCGCGGCTGTGCAGAAAGCGCTGTAGGTAGCTTATAAACTCTGTCATCCTGAGCAGCGCGAAGGACCTTCTGCCGCGTAAACGACTATCGTAACAACGACTCGTTCTGCGGGCAGA
>NZ_JAHWGL010000106.1 GCF_019334315.1 Hymenobacter profundi
ATAAGGTCCTTCGCAAGCTCAGGATGACAGGCTTTTTTCATTCACCACCTCACCATTCAAACCTACTCCCGCAGAATAACATTCTGCCGCTGCACGCTCAGTACCGTGAATACCCCAATGCCGCCCGTCACGGTTGATTTTACGCCGGAGGGCTGCGCGAAGGGGTTGTTGTTGGCACTGCGCGCATCCTGCACCGATTGCAGAAAGTTGTAGTAGGGCGTGTCGAGGTGGAAGAGGCTGACGATGAGCGTGTCGTTGGGGCGGAACTCGTAGGACGTGCCCAGCGTGATACTCTGGCCATCGGTGAGGCGGTCTTGCACGGTGTACTCCACTTCCGGTTCGCGGAGGAGGGAGCGGCGATGCACCATGAAACGGTAGGCGTCGCCTAGGCCGGTGGGGTCCTGGAAGGTGTTAAGGACGTAGGCCTTGCGCTGGTCGCCGGTTTCGTTGTTGAAGCGCCATTCTACCTTCTGAATCGGTACGGTGGCGGGCACGGTGGCCGTGCCGGTGAGGCGCCTACCTTGCTTGTCGTATACCTCCAGCCCAAAGATGTCGCCAGGGCGGGCATTCAGTCGCCGCCGACCAATGTGTGTGTAACCTTTGCGCGTCGTGCGGTCGATGGTCGGCGCGTACATAAGCGTGTCGCGGGTGCCATTGGGACGGATGATGATGGCCGTGGCATCGTCTACCAAGGGTATCACTGCCTCAGCTAGGTAGGGCTGCGTTTCGGTAATAGTCAGGCGCGGCACTACGTTCGGCTCCAGGTACGCCTCCACCACCAACTGCGACGGCCCAAAGGGCAATTCCACGTCAATGTCTTGTTGCAGGCTGCCGCAGCCGGCCAGTAGGGTAGGAGAGAAGAGGCTCAGCAACAGCCAGGCAGCAGGTCGGCGGCGGAAACAGCGCATCAGGTTAGAATTTGAAGTTGTACGTAACCGACGGAATAGTCGGAAACAGCGACACCTGCCGGGCTCTGTATCCCGTGGTGAGGTTGGTCTGCGGATCTTCTATCCGGTCGAAGTAGATGAAGTACGGATTGCGCCGGTTGTAGGCATTGTAAATGCTCAACGTCAGGTCCGACTCGCCGTGGCGGGGGCGCAGCTTATACACCAGGCCCAGATCGAGGCGGTTATAGGGCGCCAAACGGTAGGTGTTACGCTCGGGGTAAAGTGGTACCGCCACCGGGTTGCCGCCGCTGCCCAGCGCATCTTGGTAGATGAAACGCCCCTGCGGCAGTGTAGTAGCGGCTCCCGAGGTGAATACAAATGAGCCCGTGAGGTTGATGCGCGGCGAAAGCTGGTGCAGCACCACCACCGTCAGGTTATGGCGCCGGTCGTAGGTAGGGTAGTAAATAGCACCGTTGTTGATGCCTGTGGTGCCGCGCTGGGGCGGAAAGCGCCGCTTAGTCCAGGCCAGGGTGTAACCAATCCAGCCGGTGGTTTTGCCTTCTTTTTTCTCCAGGTAAATTTCGTCGCCGTAAGCCCAGCCCTTGCCAAACAGAAACTCCTGGTCCAGATCGGCATTGGCAAACAGCTGGGCGCCGTCCCGAAAATCAATCTGGTTTTCGGCCCACTTATAGTATACCTCGTTTGTCAGCAAATACTTGCCGCCGCCCAGCAGCCAGCTCACGCCCGTGGCTACCTGTTGCGAGCGTTGCGGCTTCACTGATAGGCGCGAAGGGTACCAGATGTCGGTGGGTAGGGACGCGCCCGAGTTTGTTACCAAGTGAACGTACTGGTACATCAGCGCGTAGTTGGCCTTCAGGCTGAGGGTAGGGGAAAGGGAATAGCGCGCCGCCACGCGGGGCTCGATGCCACCATAGGTATCGGAGCCGCTGTGAAAGCCCGACAGGCGCAGGCCATAATCAAGCTGCCACTTGTCGTTGACAGTAAAGTTGTCGGACGCGTACAGGCCGCCTTCCTGGCCAGTGTAGCTTACATCGGAGCCGAAGTTGACCAGGTTGCTCACGCTTTCGGCCTGCAAACGGCCTACCCCGAAGTCGTGCGAAGTGATAGTAGCCCCGGCTTTCAGAATATGCCGATTGTCGGCGGTGTGGTATTCCAAATCGGAGCGCAGGCTCAGGTCGCGGATAGTAGAGGCCAGGCCGAAGCTGAACTCGTCCAGCGCATTGCCGATGTTGTAGCGGTAGCGCGTGAAGGAAGCCGTGGTATTCAGGTACAGGCGCGGCGTAAAGGTGTGCTGCCAGCGCAGCGCGCCCAGCGTATTGCCCCACTCGAAGTTGATATTAAAGCCACCGTCGCTCTTAAAGCCAAACACATCCTTACCGTAATAGCCAGTCAGGAACACCTGGTCTTTGCGGCCCAGCTGGTAGTTGGCTTTCAAGTTGAGGTCCTGAAAGTAGTAGTCGGGAATGGGGCTGTAATCTACTGTGCCTTCGTTCACCCGGTTGATGGCCCGCGTGAACACATCAAAATACGTGCGGCGCCCGGAAACCAGAAAGGAGCCCTTGCCCTTGTTCAGCGGCCCTTCCACGGCCAAGCGCGATGAAATCAGGCCGATGCCGCCGCTCACGCCTACCTTTTCATGGCTGCCCTCGCGCAGACGCACATCAATAATAGAGGAAAGCCGCCCGCCATATTGCGCCGGAAAGCCACCTTTGTATAGGTCCACGCTCTGCACGGCATCGGGGTTGAACACCGAAAACAGTCCGAACAAGTGCGCCGGATTGTACACCACTGCGTCATCTACCAGCACCAGGTTCTGGTCGGAGGAGCCGCCGCGCACGAACAGGCCCGAGGTGCCCTCGCCGCCGTTCTGCACGCCGGGTTTGAGTTGTAGGGTTTTCAACAAGTCCACTTCCCCAAACAGCGCGGGCAAGAGCTTGGCCTCGCGGGTAGTGAGGCGCTCCACGCTCATTTGCGTGGTCTGAAGTTTTTGTTCTAGCGTGCCCGTACCGCGCACAATCACCTCGCCCAGCTCATTGGCTGCGGTGGGCAGCTCAACCAACAGGCGCTGGTCGCGGCGCAGCGTGATGGTGCGCGTAACGGGCTGATAGCCAAGAAAGGAAACGACTACCTCGTGCGTGCCCGGGGGTAGGGGCAAGGAGTAGACCCCCTGGGCATCGGTGGCGGTGCCGGTGGCCGAAGCAGGTACCGCCACCGACGCGCCGGGTAAAATTTCGTGCGTGTCGGCGGCGCGCACCACGCCACTGAGGGTATACTGCGTTTGCGCTAGCGCAAACAACGGTAGTAGTAGACTGACTACTAGAAGGGTACAGCGTGCAAACAACAGACGAAGGGTTTCGGGGCGAATGGTAGAAAAGTGCGGGCAAATGCCGCCTACTCCAACGCCCAACCTCGTCGGATAGTTTGTCGGTTAGGAATTGCGCACCAACAAAGCTACTTCAACGATTGACAAAGCCCTGCAACGCCTGATTGAGCTGTGGCGCGGGCACCACGCCCGCCTGCCGCCACACAGGCTGCCCATTCTGAAACAGAATAAGGGTAGGAATGCTCTGTACTCGAAATTGTTGGGCCACCGCCTGGTTGCGGTCCACGTCAATCTTGATGATGCGCAGCTTGCCCTGGTGCTGCTGGGCTACCTGTTGCAGAATAGGCGCCATGGTCTTGCACGGGCCGCACCAATCGGCGTAAAAATCGACCAGCACCGGCATGCCAGGGCTGTTAATCAACTCGGAAAAAGACTTCTTCGGCATGAGAAAAACGGTTGCGAATTTGGAGAGGAAAACGAACTACTCCGCATACGCAGGCGCCGACAAAAAGGCTTCTACTTCCGCTTCTCAACAACCGTTACGTCGTTGCCGGCTTTTTCAAACTCGAAGAAACCCCCTACTACCTTTTTGCCGCTCACCTGGCACTCCCACACGTAGCGGCCGGGCGCGGCCGTGCCTGCCTCGTTGCGGTCCGACTTGAAATAGTCGGCCTCGGAAGGCTCCGAGGGGAAGATAACGTCTACGCCTTTTTGCCCCGCTGGTATCTGCTTTTCCAGCATATAGCTTTTGCCGGTCGATTGGTTGGTTACCACAAACTTAGCGGTGTACGCCCCCAACTGACCAAACTTATCCACCACACCCAACTTCACGTACGAGTCCGTCGATACCAGCCAGGTTTGCGCGTGAGAGGCAGTGGAGCTTAACAGAAGCAGGGTCAGCGCGAAACCGGCTGCTCGTAGCAGTGTGGTCAAACCAGATAAAGAGGAAGTAGAAGTGGGCATACGCAAAAGATGAAATGTGAGGAGTAAAAAGCTAGATTTTGGGGTTATTCTACTGGCCGAACTGCTTGCCTAGTGTCTTGTGGAGGCAATTGCAATGAGTTGAAAATTTTGGATTAACATATTTCAAAAGAATCAGCCAAATATAAAATATGTTGGAAAAACAGACTGTTGATATTTATGAATTTTACAATAAATATGAATTATTATACAGCGACCATAAAAAATACTACCCAAGCAGCTAAGTAGGATATGGCACGCCGTCGGAAAGAGGTATTTGCTAAATCTGTGCCGGAAGAGCCGCAGTGTGCGCTGTGCTTGCGGCGGGTAAGGCAGGTAACGCGCCACCACTTGGTGCCGCGGGAGGAAGGTGGTAAGTATGGGCCTGTGGCTGACTTATGCCAACCGTGTCACAGCACGGTGCACCTTTTGCTACCCAACAAAACCCTGGCCCGGCAGTACGGGACCATCGAGGCTCTACGGGAAGCAGAGGAGTTGCAGAAGTATCTGGGTTGGATTCGGAACAACCGCGTAGAACGGATTTCCAACCGACGTGGTAAGTATAAATAAAGTAATTTTAGTTGTAAGGTTTTAAATAGGACTATGTATGGTTGAGGGTTCGCTCGATATTCTTGCCGCCGGGCAGGAAGCAGGCAGGCTGCTACCTTTACCATCATGACTTCTGCCCGCTACTTCGTTCCATTTGCCCAGCTACGCCAGCAGCCTACCATCCTGGTAGATAGCACCGGCTTGGGCTCCGCCCTCACGCTGGCGCACTGGCGCGGAGCCGCTACCCCTACACCGTTGCGCGACGATACCAGCGCCGGCTCGGTGCTACGTGCCTTGCACCAGCCCGCCACCCCCGGTCTGGAAGCCCATGCCGTGTCGGCCAACCACTTCGACGTAGACGGATTTGTGGGCGTGTGGAGCCTGCTGCACCCCGAACTAGCGCTGCGCCACGAGCACCTATTGCGCCTGGTGGCTACCCTCGGCGACTTCCGCGAAATTAATTGGCACGACCCGCAGGCCAACCATGCCCTGCAACTGGTTTGCTGGCTGAATGCCGAGGAAAAGGCACGATTCTACGAGCCGTTTGGGGCGCCCGCTCGGCGGCGGCGCGAGGATGAGGCTTCGGCCGAAAAGTTTGCGTGGTTCCTGCCGCGCTTTGCCGCGGTGCTGGAAAACCCAGTGTCCGAACGCGCCGTGTGGCTGCCGGAATACGAACGGGTGCAGCAAGCCGCAGCCATCATGCAAAGCCCCGCTACCCGCCTCACGCCCTACCCCGAAATTGGGCTGATGGTGGTGCGCACGCCGGAGCCGCTACCTTACTACGCGCTATTCGGCCCCACGGCAGGTTTCGATATGGTGCTGAGCCTCTATGATAATCAGCGGTACGAATTCGAGTACAAATACACCACGTGGATTGACCTGGAATCGCGCCCCACGCTACCCCGGCTGCCGCTCGATGCGCTGGCTAATCGTCTGAATGCGCTGGAACAAACCACCCGCCGCTGGACTCACGACGGCATCACCGATACCGGCCCGCTGCTGCGCCTCTCTGGCAAAGGCCTCACCAAGGCCCAGCGCTACGCCGATCCCGACCAGCGGCCTCTGTACCAATCGTCTATCGCATTGGAAGAAATAGAGCGTGAAGTTGTGTCGTTTTTTCAGCAGGGTTACGCCACCATAGAGCCGCGCCGCTACTGGACGTGGGCAGAGATACGGGCGGCCGGGCAGTAGCGCCGCGCTGGAAATCGGCGCTACTGCTCTTCCCCAAACCCAATAACTCGCAACGTACTCACGCCGCCAGCGCCCTTGCGTACGTTAATTTGCGTGCTCACACGTTCCTTCAGCGCCTCCACGTGGGAGATGATGCCGATGGTTTTGCCGGTGCCCTGCAAGGTTTCGAGAGCCGATAGGGCCACGTCGAGCGTGTCGGGGTCGAGTGTGCCAAAGCCTTCGTCGATGAAGAGCGTGTCGATTTGCGTTTTGCGGCCGGCTAGTTCCGAGAGGCCCAGGGCCAGCGCCAGACTCACCAGAAAGCTTTCCCCGCCTGATAGGGAGTTCATGGAGCGCACGTTGTCGGCCTGATAGTGGTCGGTGATGAGTAGGTCGAGGTGCTCCTGCGGGTTGCGGCTGATGCGGTAGCGGTCCGAGAAGCGGTGCAGGTGGCGGTTGGCCAAGTCTACCAAGCGGGCTAGGGTCAGGCCTTGGGCAAATTCGCTGAACTTCTTGCCATCAGCCGAGCCGATGAGGTCCGTGAGCTGACGCCAGCGGCGGGCCTGTTGCTGCTGCTGCTCAATCTCTACCACCAACGAAGCGTGCTTGGCTACCCCGGCGCGGTGGTCGGCGAGGCGCTGTTGGCGCTGGCCAAGCTGCTGGTTGAGAGTAGCAAGTTGCTGGGTGTTGTCAGTTAGTTGCTGCGTAATGACCTCCGGCAGCTCCGGCGTGAGGGCGCGGGCTTCCTCTTGTTGAAGCTGCTCGGCAGTTTCGCGTAGCGTCTGCTCGGCTAGGATGGCGTCTTGCTCGTGGCGGCGGAGCTGGCTTTGCAGGTTGTCTACCTCCGCATCGGGTAGGAGCAGGGTAGGCAGAATGGCGGGGTCAGGCGCGAGGCTAGCCGCGCCTAGCGCCGCCGACAGGGTAGCGTAGCGCTCAGCTTGTAACTGCTGTTGTTGCGTAGCATCTTGTTCGCGCTGGCGCAGCTTATCGGTGGCGATGGTGAGCGTGGTGGTGTGCTGTTGTAGTTGCTGCTCCGCCTGCTGGCGGCGCTGGTCGGCGGTGCGCACGGCCGTTTCCAACTGGCGGCGGGCGTCGGCTACGCTGGTGGTATTGGGTAGCAGCTCGTGGCGCTGCTGTTGGCGCTGTACAATTGCCTGGTGCTGCTGCGCCAGGGCCTCGCGGCGCTGATCCAGTTCCAATTGCAGCCGTTTGCGCTCTTTCTCAGCGGTAGCGGCGCGTTCGTTTTCCAAGTCCAGCTTGCGTTCCAGCTGCTCGGCTTCCAACTGCTTGCGACGGAAATCGGCACCGGCAGCTTCCAGATTTCGCACCAACGCTGCGCCGTTTTCACCCGAAAACTCCAGCCCAAACGACCGGATCAGGCTGGTGATGTTCTCCTTCATCAAAGGCTCCTGTTCGCGCGCATCCTGCAAGCGCGTGGTCAGGCGTTCCAACTCTGTCCGAAGCTGCTGTTGCTGCTGTTGGGCGTTGTGTTGGTCCGCCTGGGCTTTGGCCTGAATGAGTTGGGCCTGCTGCTGCAACTGTTCCGTCTCACTCAACTCCTTAGCTAAGGCGCGCACGGTGGCCGGTATAGTCGTTTCTTCCTCTTCCGACAACCACCGCACCACTACCGTTTCGGGCTCACTTAAAGGAGCGCCGTTTTCCAGCAATCCGCTGATGCCCACTAGCCGGTTGATGCGCCCTTTCAAGGCTACTGTTTGCTTCTCCAATGCTTGCTCCCGTTCCCGGTCGCGCTGCACGGAGTCTTTGCTCACGCCTAGCACGCCGGTGGCATAGGGGTGCTCCACGGCCCCACAGAGTGGGCAGGCTTCGCCGGCTACCAAATGCTGGCGGGCTTCTTCGTGGGTCAGAATGAGCTGATGCGCGTGCATGAGGCGGCGCAAATCCTGCAAACTATCATCCAGCGCGGCGGCTTCGCGGTGCAAGCGGGCTACGTGGTGCGTTAGCTGGTGGCGCCAATCGGTGCGGGCGGTAGCGGCGGTGGCGTGCCGCTGGGCCAGGGTAGTGAGTTGGGTGTTGGTTTCGGCAAGTAACTGGGTGCTGTTGGTCTCGGTGCTGGTGGCGGCCGTCAGTTGGCGCTGGCGCTCCCGAATCAACTCACTCAGCCCTGTAAGCTCAGTACGGTTGTGCTGCCAATCCTGGAGGTAGCCACTCAAAGGCGCCAGGGCTTCCGATGCGCTGCTGAGGACGGTGTGACGCGTAAGCCACTCGCGCAATGTGCGGGCCTGCTGCTCCTGCTGATGCACCTGCGCGGCGGCCAGGGTAGCCGTGTTTTTCTGCTCTTTCCACTGAAGGTTGAAGCCTTGGTATTCCTGCTTGCCCTTCTCTAGTTGATGTTGCTGGTCGGCTAGCTGATGGTCAAGCAATTCGGCGGCGCGCAGCTTCGGCTCCTGTTCCGCCTGAGTGGCAGCGGCCTGCGTATGGGCCTCGCGGGCGGTGTGCAGCGTGGCTTCGGCGGTGGCACGGCGCTCTTGCAGTTGCGGTAGTTGCTCTTGTAGCTGGCCTACCTCGGTGCGTAGCTGGCCTAGCTGCTGCTCGGCTTGGCGGAGCAAGGCATAATCGGTGGCGAAAGGTGCGGCCTGCTGATGCAGCGCCAAACGCTGCCGCAATGGGGCCAGCGTTTCGGCTTGGGCAGCCAACTGCTGCTGGCGTTGCTGGGTGGTGTGCTGACGCTGACGTAAGTCGAGCAGCCTTTGGTGCCACTGCCGCGCCTCGCGCAGCTGTTCCTGGGTAGTAGTAGCGGTTTCGAGCTGAGTGGTTAGTTCCTGCGCTTCGGCTTCCAGCGCTCCTACCTCTTCTGCCGACAACAGCGTTACGCCCGCCAGACCCGCCCGCAATTGCTCTACCCGTTGGGCTTCTTCCTTGGCCCGTTGGAACGCCGCCACCGAAATATCGGAGTACTTGCGCGTGTCGGTAATCTTCTCCAACAGCTGGGCCCGCTCGCCGGGGCTCGATTTCAGAAACCGGGTGAAGTCGCCTTGGGCCAGCAGCACCGAGCGCAGAAACTGCCGGTACTCCAGCCCGCTCAGCTCGGCCACGCGCACCGGCACCCGCGACTTGTAGCTTTCCAGAATCGGCCATTTATCGGGCGCCTCGGGGGTAGGCGTTTCGGGTTGCTCGCTCAGCTCCATTTTGGGGTCCTGGAGGTTGCCACCGGGCTTGCGGCGGGCGCGGTACTGCCCCCACTTCGAGCGGTAGGTTTTGCCGTTCACCTGAAATTCCACCTCGGCCCAGCTCTCGCCCGTGCCGTGGCTCATCACCTGCTCGGGGCCGCTACCCTCGTGGCGTGGCACCTGGCCGTAGAGGGCCAGCGTAATGGCATCGAGGATGGTGGTTTTGCCGGCGCCGGTAGGGCCCGTGATGGCAAACAGCCCCGCATCGGCCAGAGGGGCGTGGCTGAAATCAACAAAATGCTCCCCGCGCAGGGAGTTGAGATTGAAAAAGCGGACGCGGAGAATTTTCATGCGGAGTAAATACCAGGGCGGACCACGAAGTTACTGCGCTAAAAGAAACTGCATGGTGAGACAAGGCGCAGAGTCACCTTTTGATACTTGAGAAGTAGGCTTGCGTAAGTGATATGCGCAGCGAATTGTAGTTATTTAGTGCATGCATACTTCGTTATCGCCCCTACTTATCCCAGTATTCATAGCCGTGTTTATTGGCTTTTGGTGCTTGGTTTGTAAGCTTATCTCCTTTTTTGGCTGGCACCAACTGTCTACACAATTCGAGGTTGCGCCGGAAGAGATGATAGAGTCGCAGTTTCGACTGCACCATGCGAAACTAGGCTTAGCCAGGTACAACGGCGTAATCAAAGCAGCCGCATCGGCGTCTGGCTTGTCCCTGTCGGTCGTATTTCTTTTTCGTATAGGCCACCCTCCATTGCTCATTCCCTGGTCGTGTATTGGGTCGCTTGAGGAGCAAACGTTTCTTTGGTCCACTACCTACACAACGCGTATTCTAGCAGGCAGTACTAGTATCAAGTTCAAATTCAGCGGCGAAGAATTTAAAAAGGTAATACAGCCCTGGTTGGCAGCAGGCTAAGCCCAGTGTTGTACTAGATGCAGTGTAGAATATAGCAGCCTCTACAGCTTCTCCCCGCAATTCCAGCAAAACTCGGCGTCGTCGCGGTGGTCGCCAGCTTGGCATATATGGCAAGTCGCCTGTTTGAAGGTAGGCGCATCGGAGGTAGGGCGAGCCATTTGAGCCGATACAATACCGGTGGGAACAGCAATAATGGCGTAGCCCAGAATCATCAGGATAGAGGCCATGGTTTGGCCCAGTATGGTACCCGGCGAAATGTCACCGTAGCCAACGGTGGTCAGCGTTACGATGGCCCAGTAGATGCTTTTGGGAATGCTGGTAAAGCCGTTCTGGCCGCCTTCCACTACATACATGAAAGTGCCAATCACAATAACCAGCGTGAGAACCGCCGTCAGGAAAACAAGAATTTTGAAACGGCTGGCTTTAAGCGCGTTCAAAATAAATTCGCCTTCTCCCACAAAGCGGCCCAGCTTAAAAACGCGAAAGACGCGCAGCAGCCGCAGTGTTCGAATGACTACCAGATAGTGGCTGCCTAGCATCACCAGAGAAGCCAGCGTAGGCAAAACAGCCAGCAAATCGATAATGCCCAGCAAGCTCAGCGCATAAGCTAGTGGCCGGCGTACCACCACCAGCCGGATGATGTACTCTAGCAGAAACAACCCCGTGAAAGCCCATTCCACTGCCCGCAACAAAGACCCGTATTGCGCCGCAATCTGACTCACGCTTTCCAGCATCACTGTAAGCACGCTCAGCACAATGGCCACAAGCAGCACTGCATCAAACGCCTGGCCGGCCGGCGTGTCCGATTCGAAGATGATGCGGTAGGCGCGCTGCTTCCAGTGGGGGGTGTTTTCGTGAGGTGGTATATCCATTAGCGAGGAGCAGGATGGTAGGTAGTTGCCCTCTACCTACGCAAACGGGCCTTTGCAGGTATACCAGCAAGCGCCTGTGCCAGGGCGTTGTGAATTTACTACCTACTACTAGTGAAGTGATTAATATAAAATTATACTGATCGGATATCCCTTATTCACACCCGCTTATAGCTGAGCTTGCAAGCAGATAGCACCAAGCAAAAAGAGCGTTATTTCGACCAATGGAAGAAATAACGCTCTTTGGTTTAATATCCAGACAGTCAACAGTAACGCCTACCCCCTTTTTGGCAGTACATCCTGCACCTTCGTCCAATGCAGGTCGGGGTATCGGTCGTTATCCAGTGTGGGTAGGCTGACTTGACCCGAGAGCATGTTGTGCATGTACTGCATGCCCTGCCACGGTGGGAATACCTCGTTCTCGGCTGGCATAAGCGTTTTCGTCACCTTGATCATCGTTTCTAAGACGCCCAGGCCGCCTACCCGTAGCAGCTTAAAGGGCTGACCCATTACCTCGCTGGCAATGACTTGCAGGTCGCGCACGGTGGTGATGTCGCCGGCGATGCGCAAGTAGCGGGGCGTAGTGGGGTCGAGAGCGGCGGCAGCGGTGTAGGCAGCTGTATCGACCATGGTGGTAGACTCCAGTGGCTGGTCGGCGCTACCCCAGTACACAATGCGGCGTATGGCTGGCTGAATGAGCGGCGCCTGCCCGGTGAATAGGTCCATGAACATGCCGTTGAAGATAGACGTGGCCTGAATAGGTGCCTGATCAAGCCGCTGCTGAAACTCCCGGCGCAGGTCGAAGTTGCGGTTCGATCCTTCGGGCAAGCGGGTGAAATCGGCGGAATAGTCGGAGGGGATGAAGCGCGGTACGCCGGCCGCCACAGCGGCATTGAGCAGGCGCGTTTGGGCATCCACAATCACCTGCCGCAACCCCGACAACGCCGACACCACACAATCGGCCCCTTGGCAGGCCTGCGTGAGGTCGGCCACGCTGCTGTAGTCAGTCTCTACCACCTCAGCACCCTGCAAGCGCAACGACTCTGCCTCGGCCGACGCACTGCTGCTGGGGCGCACCAGGGCCCGTACTGTGGCGCCTCGCTGGCGAAGGTGGTAGGCAATCAGTAAACCAAGCGAACCGGTAGAGCCGGCTAATACGATGGTAGTGGGTAGGGTAGTAGAGCCAGCTTTAGAGTCGGTAGCCATAAGTGGGAGTAGTAGGTGAGTAGTTAGATTGCACTGTATGGACGTGCCAACTACAGAAGGTAGTACCATCTACCTTTCCCGAAGGTTGTGGAGAAGCAAGAAAGACACGATTTCATTCAAGCCTGAGCAGGATAGACAATACGGCCAGCAGTAGAATAGGCCGCGTGCTACATTCCTTCCAACAACTCATCAAATGTGCGCAGCAACTCCGGCCGGTCTTCCTCCGGCTCTGCTTCCAGGCGCTGCACAAACACTTCGCGCTCCGTGAAATCGTGTAGGCTGCGGGTGAGGGGTTCCTCTTCCTGACCCAAGAGGCGCGGGGCCGCCACGCGAAAATGGCGTCGGTTCAGCACTTGTAGCTGCCCTCGGTCCAGGGCTTCTATCACCTTCAGTAGTTGCTCGGCTACCTCCAACTGGCTCAGCTCGGAGCGAATCTCCACGTCGGCCCAGGCGGGTAGGGGGTAGTCGGTGTTGTCGTAGGTGGTGAGTTGGGTGAGGACTTCGTCGAGGTTCCCGTGGAAGCGCACCAGCCGGCGCACACCCGGTACGGGTAGGGAGTTGATGGTGAGACCATCTGGGGTGAAGTTCAGCAATACGACTTCCTTAGGGTAGTCGATTTCGGAAAACGACAGCGCAATGGGCGCACCCGAATACCGGATGTGCTCCCGTCCGCCCACGCGCTGTGGGCGGTGCAAGTGCCCTAGGGCTACGTAGTCAAAGACGGTAGGGAAATGCTCGGCCGTTACCTGCCCTAGATTGCCCACGTGAATGGTACGTTCCGAATCGGAAGGGGAGCCGCCGGCAGCGTAGAGGTGGCCCGTAGCCAGCACGGGTAGGCCAGCAGCTTTCAACTGCCACACAGTTTCCAACTCGGCCAAGCGGGCGTAGTGGTCGGCAATACCTTGCTTGATGCGGGCCTCGCGCTCCTCGGCGCTTTCGCCCGGCACCGATAGGCGCACATCCCGGTCGCGCAGGAAAGGAACGGCGCATATCACCAGGCCAGGGCGGCCCTGCGCATTGTCAATCACCAGCACCTGGTCGTCAAAACAATCAGGCACGCAGCCAATTACGTGCACGCGCAAGTGGCGCAGCAGGCGGGCGGGGGCATTCAGGGTAGCCGGCGAGTCGTGGTTGCCGCCCACCAGCACCACATCGCGGCAGCCGGTGTCGCGCATTTGCAGCAGGAAGGAGTAATACAGCTCCAGCGCCTGGTTGGAAGGGGAACCCGTATCAAATACGTCGCCGGCCATCACCAGCACTTCTATCTGCTGCTCACGCACGGTCTGCACCAGCCACTCCAGAAAGTGGCGGTGCTCCTCCGTGCGCTCGTGGCCACCCACGAAACGCTGACCCAAATGCCAGTCGGCGGTATGCAGAACCTTCATATAGGGGCGTGTTGCAGGCGCCCGTCGTTATTACGAGACAGGCGCAGGAAATCTAGAGGGTAAGGAATGCTAGATGAAGTGTAGGGTTCAACATCTAGCAGCAGTAGCGGGTGTCAGACGCTCTTACTGAAACTCCTGTACAGCTTCGCCCAAATCATACACAGCCGTACCGGGAAGTAGCGGCACCAAAATGCTGGCGCCCGCCGCCGAGCGGTAGCCACCGGCGCAATGCACCAGCACTGGCTTGTCGCGCGGGATTTCGCCGGCTCGCTCGCGCAACTCGGGTAGGGGAATCAGCAGTGCCTCCGGAAACAGGGCCTGTTGAGCTTCGGAGCGGTTGCGAATGTCTACTATCGTAAACTCCTCGGGATGTTGTCGCACATCCTCCACATCCACTTGCAAGCTCACAGCCGGCAGAATGGGCGGGGTAAGCAGTGCACCCTTGATGTTTGTTTCATAGCCAATTTTGGCCGTTTTACGGATAACGGTGTCCAGGGCAATGCGTGTGTCGGCAATGAGGTAGAACGGCTCATCGGGGCCTACCACCGAGCCCAGCCAGGTTTCAAACTTGCCCCCATCCTGTAAGTTGATGGCTGAGGATAAGTGGCCCGCCTTGAACTGCTCTGCTGGTCGCGTATCAATAATGAGCACGCCGGGCTCCAGAGGCTCATCGGCTTGCAGACGCGGCACACACCGCACGCTGTTTTCGAAAGAAGAAGCGCCCTGCTTGTTCAGGAGCACATCGTACCCAAAATACTTGGGCACAAAGGGTTGATCTTCTAGCAACACCCGCACAAACTCCGGTTCCGTCATGGGCTGAAGGGCGTAGTTGGAGCGCGCCTCCTTGCCAATGGTGCTGTCCAGCTCGGTGCTAGTGGTTTTGCCGCACAACGAGCCAGGTCCGTGGGCGGGGTATACCTTGGTAGCGGGGGGTAGGGTCAGGAGTTTGTCGTGGAGGCTGTGGTAGAGCTGCACGGCCAGGTGTTCGCGCTGATGGCCGCCCACGGCCTCACTTTCGCGTAGATCGGGGCGGCCCACGTCGCCCACAAACAAGGTGTCGCCGGTGAATACGGCACGGGTCTGGCCCAAATCATCGATGAGTAGCACCGAAATACTGTCGGGGGAGTGGCCGGGGGTGCTGAGGGCGTGCAACTCCACGGTGCCCAGCGTCAGCCGGTCGCCATCGTCGAAATTCTGGTGAGGATAGGCGGCTCTCGTGAGCTTGCTACAGTAAATGGTAGCGCCTGTTTCCTCGGCTATTTCCAGGTGGGAGCTAACAAAATCGGCGTGGGGATGGGTTTCGATGACGGCCTCGATGGTAGCATCGTGCTCGTCGGCGAAATCATAGTAGGGTTGTGGGTCGCGGCTAGGGTCGATGAGCGCCACGTAACGGCCGCACCGGATGGCGTAGCTGGCATGGGCCAGTCCTTTATCATAAAACTGCTGAATCTGAACAGACTGACTACTAGGCAGGGGACTCATGGGGGAAGCATATAGTGAATGCGGCGCCGCGCGGCAAGCTGGGCCGGACGCGGCATCGGCCGGGCCAGGCCCGCCGACGCATATTCTCAAATATAAGCAAACGCAACGTGCGCCGGGAGGTTAGGGAAAGGAAGGGTTAAAAAATTGAGGCGTAATGTATTGGTAATCAACCGGATAAAAAATAAGGCGGTTATGCAATGCCGTGTAGCTCTGTAATAGAGGGTAGGGCATTTGCCACAGACAACGCCATGCTCAGCTGTCGAGCCGTGCGTCCGTCAGAAAAGCGGCATTTGCCACGGCTGGCCGGTAGCAAAATACTTGGTGAAACCACTGCGGAAACCACGCAAAACGGCCCGCTTGTTTGCACAAGCGGGCCGTTAAAATAGAAACTAAGAGGCTACGACTAGCCGTTCGTGCTGGCCTTCATCTTGCCTTTTTTGCCTTTGCGGTCCTGCAATTTGTCTTGCATCTTGTTCATGCGCTCATCGCGCATTTGGGTGTACTTGGTGTACTGGTCGCTGGTCAGGATGCCTTTCAGCTGCTCCTCGTACTTGTCGCGGGAGGCTTTCATGTTCTGCATCATGGCCTGACGGTCGGCGCTGGCCTGGGTGCGCATGGTTTGCCGCTCCTGCTGTTGGGCCAAGGCCAGGGATTTCACTTTCGTAGTCTGGTCGGCCGAGAGGCTGAGCTGCTTGGTGAGGCGCTGGGCCTGCTGGTCGGCACGCTGCTCGGGCGTCATGTTGCGCATACCCTGGCCGCGCATGGGGCGCTGCATTTGTCCCGTTTCATTTTGGGTAGTGGTCTGAGCCGAAGCGGCGCCCATGGTAAAGACAAAAGCAGCAAACAGAATGAGTGATTTTTTCATGGTCGAAAGCAACTATTACGTTGTTTTTGGGTGATTACTGGCCGTTGGACAGCGCCCCAAAAGCAAGGTTTAACGAGGTCGAAGAAATGTTTTAGCGCGTTGTCGCTACACTCGCATTAACCAGATAAAAGCTATATTCGGGCCATCTGAACTGATTTCGCGGCTTTGTAAGCGCACCTTTTACACTTTTCATTCTCTTTTCTCCCTTCTCTTCTATGGCAGATATTTTCGCCAAAAAGTCCCTCGATAAGCTGATGCACGAAGCCGACGAGGGCGAGGGCGGCGGCCTCAAGCGGACCCTAACGGCTACCAACCTCACCATGCTGGGCATCGGGGCCATCATCGGCGCCGGCATTTTCGTGCTGACGGGAACGGCGGCTGCCAACGCAGCTGGTCCGGCCATTGTCATCTCCTTTATTATTGCGGGCCTGGGCTGCCTGTTTGCGGGCTTGTGCTACGCCGAATTTGCCTCCATGATTCCAATTGCCGGTTCGGCCTACACCTACGGCTATGCCACGCTGGGTGAGTTCGTTGCCTGGATCATTGGCTGGGACCTGATTCTGGAATACCTCTTCGGCGCGGCTACGGTGGCCGTGGGCTGGAGCGGTAACCTAGTGAGTATTCTGGAAAAAGCCGGTGTGCACGTGCCCGCTGCCATTTCGCAGGCTCCTATCGCCTACGACGGCGCGCATTTCAGCACTACGGGTGCTGTTATCAACCTGCCAGCGGTACTCCTTATAGGTGCCATGACAATGCTGCTGGTCGTTGGTATTCAGGAGTCGGCTCGCTTCAACAACATCATCGTGTTTGTGAAGGTGGCCATTGTGTTGTTGGTAATTGCCTTCGGCTTCAAATATGTGAATGCGGCCAACTGGAGCCCATTTATTCCGCCCGTAGAGAATCTGCCCGGTGGCGGCTCGCGCTACGGTTGGGAAGGTATTGTGCGCGGCGCAGCTGTCGTATTCTTCTCTTACATTGGATTTGACGCGGTGAGTACGGCCGCTCAGGAGGCTAAAAACCCGCAGCGTGACATGCCCATTGGCATGCTGCTCTCGCTGGGTATTTGCACGCTGCTCTACGTATTAATGTCGCTGGTACTCACAGGTCTTACCTCGTGCAAAAACCTGAACGTGCCTGATCCGGTGCTGGTAGCGCTGCAAGCTGCGGGTCCTTCGCTGGGCTGGCTGTACTACT
>NZ_JAHWGL010000107.1 GCF_019334315.1 Hymenobacter profundi
AATCCGTGTCATCCGAAAAATCCGAGCAAATCCGTGGTTCTGACTTACCACTACGAAATCGAATCTTTTGGGCGCCGCAGTGTTATACAAAGACCTTCAATTCATTCTATTCTGTATCGTGCGTTTTCCTAAGCTTGCTACCCGATTTGCGTGGCTGACTGGTTTCCTGGGTATTGCCCTGGGCGCTGGTACGGCCGTCAGTTGCAATTCCGATTCGCCTACCCCTACCACCTCCACCGAAACCCCCGAGGCTCCGGTGGCCGCTACCCATTTAGTGGGCAGCAAGCTCATTGGCGAGTACAGCGCCCAGGCGTTGGCCGGCCGCGTGTCGCAGGTGCCGCTGGTGGGGGCGCTGGCCAAGTATCCTATCAAAGTATACCGGCTCACCTACACCACCCAAAACACCGACGGCCAGACCGTGACGGCCTCCGGGGCGCTGCTAGTGCCTACAGCGCCTGTGGCCTTGCCGCTCCTCAGCTACCAGCACGGCACCCTGCGCCCCGCCGATGAGAACCGGGCACCCTCTTATTATAGCCAGAGCAGCGAAGTGTATTCGGCAGTGTCGGTGCTGGCCTCCACGGGCTACATTGTAGCGGCCCCGGATTATATTGGCTACGGTGCGTCCAAAAATCTGCCGCATCCCTACGAGCACGCGGCCTCGCTGGCATCCTCGTCGTTGGATATGCTGCGGGCGGCGCGGGAGTTCTGCGCCCAGCAGAAAATCCAGCGCAACGACAAGAACTTTCTGGTAGGCTACTCCGAGGGTGGTTTTGCGACCATGGCCTTGCACAAGCTCATCGAGGAGAAAAATAGCCAGGAGTTTACCGTGACGGCCAGCGCCCCCGGCGCGGGCGCCTACCACAAATCGGCCTTTGCGCGCTATATCCTCAGCAGCGACCAGCCGTTGAACTTTCTGAGTACCTACGTGTGGGTGCTGAGCACCTACGACCGGGTGTATAAGCTGAACCGGCCATTCGACTACTACTACAAAGCACCATATGCCGCGCAGTTAAAGGCCAATCAGTTTAGCGCTGTGCCGCAACTGCCCAGCCAGCTGTTCTCGACTACTTTCCGTGACGCGGTACTGAACGGCACCGACGCGCCCCTGTCTGCTACCCTCACCGACAACGACATCTACGACTGGAAGCCCACCGCGCCCGTCGCCCTCTTCCACGGCACCGCCGACGACTACGTGCCCTTCTTCAACTCTGAAGATGCCTACAAAGCCATGCGCGCCCGCGGGGCTACCCAGGTGGAGCTACACCCCATCGAAGGCGGCAACCACTTCACGGCCGCGGCGGTGTACACGCTGTCCGCCTACGCGTTCATTGCGCAGTATTAGTGTGTAGCGGATGAAGCCACCATTCACGTCGCCTACTGGTCGGACGCTGTAGGGCGTCCGACCAGTAGGCGACAACCATCTAAGCCGTCTAATGCAGTTTCTGGCACAGCTCCAGCTGGCCGGACTGAATGGCATCGTGGTAAAAGTTGAAAATGCCTGCCTCCGGATCCGTCGATGCCAAGGGTGCAAAAACGGTTGTGCTCAGGGGGCAAACCTAATATAACGCTGCCTTCGGAGAGGCAAACCGTACCTTTACACGTAGTATCCTTTGACCACTAAATTCTATGCGGGACGAAATCAGCGTATTCGGGCAAGTGATGCAGCAGCAGGGCCTACATGCGGCGTTGGAGTACCTCAACAGTCGGACCCCGCACCGCTACACGGGTCTATTTCGGTTCGATGGGGAGGTATTGCGCAACGAGGCCTTGTTCGACCGCTACCAACCTGCCATGCGGCGAGGCGACGATGTGCCCATGGCCGTTACGTACTGTTCCCTGGTAGGGCGGCAGCAGGCGCCTTTGGAAATAACAGATGCTACCATTGACTCACATGTGTTGGGCCTGATCGATACGCCCGTCATTTCCTATTGCGGAGTGCTCGTGCGCGATGCTCAGGGCCAGCCTTTTGGTACGCTGTGCCACTACGATATGCAGCGCTGCCAGGAGCGCACCACCGACCAACCACTGCTCGAAGCCGCTGCCAAGCTGCTCTACCAACAACTACAAGCAGACCGCTTGCAACCGTCAACTCTCCCAGAACACTAAATCAGAGAGCAGCAGAAAAGGTGAGCTGTGTTGAGAAGGTGGGGGTTTCTTTTTTACCTGAAGCCTGCTATGCACTTATGGTGTGTAAACAGGACGCAACGCTGCTTACTCAATCAGCAACGTTTGCGAGTAGGTGGCGTGCGCGGAGGTGATACGCACAGCATACAGACCGGGTGCCAGGTGCGCAAGGTTCAACTCGTGGGACTGGTTGCGGGCGTGCAGTTGAGCTGTGAGCACAAGGCGTCCGCTGGAGTCGTGCACGGTCAGCTGACTGTCTTCGGGGGTAGGCGCCAGTGTTTGCACGCGCAGCACGTGGCGTGCCGGGTTAGGGTACAGCGCAAAGCGGGCCGCTCCGGCCTGCTGGCTGCTGGTGGTAGCCACCGGCGCCAGCCACTCGCCTAGCGCCAGCGAATACAGGCGGGGTGGCACCGTGAGAAAAGACGTAGCGAGGCGCTCGTTGGACACCAGCACCGAGTAGCGGTCGGTGAACGTAAGGGCTTCTACCTGTCCTACCAGCAGCGCCGAGGGAAGGTCGATACGGCGCTTGTTGCCTTGCAGCACGCGACCCGTTGGGAAATCAAACAGCAGCCACGCAAACGTAGCACCCGTGGCGGTGTAGCCCAATAGCGCGGCCTCCGTACCTGCGGCATTGAGCGCGGCCCCGGTCACGAGGCCGTTTACGTTGAGCGTGGCACGGTATCGGGCCGCGTAGGTGCCCGGCGTGGCCGGCACGGTGTAGTAGCTGGTTTGCTGATCGGCCCAGTTCTTCGTGAAAATATGCAAGGAGTCGTTGGCGACGAAAAACGCCTCCGCATCGAAATTGTGCTGATTGACAGGAGGCTGAAAGTTGGTCTGCTGGGGGTAGGAAAATGCAATGGCCTCCGCAGACACAGTTATGTCGGGCGCGGTGCCAATGGCCGCTTTCGGGACGCGCAAAACGCGCAAATCGCGCCGGTTGCCAGCGTTGTTGCCAAAGTCGCCGATGTACAGGTACCGGTCATCGGCGGTCAGGTCCTCCCAGTCCACATTCGCAAAGTTGCTGATGCGTACGCGCTGCCGCACCTCGCCGGTAGCGGGGTCGAGGCGATACAGCACAGGCTCGTTGCCGCTGTCGTTGAGCGTCCAGAGCTGCTGGTTGGTGTAGATCAAGCCGGAGGTTTCGTGCACCTCCAAGGGTAGGGCGGCCCGAATGGGTAGGGCCGCAGTGGTGGCCGGGTAGCGGCAGGAACCATCGTTGCTAGTGGCCGAGGGGGCAAAATTGGTGGCCCGCGCATCGGTGCAGCCGGTTTGGGCGGCCGCATGGTAGCCAAGGCCGGGCAGAAACAGGAGGAAGGCTAGTATTTTCTGCTTCATGCGGGCGAAAGAAAGTGGAGCGGCAAGTAACAATATAGGATTTGATTATCAAATAGTTGTACAGTTTCTTGATGCATGCGTGATAGAGAGAAGGCTACGGCTACAGGTCATGGCAACAGTTTGGTAACATGCCGGGAACAATAACGAAAACCAGACGGGCTTCTTTTGTGCCGCCAATAGCCAATCCAGGCAGCTGTAGAGACAAAGTGAACACGCAAGAGCGGGTTGTCTACAGCCAGTAGCGCGGTAGTGGCCAACACGTGGCAACCAACCAGCAACCAAATCGGCGGCGCACTTACTGGGAATAATCGTGCAACTTATCGCTGCTATTCGCAGCCTGTTGCCGGATACGCACCTATAGGTAGGTGCCCGCTTTCCTAGAGGTTGCGCAGCTGCTTTCTTCCACCACCAAAACCCTTTCCCTGCATGCAACACTCCCTACCCAAACGTTCCGGCTACCGCCGACCCTACTACCTGACCGGGGTAGCGCTGGCGCTAAGCTGGACCACACTCGCTACGGCCAAACCCGTCCTGCTCCCCGCCACGCATGCCGTGCGCCCCGCAACCGTGTTGGCCCGCACTATTCAAGGACAGGTGAAGGACACCAACGGGCAAGCTTTGCCGGGCGTATCCATCTCCCTGAAAGGCACCGCGCAAGGCACCGTAACGGATGCCGCGGGTAACTTTCAGCTCAGCATTCCCGACGAGGTAGGGCAGCCCACGCTGGTGTTCTCCTTCATTGGCTACGAAAACCAGGAGGTGCAGGTAGGCAACCAGACTACCCTGGCCGTAACGATGCGCGAAAGCACCACCGCGCTAGATCAGGTAGTGGTGGTGGGCTACACCACGCAGGAGGCGAAAGACGTAACCGGCGCCGTGGGTGTGCTGCCGCTGGATCGGGTGAAGAACTTCCCGGTAGCCAGCCCCGAGAAACTGCTGCAAGGCCAGGTGGCAGGCGTGCAGGTGAGCACCGATGGCGCGCCCGGTGGTGGCGCCGTGGTGCGGGTGCGCGGCCTGGGCACGCTCGGCGACAGCGACCCGCTGTATATTATTGATGGAGTGCCTACGAAGAACGGTATCAATCAGTTGAACCCCAACGACATTGAGTCGATGCAGGTGCTGAAGGATGCGTCTTCCACGGCCATCTACGGGGCGCGGGCTTCCAACGGGGTAGTGGTCATCACCACCCGGCAGGGCAAATCGGGCAAGACGCAGCTGAGCTTCGACTCCTACTACGGGCTACAATCGGTGTACAACCTGCCCGACATGGTGTCGCCTACCCAGCTGGCGCAGGTGGAGTTCGATGCCCAGCGCAACAGCGGCCAGACGCCCAGCCACCCGCAGTACGGCAACGGCGCGCAACCTGTGCTACCCGAGTTTTTGCAGCGCAACCCCGATGTGCGGGCCAACGTGGCCGGCACCAACTGGTTTAAAACCATTTTCCGCACGGCGCCTATCCAGAACTACTCGCTGGGCTTGTCGGGCGGGAGCGAAACCAGCCGGCACGCCATCAACCTCACCTACTTCGGGCAAGATGGTATCCTGGATTACACGGGTTTCAAGCGCGTGTCGCTGCGCGTGAATACCGAATACACGGTGCTGAAGCGGCTGAAGGTAGGCGAGAACTTCACGGCCAGCTACGCCCGCTCGGTGCAGGCGGGTTCCAACGCCGTGAACGGCGGCATCATCTACGACGCCTACCGCCTACCCTCCATTGTGCCCGTGCGCGACGAGAACGGCAACTTTGCCGGTCCGGCTGCGGGCCTGGGCGACGCCGGCAACCCGCTACGCGCCCTCTACAACAACCGCGACAACGCCTCCCGCAACCTGCGCGCCCTGGGCAACGCCTACGCCGAGCTGGAAGTGCTCGATAACCTGTTCGTTCGCTCGTCCATCGGTATTGACTACCTGTCGAGCAACTTTCGGGGCTTTTCGCCGAGCTACACCGAGGGCATCGCCAACAACCCCATTTCCAACCTGAACGTCAACAACGCCTACACCATTAACTGGACGTGGACCAACACTGCGCGCTACAGCCGCGACTTTGGTAAGCATAACCTGGCCGTGGTGGTGGGTACGGAAGCCATTCGGAACACCAACGAAGGCTTTGCGGCCTACCGGGAAAACTTCCTGATCAGCGACCCCAACTTCCGCTACCTCGATGCGGGCCAGGGCCTGCAAACCAACAGCGGTACCGGCTCGGCCTGGGCCCTGTTCTCGCAGTTCGGCCGCCTCGACTACAACTTTGCCAGCAAGTACTTGGCCTCGGCCTCGGTGCGCCGCGACGGCTCCAGCCGCTTCCCCAGTAACAACCGCTACGCCGTGTTCCCGGCTTTCTCGGCGGGCTGGCGCTTGTCGGAGGAGACGTTCTTTAAGGAGGTGAACTGGCTGAGCAACCTGAAGCTGCGCGCCTCGTGGGGGCAGAGCGGCAACCAGGAAATCGGTAACTACCCGGCCTTCGATATCTACGGCATCAGCCCGACCAACACCAACTACCCCATCACGGGGAGCAACGGTACGGTGCAAACCGGCTACGCGGCCCGCGCCATTGGCAACCCCAACCTGAAGTGGGAAACCTCCACTCAAACCGATATCGGGCTGGACTTCGGGGTGCTGCGCAACCGCTTGAACTTCAGTGTCGATTTCTTCGATAAAGTGACCAAAGACGTGCTGGTGCGGGTGCCACGTCCGGCCCTGGCGGGCGAGGTGCTGGTGCCGTACGAAAACGCCGGCCGCATTCGCAACCGCGGCCTGGAGTTTCAGGCCAGCTACCAGAGCGACGCCGCCAAGGATTTCACTTGGGGCGTATCGGCCAACGGGTCGGTGATCCGCAACAAGGTGCTGTCGCTGGGCGAGGGCAACTCCTTTATTCCGGGCTACGTGAGCAACAACCTCACGCGGGGCCTGTCGCTCTCGCGCACGGAGGTAGGCAAGCCGGTGGCGTATTTCTATGGTTACGTAGTGGATGGCATCTTCCAGAACCAGGCCGAGGTTGACGCGGCGCCGGCCCAGCGCGGCAAAGGCATTGGCCGTTGGCGCTACCAGGATTTGAACGGCGACGGCACCGTGAACGAGCAGGACCAGCAGCAGATTGGCAAGCCTCAGCCTGATTTAACCTACGGCATCAACTTCAACGCCGCCTACAAGAACCTCGATCTGAGCTTGTTCATCCAGGGCGTGCAGGGCATCGATATTTACAACTTCAGCAAGTACAACACTGATTTTGCCTTCGACCCCTTCAACAAAAACACGCGCATTCTGGACTCCTGGACGCCCGAGAACCCCGGTGCTTCGCTGCCCCAGCTCAGCAAAACCAACTCCAACGACGAGCTGCGGCCGTCTACCTACTTCGTTGAAAATGGCTCCTACGCTCGCCTGAAAAACATTCAGCTGGGCTACACCATTCCGGTGGCCTGGACCTCGGCCATTCGGGCCAGCAGCGTGCGGGTGTACGTGCAGGCGCAGAACCTCTTCACCATCACCAACTACACGGGCATGGACCCCGAGGTGAACCTGCAAAACTACAGCGCCGTGGACCGCAACCTCGACCAGAACGTGGACCGTGGCTACTACCCGCAGCCCCGCGCGGTGCTGTTCGGCATCAACGCCCGGTTCTAACCTTCCACGCTCCTTCTCTTTGTCATGAAAAATAAAGTACTCCTGCTGGCTCTGGCAACGTCGCTGGCTAGCTGCAATAAAGATTTCCTGGACGAACAGCCCCGCGCCAGCCTTTCCTCCACGGACCTGAATAACTTGGCCGCAGTAGAGGCCCTTATTACGGCCGCCTACGCGCCGCTGGGCGGACAAATTGACGACGCTAACAACGCCTTCAACTCGCCCGGTACCAACTGGACGTTTGGCGATGTGGTGTCGGACGACGCCTACAAAGGCGGCGGCGGGGTAGGCGACCAGAACGGCATGCACCTGATGGAGATTTTCCTCACGAACTCCAACATCATTGATGTGGAGCGCAAGTGGCGCGCCTGCTACGAGGGCATTGCCCGCGCCAACCGCGCCATTCGGGCCGTGGATGGGTTTGCGGGCATGAGCGAAGACTTGAAAAAGATTCGGCTGGGTGAGCTGCACCTGCTGCGCGGGCACTACTACTTCGATCTGAAAAAGATCTACAACCGCATACCGTGGGTGGACGAAACGGCGCGGGATATTACGGAATACGACATTCCGAACAACCTCTCGGACGCGCAGCTGTGGAAGAACATCGAAAACGACTTCCTGCTGGCCCAAACCAACCTGCCCGCCAAACAAACCGACCTGGGCCGCGTGAGCAAGGGCGCCGCTACGGCCTACCTGGCCAAGCTCTACGCCTACACCAAGGACTACCCCAAGGTGATTGCCGCCGCTGATGCGGTGCTGGCCTCGGGCCTCTACCGCCTCAACGACAACTACCACGACAACTTCGACCCCACCAAAGAGCACGGCCCGGAGAGCCTGTTTGCCATCGAGCGCTCCATCCGCGACGGTACGCCCAGCAACTTCCGGGGCAGCCTGGATGAGCGCCTGCTGAACCCCGGCGGCCCTTACTACCCCGTGTACGGCTTCGATATGCCGAGCCAGGACCTGGTGAATGCCTACAAAACCACCGCCGCCGGCCTACCCCAAACCGATAAGTCGGACGTGGGCGCTGCTGACTCCGTAGACCCACGCCTCGACCACGCGGTGGCCCGGCCCGGCATTCAGTTTCTGGACCTGGCGCCGTATGCTGCCAGCTGGGCCCGCGACGCTGGTACCTACGGGGTGTTCAGCTTCAAGAAGCGCATGGTGAGTTCCCGCTCCACGTTCTACCTCAACCAGTTTCCGTGGGTGAGTGCCCTGAACTACGACATCATCCGGCTGGCCGATGTGCTGCTGCTGAAGGCCGAAGCCCAGGTGGAAACCGGCAACCTGGAGGGCGCCCGCGCCATTGTGAACCAGATTCGGCGGCGAGCCAACAACGATAAGGTGCTGAGCGCCAACGGCACGCCCGCCGCTACCTACAATGTGGCCGAGTACACCACTCCCTGGACCGACCCGGCCATTGCCCGCCAGGCCGTACGCACCGAGCGCCGCCTGGAGCTGGCGCTGGAAGGCCACCGCTTCTTCGACCTAGTGCGCTGGGGCATTGCCGACGAGGTGATGAACGACCACTTCAACCGCGAGAAAAGCCGCCGCACGTTTATGTCCACGGCGCGCTTCATAAAAGGCACGCACGAGTACTGGCCCATTCCGCAGTCGCAAATCAACCTGAGCAAAGGGCAATTGACGCAGAACCCAGGGTATAACTAAGCCTCTTTACTTTTAAGCCGTTTGTGTTACCCAGTGAACGATGTAGAGACGCATACTTGCGTCTTGTCGTTGAACGAAAGTCGGTCTGGTAGTGCGAACGACCAGACGCTAGTTAACGCAAACAGCCGCTAAGCGAAAACGTCATGCAGGGAAGCTTTCTGCATGACGTTTTCGCTTAAAGGAAAGGTGTAATACACAACGTAAAAACAGTTCTTGATGATGTGGCGACTACCTTCTGCCTTTCTACTGTTGGTGCTACTCAGCCGTTTCGGCTACGCCCAGGCACCACCGCCGGCCCAACGCACCGACTCGGTGTTGGTGGCGAAAACCTACCCGCTGCTGGCCTTACTGGAGGCAAAGCCAGCCCTGCGAAAAATAGTACAGGCCGATAAGGTGTTGCAACGCGTAGCGCAACGGCAGGCCCAACGCAGCTACCCGTTGCTCGCGGCGCGCCCCGCCAACGTGCAGCGCTACGTCGATTCGCTGGTGTGGCAGCCACGGGAGATTCGCGCTATCGGGCAGGAGCTACAGCGGTTGTATGTGGCCGACAAGGCGTTTAAAGTGGCGGTGCAGCCGTTGCTTGGTTCAGGCGGAGGCTACCCACTCTACGCTGCTCAACCCGATACGACCACCTTGCGCCTGGCCTGGCAAGATGCTGTGCAGGGCCTCAACCGCACGTTGCAAGTGTACGTGGCCAGCATGCGCCCGCGCTACCCCGTCATCGACTCCATTAGCTTTCCGCGCCAGGATGCTGCGTTTGCCCAGGCGCTACAGCAACAGCTATTGCCGTTACGGAAACGCCGCCAGCCCGCTACGTTCTATGAGGTGCCCCTACACGCTACCTTGGCCGCACTGCGTCTGAACGGCCGCGACGAAGCCGCCCGCTACGAGCCGCTTGGCGCGGGCCTTAATGCGGCTCCCAGCGCCGCCGTGGCCGGCACCGAGTGGGCGCGTTTCCCCTATACCATGATCTTGGTGCCGGGCATGGGACCCGAGCAGCCCGGCGTGGCACTGGACTCGATGAGTGCGCTACGTTGCCGCATGGCGGCGGCGCGCTACCGGGCGGGACAGGCGCCGTTTGTGGTGGTGTCGGGCGGGCACGTGCACCCCAACAAGACGCCCTTCTGCGAGGCCGTGGAGATGAAGAAATACATGGTCGGAACGCTGGGGCTGCCCGATGCGGCAGTGTTCATTGAGCCCCACGCCCGCCACACCACCACCAATCTGCGCAACGTTAGCCGGATGCTCTATGCCTTTGGCTTCCCCACGGATAAGCCCGTGCTGACCGTTACCGACGCCAGCCAGAGCCGCTACATCCTGAACATGGCCGAGCGCTGCCGCCGCGAGCTGGGCTACGTGCCCTACCGCGACCTACAACGCCTCTCCGATACAGAAAACAGCTACCTGCCGGTGCCCGAGGCCCGCCAACCCAACCCGTTCGACCCGCTCGATCCATAAAGCTGGCAACTAGTAGATAACCCTGTATCGCGTAATTTTTCCGCATGAAGCACTTATTCTGGCTCTTTTTCGCGCTTTGCTCTCTGCCAGCGCTGGCCCAAACGTCGCCTACCGAGCAGGTCAACGTTTTTCTGGGTTCATCCGGCGACCATGGTCAGATGTCGCCCGCCGCGTCCTACCCATTTTCCATGCTGAGCCTGGGGCCGCAGACCTACCCTAACCTGCATACCGGCTATGAGCACTTGGCCCGCACCTTTCTGGGCTTCACGCACACGCGGTTCGAGGGGGTAGGGTGCCAGGGCGCGGGCGGCAATCTGCTGGTGAAACCATTTCTGGGGAGTGACCCGGCGCAAACGCAACTCCTGAAAAAGACTGAGCACGCCGAGCCGGGCTACTACAGCGTCACGTTTGCCAACGGGGTAGGGGCTGAGCTAACGGTAGGGCAGCGCTTCGGGCTGCACCGCTACCATTTTCCAAGCGGGGCCGCGTCGGGGTTGTTCTTCAACCTGAGCCATTCCTTCGCCAACGGTTTCAAGCAAGAGGAACACACGACGCAAAACACTACCCTTACGGGTTGGATTGAAGCCGGTACCACCTGTAGCGCGGGCAAATACCGGCTTTACTACTTCCTCGAAATCAACCAACCCGTGCAATGGGAAACAGCAGGTGAGCACAAAATAGTAGCTCGCCTACCCAACGGCACCGCCGACGTAGAGGTGCGCGTGGCCTTCTCGTCCGTGAGTGCGGATGATGCCCGTGCCACGGTGCAAGGGCAGGCAAGAGCTTCGTTGGCGGAAGTGCGCCGCGCGGCCAGTCAGGCTTGGAACGCGCTGCTCACCCGCGTGCAGGTGCAAGGCGATGCCGACCGCGAAAAGCTGTTTTACTCGCTGCTCTACCGCACGTTGCAGTCGCCGTACGTGGTGTCGGAGGCGGATGGGCGCTACCGGGCCACCGATGGTTCGGTGCAGAAATCGAAGCGGCCGGTGTATAACGGGTGGGCTATCTGGGACAACTACCACACCCAGCTGCCGCTGTTTTCGCTGGCCTACCCCACCGAGTTTCAGGACGTAGCCACATCGTTGGCGGGCTTGTATCGCTACGGCAAGAAGGACTTTGCTACCCAGCACGAGCCCTCGCCCACCGTGCGTACGGAGCACGCCATTGTGGTGCTACTCGACGCCGTGCGCAAAGGCTACCGGGTAGACCTGCGCGGCATCCGCGACTCACTAATCCGGGAAGTCAACCGCCTCGACTACTCCCATCCCGATAAGGCGCTGGAGTCGTCGTACGACGCGTGGGCACTGAGCGAGCTGCTGGGCATTCTGAAAGACAAAACCCTGAGTGCGCAGTATCGACGCAAAGCCCTGGAATACAAAGAGTATTGGAAGAAGGATTTCCTGGATATGACCCGCTCCGACGTGGACCGCCTACCCGCCCGCGGCATGTACCAGGGCACCATCTGGCAATACCGCTGGAACGTGCCCTACGACATCAAAGGCTTACAAGAGATGGTAGGCGGCGAGGCAGAATTCCGTCAGCAGCTCGATACATTTTTCGGCGGAGATTACTACAACCACGCCAACGAAACCGACCTGCAAGCGCCTACCCTCTATAACGCCACCCGCCAGCCCTGGCAGTCGCAGGCGCTCATGCACCAACTGGCCGTCGATACGGTGGTGCAGAACTACTTCAACGACAACAGCCGCGGCATCGACCCCTACGTGGGCCGCATCTACCAGAACCAGCCCAAAGCCTACCTGCGCACCATGGACGACGACGCGGGCGCCATGTCGGCGTGGTACGTACTGACGGCCTGCGGTCTGATGCCTGCTTGCGTGGGGCAGCCCGTGTACTACCTTAACCTACCCTTATTCCGGGAAGTGAAGGTGCAAGTGGCGGATAAAAAGCAGCTAACGATTCAGGTAGAAAATTACACGCCTACCCGTCGCTACATCCAAAGCGCCCGCCTGAACGGCAAACCTCTGAACCGCAACTGGCTCACACATAAAGAACTGTCGGCGGGTGGCTCACTGGTGTTCGTGGCCAGCGACACCCCGAACGAAGCGTGGGGTAGGGAAAACCAGTGGGTTTCGTCGCTGAGTGAATAATTCACTCACCATCTGTCATTCTAAATTTTCTGTGTCATTCTGAGCGGAGCGAAGGACCTTTTGCCAGTTGAACGACAAGCGTAATAACGACTCGTTTCAACGTGATAAGGTCCTTCGCTCCGCTCAGAATGACACAGAAAATTTAGAATGACAAATAAGTGGAATCTTCTACTTCGGCTCCATCTCAACAACCGGTGCAACTGGCGGCTGAATTGGCCACAGCGCCTGCCGCAGCCAGCAGCCGGACAGCGCGGCCAAGCCACCTACCAACCCGCCTACTATTATCGTCACGAGCAGCAGCAGTGCGATGCTGCCGCTGAGGGGTAGCAACTCAGCCACACGATGCGCCAACACGCTATTATTCTGCCCATTCAGCCAGATAGCCAGCACCAGCCAGCCCAGCCCTACCCCGAAAAAGCCCGCCAGAAAGGCCTTGCCACCGGTGCGGCCCACCAACAGCGCCAGCAAAAAGGCCACGGGTACAATGCACCACCAGGGTAGGAAAATCTGCGCTACGGTGGCTGCGATGAGAATCAGAAGGAAGAGAAGCATCTTATTTCGTTGTCAGTTTCCAGGCGGCGCGGATTCGTTCGTTGCGCTCGTTGGGTTTTTGCAGGAAAACCAGTTCTGGCAGCTTGCCTTGCACCCACGGGTCAATCATGTTGTCATAGTAGCGCGAGCCGGGGTTGCCGCTCTGTCCGCCCGGAAACAGGCCGTAGGCCTTGGGCTGCGGCCCCAGCGCCACCACCATGCGCCACGAAGGGCCGTTGCGCTCGGTAATGGCATTCACGATGCCCACGCCGCCGCCCACGTTCAAGTTCATATGCCCGAAGCCGGGGAGCTGGGCCAGGTGCAGAATGTCGGTGCTCTTTTGGTTGGCCCAGTGCCAATCGTCGTTGAGGGGGCCAAACTTGCGCGTGAGCGAGTCGGTAGCCCAGCGGAACGATTGCAGCGCCAGATCGGGTAGGGTCTCCTTTTCGGGCGTCAGCTTGTCATCGATCCACGGTGAGTTGGGTTGTTGCAGGATGAGCGTGTTCGTCCGGTCGCGGTTGGGGTAGCGCATTTCCAGGCCGGTTTGCTTGCCGAAATCATCCTCCCAAATTCGTTTGATAAGTTGATTATACCACAGCTCGTAGATGCTCGGCCCCAGCGCGTCGGCATCGTAGGAGAAGTTCCAGCGTTGCAGCTCCTGGTATACGCGCTGCTCCGCAGGTTTCAGTTGGCCCGGCGCTACCAACGCCAGCATCCGCGGCAGCATCAGTTGGGCATTGATGCCGAAATTGTCGAGCTGCAACAGGCGCAGGCTGTCGGGGGTAGCGCGCTGCATGCGGGCCAGCCGCTCATTGATGCGGTGGCCCCGGTCCCAGAGCGAAAACTGCCACCCCAGGTAGTAGGGGTACTCCGGTCCCACCGGCGTCTGGTTGGCCGACGACACAAACCCGCGCTTCGGGTTGTACGACAATGGGTTCTGCTGGGCCGGAATCCAGCCGTGCCAGTCGTAGGCCGAGTCGGTACCATCCAGAATAAACTTGCCCTGGTCGTTCCACTTCAGCGGGAAACGGCCATTGGGCCGGATGGCAATATCCTTCTGATTGCTGGCAAAAATGAAGTTTTGGGCAGGCGAGCCGTAATGCGTGAGGGCCGCCAGATAGTCGGGGTAGGCGTGGGCGCGGTTGAGCAGGTAGAAGGTCAGCACCTCGTTGGCGCCGTCGTGCGCGGTCCAGCGCAGGGCATGGTGCACGGGCGTTTGGGATGAGAAGGGCTTCTCGTCGTGGTCGTACACGATGGGGCCGTGGCGCGTGTAGAGCACCGTATCGAGGCGGTCGGGCTGGCCTTTTATCTGGATGCGCTCCACCACCCGGCGCACCGGCAGCCAGCGGCCGGCGTATTGATATTCGCGCTTGGTGGCGTCTCTGAACTTGATTTGGTACCAGTCCATCACGTCGGCGCCGGTGTTGGTCACGCCCCAGGCCACGTCCTGGTTGAAGCCAATAATCAGGGTAGGCGCCCCCGGAATCGACACGCCGTACACGTTCACGCCCGGCGCCGAGAGCTGCATCTGGTACCAAATGCTGGGTAGGTTGAGCTGCAAGTGCGGGTCGTTGGCCAAGATAGGGTAGCCCGTGGCCGACTTGCCCGCGCCCACCGCAAAGTTGTTGGAGCCCAAATCCGGTGCCGGCTCATGCTGCGGTACCTTCCCCGACATAGCCGCCTCGAACCCTGCCGGGGTAGGCGGCACCGGCACCGGCGTGAAGTTGCGGGGCGAGCCTACCGGTACAATCGGGTCTTCCAGCCGCGGATAGTCTGGAAACAGGTCTTTCACTACCTCCGGCCCGTATTTGCCCAGGGCGTTGCTCAGGCGCAAATCATCGGAGCGGCCGCTCAGGTCGAAAGCCATCAGCTTGAGTAGCAGGGCGCTTTTCAGCGGTTCCCACGGCTCGGGGGCGTAGTTCAGGAGCTTGTACTCGAAGGGGTATTCTTTGGAATTGAGGGAGTTGATGTAGGCATTCACGCCGTCGGAGTAGGCCGTGAGGGCCAGCCGGGTGCGCGGGTCCACCATCATCGAATCGAGGGAGCGTTGCGCGCCGTACACCATGCCCATGCGCCGGAAAAAGCGGTCCATCTCCAGGCGCTCCGGCCCCACAATCTCAGCCAGCCGGCCGGCCGCCACGTGGGTCATAAAGTCCATCTGCCAGAGCCGGTCGCGGGCTGTGAGGTAGCCTTGGGTGTAGTACAGGTCGTGGTCGTTTTGGGCGAATACGTGCGCCACGCGCTGGTCGTCGAAGCGCACTTGTACTGGTTGCTCCAGGGCAGGTAGGGCCAGCTCCTGCCGCTTGGGAAAGTCGGCCGCCGTTTCGCCCTCGCGCCAAAAACCCACATACGGACTCAGAAACTTGCCAAACGGTGGCACAGTACCGTGGCTGGTATGCAGCACCCACGTGAGGGCAATGGTGAGGACAAAAGCAACGGCAAACTTGATCCAGCGGAAAACCATAGCAGGTGAATTAAGCGCTGGAAGGTAGGGAAGTGGGACGAAAATCTTGTGGCCTACCCCATACTGAATTATACGGCGAGGTACTGCATCAGCAACCAACCCAGCAGTGCCAGCCGCACCGTCCAGAGCACCGTGCGCAGCCAGTTGGTGCGTACCAGCCCATCAATGGTCACGTAGTTATAGCCGTGCTGCCCCAGCCGGTTGTGGAACGGCACCGACACAAAAAACGTGGCGGCCCAAATGGCTACCACCAGCGCCAGCCCTACCCAACCCGCCGCGCCTAGGGTAGCCCGCCCCTGCCACGCCAGCCACAAGGCCAGTCCCAGCTCGGCCACCATCGGGGCCAGCACCACCCAACTGATGCGGGTGGAGTGCCGCTGGTGAAACGCCGCAAACCGCTCCGGCGCTACCTCCGCAAACGCGGGATACACCACCAGCTGCACCGTCCAGATAACGCCGGTGAGATAGGCCGTAAGGGCGCCATTGAGCAGCAGCAGGGTAGGGAGAGACATGGTAGAGAAAGGTAGAAAGCGGGGTGCAATAGGCTTTTGGAGTTGAATACGTACCTGCTGTAAAATAGCGGGGCAACCCTTGTGCAAGTAGTTGCATCTACCACACATACCTCACCACTAACCGTACCCCCATGAAAACGCTGACCTTTCTTTGCCTGCTCTTATTTGCTGCCTTCCTGACGCAGCCAGCGCTAGCCGATACCCGCGAAACGCGGCAGGTAAGCGCTTTTTCTGAAATTGGGTTGGGAGGTTCAGCCAACGTGATACTGCGCCAGGGTAGCCCCCAAAAGATAGAGGTAGAAGGTAGCTCCGAAGACATAGCACGCCTCGAAACTATCGTCGAAGGCAAACGCCTGCGCATTCGGCGCAAGCCAGAAAACAACTTCCGCGGCCGCGACTACCAGGGCAAAATTACCGTCTACATCACCATGCCCGACATCAACGCGCTGGCCGTGAGCGGTTCGGGTAGCATCAAGGCCATGACTGATGTGCAAAGCCACGTGTTGGCACTATCCATTAGCGGCTCGGGCGACATTGAACTGCCCGAAATGCAGGCCGACAAAACGGATATTTCCATCTCGGGCTCCGGCAGCGTAAACGTAGCGGGCGTCAGCACCGATACCAACGTGAGCATCAGTGGCTCGGGCAGCATTCAGGCCACCAAGCTGCGCGCCGAAACGTGCGGCGTGCGTATTGCCGGTTCGGGCAATGCCCGCGTGTATGCCTCCAAAACGCTGGACGCTCGCATCGCCGGTTCGGGCAGCGTATACGTGAGCGGCAATCCGCAAGTGAGCAGTTCCGTAGCCGGCAGCGGCCGCGTGCACCGCAGCTAAGGGTAGAACAGCGTGACCCCACCCCCGGCTCCTTCCCTCCGGGAGAGGGGTGGGGTCTAGTAGTAGTAACGTTGTGAAAAGTGAAAACTCACTCCTCACAATTCCACAAGTTCCCCTTTACGCCTGGCACCCCTCTCCCGGAGGGGAGGGGCTGGGGGTAGGGTCACGCTCGTTAAAAATCGAACAGGCCGCGGCGGGTGCCGCTTTTCTCCCGGCTTCTCGACTTTTTC
>NZ_JAHWGL010000108.1 GCF_019334315.1 Hymenobacter profundi
AAGGTCCTTCGCAAGCTCAGGATGACAAACGCAACATCAACTACTTGCCGTTCTATTACTTAGCCGCTCAGTCACTCTATCACCCAGTCACTCCCATGCCTACCCCTCCCATCCCCTACGGCCGCCAGCACATCACCGACGAAGACATCCGGGCGGTGACGGAAACGCTGCGCTCCGACTACCTCACGCAGGGGCCGAAGGTGGCGGAGTTTGAGCAGGCCTTTGCCGAGTACATTGGGGTGCGTTACGCCGTGGCCGTCAGCAACGGCACAGCGGCCTTGCATTTGGCGGCGCTGGCGCTAGACGTGCAGCCGGGCCAGCGCGTGATTACGACGCCCATTACATTTGCGGCTTCGGCCAACTGCGTGCGCTACTGCGGCGGCGAAGTGTATTTCGCCGACATCGACCCAGAAACGGCGCTGATTGACTTAGCGGCCGTACGCCGGCTGCTCGAAGCTCATCCCAAAGGCCATTTCCACGGCCTGATTCCGGTGGATTTTGCGGGTTTGGCCGTCAACTTGGAAAAAGCGCGCCAGCTCTGCGACGAGTTTGGGCTGTGGCTTTTAGAGGATGCGGCGCATTCGCCGGGTGGGTTCTTTGTCGATAGTCAGGGTAGGGAGCAGCGCTGCGGCAACGGGCAGTTTGCTGACGTGGCCATTTTCTCATTTCACCCCGTGAAGCACATTGCCATGGGCGAGGGCGGCCTCATCACCACCAATGACAAAGCGCTCTACGACAATCTGTTGCTATTGCGCACCCACGGCATCACCAAAGATACCGACCTGCTAGAGCAGAACGACGGCGGCTGGTACTACGAGATGCAGACGCTGGGTTTCAACTACCGCCTACCCGACATGCTGGCTACTCTGGGCCTTAGCCAGCTCCACCGCGCTGATGCTGGTCTGGCCCGCCGTCGGGCATTGGCAGCTTGTTATGATGCTGCGTTTAGCAAGATAGAAGGCGTGCAAACGGTAGCACCTGGCCGCGCCGGTCATGCCTACCACTTATATATTATTGAGGTAGAAGACCGCAAGGGCTTGTACGACTACCTGCGCGAGCGGCAGATTTTTGCGCAGGTTCACTACATTCCGGTGCATCTTATGCCCTACTACCGCGGCCTGGGGTGGCAGCCCGGCGACTTCCCCCACGCCGAAGCCTACTACGCCCGCTGCCTCAGCCTGCCCATGTTTCCTACCCTCACCGACGAGCAGCAGCAGTACGTTATCGACTGCGTGCGGGAGTTTGTGGCGGGATAATTTTCCGTAGAAACGATGTTTTTTGCCTATGACTCTCGCAACTCCTAACATCGGTATCATCTCCCAGGCCCGCATGACCAGCACGCGCCTACCCGGCAAGGTGCTGCAACCTATTGCGGGACAGCCGCTGCTGCACTACCACGTGCAGCGCCTACGCCAAAGCGGATTGCCGCTGTACCTGGCTACCACTACCAACTGGGAGGATGATCGGCTGGCAGATTTTGCGGCGGCAAATAACATTCCCTGCACACGCGGCGACGAGCACGACGTGCTGGGCCGCTACCACCAATGCGCACAGGAGCATGGCCTCGACGTTATCGTGCGCGTCACTTCTGATTGTCCGCTCATTGATGGGCCGCTGCTGGCCTCGTGCATGCGCGAGTACGTGCGCCTGGCCAATCCCTACCTCTACCTCTCCAACGTGCTGCGCCGCACCTACCCACGGGGCTTCGACTTTGAAATCTTCTCGCGGCAGCTGCTGGAAGAAGCTTTCCAGCGGGCTACCCTCCCCAGCGACCGGGAACACGTGACGCCTTATATTCACCAAAACCGCTCAGGGCAGGTGCACTTCCGTCATTCTAGCCGCGTGCCCGACCGCAGCCGCTACCGCCTCACGGTAGACACAGCCGAGGATTTCGAGTTGATTAAGGCACTGATTGAGCAATACGGCGCCGACCAGCTCGACGTAGACGCGCTAATTCAGTTATTGGATGAGCACCCCGATCTGGTGGCCATAAACGCGCATGTGGAGCAGAAAAAGGTGTAATTGAGCGAAAACATCAGCTCATCCCGTCATGCTGGGCGGAGTCGAAGCATGACAGTCTAAACGCCTCCTATCTTTCATTCTTAATTCTTCCTTCTTACTTGAAACCTCGTCTCCTACTTCGCGCCGATGGCAATCCGCGCATTGGCTTGGGCCACGTGATGCGCTTATTGGCCCTGGCCGAAATTCTACGCGACCGGTTTCACAGCGTATTTGTGATACAGGAGCCCGACGCGGCCGTACGCGACTTGCTTCTGGCTACCTGCGACGAAGTAGTGGAAATGCCCCCTATGCCCGCTGGCGGCGAACCGGCCTGGCTGCGCCAGTACGCCCTGCGCTCCACCGATGTGCTGGTGCTCGATGGCTATGATTTTGAGTTGACCTACCAACAGGCCGTGCGCTCGGCTGTGCAGAAATTGGTATGCTTGGATGATCTGCACACGTTTCCTTCAATGGCCGACCTGGTGCTGAACCCGGCTGGGGGCGTCACGGAGGCCGAGTATGAGCTGCGCCAGACCGCCGCCCGCTTGCTGGCCGGACCAGCCTACGCGCCGTTGCGCGCCGCTTTCCGGGAGGCGGCCGCCCTACCCCCTGCAGCGGCCGATACGGGCACGGTGCTGCTCTGCCTAGGCGGCGCAGACCCTACCCACCAAACCCAGCGCGCCGCCACTCGACTGCTGTTGCTACCCACCGTGCGCCAGGTGCACGCCGTGGTAGGCAGCGCCTACGACCAATGGGAAAGCCTGCAACAGTGGGCCGACGACCAGCCGCGCCTGTTGCTGCACCGCAACCTGCCCGCCCCCGCCCTACGCGACCTGATGCGTCAGTGCGGCACGGCCATCTGCTCGCCCAGCACCATCAGCTACGAATATTGCGCCGCTGGCGGTGGCCTGCTATTTCTGCTACCTACTGCCACCAATCAGCACGACCTCGACCGGTATTTGCGCGGCGCAGGGTTGGCCCTACCCTACCTCAGTGTGGGCAACGTCCTGACTTCGCCCGAAGCCAACCGCATTGCCGAACAGCTGCGCGAGGCCCAGCACCAGCACTTCGATGGTTTGGCACCCCAACGGCTGCGGCAGGAGTTTGCGGCCCTGCTGCTTCCTACGCTGCCCTTGCACTTGCGCCCCGTAGTCGACGCCGATTCGGACCAGCTATTGGCCTGGGCCAATGAACCAGCCGTGCGCCAGTATTCCTTCATCCCTACCCCCATCACCCGCGAAGACCACGAGCGGTGGTTCGCCAACCGCCTTCAGGACGAAGACACGCTCCTGCTGCTGGCCGAAGACGAAACTACCCACGAGTCGGCTGGCCTGATTCGGTTTATAGTGGAAGACGATACGGCCCTACTGAGCTATCTGCTGGCGGCCACGCACCGCGGCCGGGGGCTGGCAGCGGGGTTGCTAGTAGCTGGCGTGCGGGCACTGCTCCAGCAGTTTCCGGAAGTGCGGCGGGTAGAAGGCCAGGTGCTGGCAGCCAATGTGGCCTCGGTGCGGGCCTTTGAGCGAGCGGGATTTGCGCAGCAGTCGGCGGGCGAATCTGTTACCTTTGCGTGGGTGGCTTAACGATTTTCGCGCACTGCGAACCTCTGCGCCTACCTCCGCGAACCTCTGCGAGAAATGACGCCTGCATCTTCCTTACCCATGCCTACCATCACCATCGGTGGCCGCGCCATTGGCCCCGACCAACCGCCGTTTATTATTGCCGAGCTGAGCGGCAACCACAACCAAAGCCTGGAGCGCGGCCTAACGATAGTAGATGCCGTAGCCGCAGCCGGCGCGCACGCCATCAAGCTGCAAACCTACACCGCCGATACCATGACGCTGCCCGGCGCCTACCGCATCGACGACCCCAACTCCCTGTGGTTTGGCCGCGAGCTGCACGAGCTATACCAGGAGGCCTACACGCCCTGGGACTGGCACCAGCCGCTGTTCGAGCGCGCCAAACAGCACGGCATGCTGGCTTTCAGCTCGCCGTTTGACGAGTCGGCCGTGGATTTCCTGGAAACGCTCGATGTACCGGCTTACAAGATTGCCTCCTTCGAGAATACCGACTGGCCCCTGCTACGCCGGGTGGCTGCTACCGGCAAACCCGTTATTATGAGCACCGGTGCTAGCACCCTGGCCGAGGTAGCCGAGGCCGAGCAGGTGCTACGCGCCGCCGGCTGCCAGGAGTTGGTATTGCTGAAATGCACCAGCACCTACCCTGCCACACCGCTCAATACCAACCTCCGCACCATCCCGCACTTGGCCCAGCTGTTTCCAGCCTCACCCATCGGCCTTTCCGACCACACCGCTGGGGTAGGCGCCGCTGTAGCAGCCGTAGCTTTGGGTGCCAGTGTACTAGAGAAACACGTAACCCTGCGCCGCGCCGACGGTGGTGTGGACTCGGCCTTCTCGCTGGAACCGGAGGAGGTAGCGACTTTGGTGACGGAAACCGAGCGGGCTTGGCAGGCCTTGGGGCAGATTCAATACGGCGTGCAGCGCGCCGAGGAAAAATCGCGTCTCTACAAACGCTCCCTCTACGTGGCCCAGGACATTGCTGCCGGCGAGGTCTTCACCCCCGACAACTTGCGCGTAGTGCGCCCCGGCCTGGGCCTCCCCCCCCGCTACTATGACCAGCTCCTGGGCAAGCCCGCCCGGCAAAATTTAGCCGCCGGCACCGCCCTCACGTGGGAGATGCTGTAAATTCGTCATTTCAACCATTCTGCGCATCAAGCAGCGAGGAGAAAACTCGCGTGCTTCGCTAGACCGTCATGCTGAGCGCAGTCGAAGCATCTCTACCGCTTCGGCAGATAGTAACTGATTACTCAAGGGCGTGATAATCCGACTGCGCTCAGCATGACAATCTTACTTCGCGTTCCATCCCGATGGCCTCCCCTACTACCCGCCTGCGCAATATTCTGCAACTGCGCTTTTCGCCGCTGTTTGCCGGGCTGCCGGCGCGCACGCTGGAAGGTATTTCGCCGCGCAGCGTGTGGAAGCGACTGGCGAAGGTAGCGGGCTATGCGGCGTTGCGACTGGTAGGCAACGTCTTCCGGCCCATCCGCAATGCGGAGGAACTGCACGGCAAGGTGTGGCTCTATGTGGTAAGTCAGAATAACTACGAAGCCCTGCATTTTCTGCGCGAGGCCCTACCCGACGCTGTGCTGGTAGCCGGGCAAAGCAAACAGATTGGCCGCTACAACCAGCAGGTAAATCGACTCTCGTTGCGGCGCAAGCTGCTCTATTATGGGCAGTTTCCAGGAGCGTTAGTTGGCTTGCGAAAAACGGAAGGCCGGCTGGCGTGGCGTTTTTTCAACTTGATTTTCAACGCCATCGGTTACTATGAGGTGTACTGCCGCGCACTGCGCCATTACCAGCCCCGCGCCGTAGTATTTGCCAACGACCACAACGACGACGCCCGCGCCTTGCTGCTGGCCTGCCGCGCCGAAGGCGTGCCAACGGCCTACGTGCAGCACGCCAGCGTGAGCGCCAGCTTTCCGCCCCTCGGCTTCGATCTAAGTCTGCTGGAAGGTCAGGACGCGCTGGACAAATACCACCAGTGTGGCCCCGTACAGGGTCGGGTGGAGTTGGTTGGGATGCCGAAAGCCGATGTGTTTCTCACTCAAAAAAACCAGCAGCCCACCGTACAGCGCGTGGGCATCGCCATCAACCTACTCGACGAAACGCCCGCCATTACAGAGGCCATAGACTTCTTACTACGTGAGTTCCCTACCCTCGCTTTTACCTTTCGCCCCCACCCCGGCGACCAGCGCGACTTCACCTTCCTTCGGCAGCAGCACCCTACCCTACGCTTCTCCGATGCCCGCCAGGAAAGCGTATTCGAATTCCTTCATCAGCAGGATGCCCTCGTAGCCGCCGATACCTCTACCCACCTGGAGGCTACCCTACTTAACGTAGCCAGCATCTATTACCGCTTCGGCACCCACGCCGGCACCGACGATTACTACGGCTACGTAGCGCACGGCCTAGTGCCCCGCGCCCGTTCATTGCAAGAATTAGGCACCTTGTTACGTCAGTATCAACAGCACAAGCCGCTGGACCTTTACCAACGCGCGGCCTACTACAATGCTACCCTTGGCACTATAGATGAAGGCCACAGCCAGCAGCGCGCCGTGCGCCTATTGCGTGAGTGGCTGAAAGAAGCATTTTAAAACGAAACTTTGAGGCCTGTATATCTTTTGCCACGCTAGTTGCTATGCCCCTTTCACTTAAATCTTTGGCTGCCTCTCTGGCTGTCGAACGCCGTTTATACCTTTTCTTTTTTTTTCTGATCTGCTTATTAGGAGCCGCACTCCGGTTAGTTCAGTACCCAAACCTTCCACCGGGTTTCCACCAGGATGAGGCTAGTAGTGCTTATGAAGCATATTGTTTAGCTGAAACCGGCATGGATCGGTGGGGCAATGTATTACCGGTCTACTTTCCTTCATGGGGTAGCGGACAAAATGTACTGTTATCATATCTAATGATTCCAGTAGTGAAAATATTCGGCTTGTCTATTTTCTCTACTCGTTTGATACCAGTTAGCTTAGGCATCCTAACATTGCCGTTGCTTGGTTGGGGGCTACGGCCACTAGGACGATATCCGGCACTGCTAGGAATGTTTTTAGTGGCTGTCGTTCCCTGGCACTTTATGTTATCACGGTGGGCACTGGAAAGCAATCTGGTGCCTTTTTTCATGCTATTAGGCTGCGTTTTAGTATCGCGCGCCCTCATTACAAACAAACGACGCTGGATTATTCCAAGTCTATTTCCCTTTGCACTAGCCTTGTACGCATATGGCACTACCATTATTGTATTGCCGATCATGGCGGTATTGCTAGGCGGATGCTATTGGCCGCAACTTTTGCAAAATCGCAGTTCTTGGCTGCTGGCTATAGCAATTTTTGCAGTATTTGCTTTTCCTTTCATGGTTTTTGTCGTTGAGCATCATGTGCTTAATCATAATATGACATGGGCCGATTCTTTATTCTTTTCAACGCCTCTTCCACCCTCTAATCGTCTAGCGCAGGTTAATACAGAGCAGCGAATGGATATACTGTATACCAACAGAACCTTCCTCAATTCGGGCTTTCAGGATGGTATCGTGTGTAATTTGATGCCGAACTTTCCATTGCTGCTTCTCTTTTCGCTGCCTTTGGGACTAATTGGCATGGCAGCCGCCGTATTCGGACTTATTCGTCAGCTACGCCACCGGATGGCTCAGCCCAATCAAGTTGTTATCACCATCTTTCTTTCTTGGGCATTAGGTGCTCTGCCCATGGTGTTTTTGTTCACATTGAACGTCACACGTTTCAATCACTTCTATCTACCTCTACTGGTCCTGATGATTTGGTTGGTTGACCAACTTATTGAACATACGAACACTTGGGTTTCTAAACCGCTACTGCGCACGCTCGTGGTGATGTGGCTAGTAGTAGAAAGTGGCTTCGCAGTGCGTCACTACTTTACTTCTTACAGGAGTAACGGCATACAGACACTCTTCCACGAAGGGTTAGACCAAGCCTTTGTCGCTGCAAAGCAGCTACCGGTAGCACAAGTTCGGATTACCAGCAGTTTAGGCTTGCACTACGTGTACACGTTGTTTTTCACGCAATACCCACCCCGTGAGTTCCAACAACGTGCACAGTATTCCATCTCTAATGGCTCGTATGAGGTATTTCGGTTTGGCAAATATGTTTTTAATGACGCCCATCTCACTCCTCACCAACCATATGGCTACCTAATGCGCCGCAGTGAGTTGTCTGCCGACACCACTGCCCGGCGTATAATATTCCGCAATAAGATTTGGGAAGTTGGCATACTGGAATAGTAGTGTCAATCTATTATGTTCTTGCTACCGAACTATTTGGTTCTGTAGTCAAATAGTAACCGCCCAATACCACAACCCCGCTACCAGTCCCCCCACTAGCGTATTCAAAAAGTTAACCGCATTGTTGCTCAGGCGATGCTGCCGTTCCAGAGTAGCTCCTAGCACCGAATCGGTTAGGTTGCCTACAGTGCCAGCCAGCACCAGCCAGCTAAATTCCCTACCCCAGCCGACGCTCAGGCTATACAACCCCGCGATGAGGACGCTACCCGCCACGCCGCACAGCGTGCCTTCCAGACTAATTACGCCGTTCAGACCGCGCGTATCGGGCCGTAGCGTGAGGACGTTGTAGTAGCGCCTACCGTAGACGTTGCCTAGCTCTGAGGCCAGGGTGTCGGCAGTAGCGGCGGCGAAGCTTCCTGCTAGCATCAGCTGAAATAGGGCAGCCTGGGCAGGTAGCAGCCAGCCGCCCAAGCCGGCCAGAGCGGCCACACCAGCATTGGCAACCACCTGGCCCGCCGTGCGCCGGCCTTTGTTTTCTTCTGCTAGCCCCAGCCGGCGCTTTTCTGCTAGGTGCCAGCCCGAAGCCGCAGAGCCCAGCAGGAAAAACGCGGCCAGCATACTCAACCCGCCAAAGCCGCCGCCCAGGTAAATGAGGGCGCCCAACAGCCCGCCTGCGAGGGCACCGCCGGGGGTCAGCTTGCTGGCCCGCACACTGTAAAGCATGCCCGCGCCAAGCAAGAACAAAACGATACCAAGCCGTAGCAGCATCATCACGGGGGTAGGAGGCACAAGCCGCGTGAGCTGCCGCGCAATGGATTTTGGGAAGAATCAGCAATATTAGCCAATAGGCCGAAAAGTAACCTTCCATGACCTACCCCCTTCGTTTGGCGCTTGGCCCGGTTATACTGCCAGTACACTTGCTGCTGGAAATGCTGGCCTATACCATCGGCTACCGGCTCTATCAGCATCTACGCGCCCGTTTCCATGACCGTATCTCCGACGAGCACCGCCTCTGGATTTTCGTGGGCTGCGCGGCCGGGGCGCTGCTGGGCTCGCGGGTGCTGGGGCTGCTGGAGCACCCCGCACTGCTGCTGCATCCGCCCGGCGGCTGGCCCTACTACCTCACCAACAAAACCATTGTGGGCGGCTTGCTCGGCGGCCTCGTTGGCGTAGAACTCACCAAAAAGCGCCTGGGCGTCACGGCTTCCAGCGGCGACCTGATGGTGTTTCCCATCCTGCTGGCCATGTGCATCGGCCGCCTTGGCTGCCACTTCTCGGGGCTCGAAGATGGTACCTTCGGCACGGCCACTACCCTCCCCTGGGGCACCAACTTCGGCGACGGGGTAGCGCGCCACCCCACCAATCTCTACGAAATAACCTGGCTCCTGCTACTGGGCACAGCTTTGTGGCTCACCGAACGCCGCCAGCCGCTGCCAGATGGCTGGCGGTTCCGGTGGTTTATGGTCGGGTATTTGGTGTTTCGGCTATTGGTGGAGTTCATCAAGCCTACCCCCGCGCCGAGTGGCTGGGGCCTTACGGCCATTCAGTGGGCTTGTGTGATGGGGTTGGGATATTATATTTGGTTGTGGTATTACTCAAGCAAACAAAACAAAGTACGTAACAACTTTATTATTCATGGAAATTAAATACACTTTAAACTCAGAGGATTATCTAAATCACCAGCTCTATTTAGCGAGTCAATCAAGTAGAATTAATACAAACAGGAAAAAGAGTTGGCTGATTACGACTTTAGCTTTTACTTTCTTAGCCGTCCTATTCTATCAACAACACATGTTTGGCTTGATGTACTATTTTTTATTTTTTACAATTATAAGTGGCTTATTCTTTCCGTATTATACTCGCAAACGCTACAAAAAGCATTACAAGAATTTTATAGAAGAAAACTATAAAACGCGGTTTAACGAAGAAATTTATATTAATATAAAAGAAGATGAGTTATTAACAAAAGATAGGTTTTCAGAGGGTCGCATGAGCTTATCTGAGTTATCTGAAATAGTTGAAGCACCAACCGCATTCTATTTAAAAACTTCAATTGCACACTCATTAATTATACCTAAAAGTGCACTAAATCAACCATATGAATTAAAAAAACAGTTAACCAGTATATCTAACAAATTTCAAATACCTTATAGCAACGCTAAAAATTGGCATTGGAAATAACCTATTTTCAATCTATAATTAATTTCTCTATGCCAGAACACCCCTATACCTATTACGACTTCACCCTAAGTCTGTGCCCGCATTGCCTGCGCCGGGTAGAGGCCAAGATTGTTTTTGAAGACGGCGGCGTGTACATGCTCAAGCGCTGCCCGGAGCACGGCCGGCAACGGGTGCTCATTGCCACCGATATTGAGTACTACAAGAGCATCCGCAACTATGTGAAGCCCAGCGAAACGCCACGCCGCTTCAACACCGCTACCCACTACGGTTGCCCCTACGACTGCGGCCTCTGCGCCGACCACGAGCAACACAGTTGCCTCACCGTTATTGAGATTACTGACCGCTGCAACCTGACGTGCCCTACCTGCTACGCCGAGAGCAGCCCTACCCACGGCCGGCACCGCACGCTGGAAGAGGTGGAGGCCATGGTAGATGTGCTGGTAGAGAACGAAGGCGAGCCTGACGTGGTGCAGATTTCGGGCGGCGAGCCTACCCTGCACCCGCAGTTTTGGGAGATTCTGGATATGTGTAAGCGCAAGCCCATCAAGCACCTGATGGTGAACACAAACGGCGTGCGCCTGGCCAAAGACCCCGCCTTTGTGGAGCGGCTGGCCACCTACGAAGGGGCGTTTGAGGTGTATTTGCAGTTCGACTCGTTCCGGAAGGAGGTGCTGGAAACCATGCGCGGGCGCGACCTGCGCGAGGTGCGCCTGCAAGCCCTGGAAAACCTGAACCGCCACAACCTCAGCACTACCCTGGTCGTGACCTTGCAAAAGGGACTCAACGACGATGAAATGGGCGAAATCATCGATTTTGCCTTGCAGCAGCGGTGCGTGCGCGGCGTCACGTTTCAGCCTACCCAGGCAGCGGGCCGCCTCCAGAATTTTGCCCCCGCCACCGACCGCCTCACGCTCACCGAAACCCGCCAGGGCATTATCGACCAGAGCCTATTTACGGCCGAAGATCTGCTGCCGGTGCCCTGCAACCCCGACGCGCTGGTGATGGGCTACGCCCTGAAGCTCGGCGGCGAGGTATTTCCGCTCACACGCTACGTGCAACCCGCCGAGCTGCTGCAAAGCGGCGGCAACACCATTGTGTATGAGCACGATCCGCGCCTGCGTCAGCACCTGCTCAAGCTGTTCAGCACGGCTAATACGGTGGATACCATCACGCCCGAGCTAAACCAGCTGTTGTGCTGTTTGCCTACCATTCAGGCGCCTAACCTGAAGTATGAGAACCTTTTCCGGGTGATTATCCTGCAATTCATGGATGCCTGGAATTTCGACGTGCGCGCCATCAAGAAATCCTGCGTGCACATTGTGAGTAAGGATTTGAAAATCATTCCGTTCGAGACGATGAACATGCTCTACCGCGATGAGGAGAAACTAGCACGCCTGCAAGTGCTGCGCGATATTCCGGTGCTATGAACAACGAGCCCGAGAAGCCCAAAAGTCCTGTTGGCCGCATTCTATTGCTGAATTTGGGACTAGTGTTGCTATTGCACGTTGGGCGGGAAATGCTGGTACCTCAGGAGGGTGTTTTCCCTCTGCTTTTTTGTCTGGCATTTGTGGATTTTTTAGGTGCGCTCTTCATTATAACACAGGGTGGTTCCGGCCGAAAAGTAGCCACATTTCTAATTGCGGCCCTGCTTGTATTTATTGTGGGATTCAGCGACTGTGCCAGTCACTTTCACCTCGACACCCGCTGATTGGTACTTGCCGTGAAATCTGAGAGGACTCCCCCCAAACCCGGTCATATTCTGCGCAACAACCTGCTGATACTGTTGGCAACCGCCGCAGTGGCGGCTGTGCTAACTGGTCTGTTTCCGGAGCAGTCTGCTTATATGATCCTGTTTGCCTTTGGGTATGTGCTACAGGCGTTAGTCAATATTCTAATCGGGGTTGGGTATCTCGTGCAGCCTGCGCAGGGTAGCGCGGCACCGTATTTTCTGAGCGCCTTGTTGGTGCTGCTAATTGGGTTTGGCGCGTGCGCTGGCATCGTTACGATGGTACTTTAAGGTAGGGCTGCGTAAGCTCAAGGGCACACTAGGGGACTACAGGTGCAACATAGCAGCTGTGGAGGCGCAGGTCACAGTGCTACGCCACGCCGTACCACTCCACCCACTGTTTAATCAGGGCTACGCGCTCTTGAATGTATCGAGGCGTGAAAAAGAAATTCGACCAGTCGTCGAAGTTTTCGGCGGCGAAACCCAGGTAGAAGATCCAGAACATGACGCCGAGGTAGGGAATGGCCGCCAGCTCTGCCTCGGAGAGCGGGCGCACCTCGCGGTAGCCAGCCAGAAATACCGCAAACGCCCGCTCCGCTTCGGCAGGTGGCACCCCTTTATAGTATCGGTCCAGAAAGAAATGCACGAAAAAGCTCATCACGTCATTCACCAGATAGCCTTGTCCGGCGAAGTCAAAGTCGAAAAACGTGAGGGCATCCTGGGCATCAAAGTGAAAATTTTTGGGTAGGAAATCGTATTGGCAATAGCCGTAGCCGAAGGCACCGAGGTCGAATTCGGCGAGTTTTCTTTCCACGGCAGCCGCCAGTTCGCGGAGGTAGGTCAGGCCTTCGGGGTAGGCTTGAAACGATGGTTCCAGCACCTGCAAAGGCCCGGTGAGCGTAGTGGCTACATTGTAGATGGGCCGCGGGTAGGGCAATTGCAGGCCAGCCGTGCAGTTGTGCACACGCGCCATTTCGCGGCCCACCGTGCGTAGCTGCGCGTCGCTCATGGCGTACACGCTGTTACCTTCGGCGTAGGCAAACAGCACGCCGTGGCGGGAACCCTCGGCCGCTGCAAAGTGCTGCACGTACTCCCCCGCTGCATCGGCCAGGGGTGCGGCTACACGGGCTCCGTTGTCGCATAACAACGTCAGCAAGGCCACTTCTCCCCGAATCTCGTTCAGGGAACGGTGCGCCTCACGATAGATTTTCAGGATGTATTTCGCGGCGGAGCCCTCCAGCACGTACGTGTCACTGACGCCTCGCAGCAGGTACCGGCACGTCAGGCCCGTGAAACCATACGCCTGCTCGATGTACGGGCGCAGGGCCGCGGCAGACAGGGTAGAATACTGGGTAGGGAAAAGGCTCATAGACGGTGATTTGCACGAAATACAGCCGTAAAAATGCAGTATCTGATCAACCAATAGTCGGCACGCAGCAAAAAAAGCAGCCCTCCCCCTTTTACTTGCGTCGGTGATGCGTAGTTTGCCTTCTTAGCTGCTCTCCTATGACACTACACCTACGTTCTCGTTTGGGCCTGACTGCGGCCGTTTTCCTACTTCCTACCCTACCCTTGCTGGCCCAAGCTCCGGCCGCGCAATCGGCTTACGCTGAGCCGGCTGTATCGCCGGACCGCCGGGAACTGGCCTTCGTATCGGGTGGTGACATCTGGACGGTGCCGGTGGCGGGCGGCGAAGCCCACCTGCTGGTGGCCCACCCAGCCACCGAGGGACGGCCGCTCTACTCGCCCGACGGCACCCAGCTGGCCTTCACCTCCACCCGCACCGGCAACGGCGACGTGTACGTGCTCACGCTGGCAACCGGCGCGCTCCGCCGCCTGACGTTCGACGACGCCCCAGAACAGCTCGACGCGTGGACTGCCGATGGTAAGTGGCTCTACTTCTCGTCCACCAGCCACGACATTGCCTCCATGAATGACATTTACCGGGTGCGCCTCACTGGCGGCACGCCCATGCCGGTAAGTGCCGATCATTACGCTAACGAGTTTTTCGCGGCTCCCTCTCCCGATGGCCAAACGCTGGCCTTTGCGGCCCGCGGCGTGGCCGACCGTCAGTGGTGGCGCCACGGTCACAGCCACTTAGACGAGGCCGAAATCTGGCTGCGGCGCGAGCAAAACGGCACCCCTACCTACACGGCCCTAACCCACGGCAGCGCCAAGGACCTGTGGCCCATGTGGGCAACCGGCGGGCAGCAGTTGTTTTTTGTATCAGACCGAAATGGAGCCGAAAACATCTGGCGGATGGACGCCAACGGCCAAAACCCTACCCCTGTCACCAGCTTCAAGGACGGACGGGTGCTGTGGCCGACCATTTCCGCTGATGGTCAACTGATTGTATTTGAGCGCGACTTTAAAATCTGGTCGATGGACACCCGCAACGGGCAGGTACGCGAGGTAAATATTCGGCGGCGGGGGGCGCCGGCGGGCAACGTGGTGGAGCGCCAGCGCTTCACGGACCGTTTGCAGGAGCTGGCCCTCTCGCCCGATGGTAAAAAGGTAGCGTTTATCATTCACGGTGAAATCTTTGCCGCATCAGCGGCCGAAGGGGGTGAGGCCGTGCGCATCACCACTACCCCCGGCGCCGAGTCGGATGTGTCGTGGCTGCCCGATAGCCGCGGATTGGTGTATGTAGGCGAGCGAAACGGCACGGCGCACGTGTACCGCTACGATATTGGGACCGGCCAGGAAACGGCCCTCACCAACGGCCCCTCCAACGATGCCGCCCCGCGCCTCTCGCCCGATGGTCGCCAGCTGGCCTACGAGCACGACGCCAAGGAATTGCGCGTGCTGGATTTGATAACCAAGAAAGAAAAGGTAGTAGCCTCTGCCAGCTTCGACCGGCCGCCCCTGCACGCCGACCGGTCCTTTACCTGGTCGCCGGATGGTAAGTGGCTGGCCTTCATGCCGAACCGGGGTAGGCGCTTCACCAACGTATCGGTGGTACCGGTGGCGGGCGGCGAGGCCCGGCCGGTGAGCTTCGTGGCGAATGCCAACAGTACCGCCGTATCGTGGAGCCCCGATGGGAAGTATATCCTGTTTGATACCGGTCAGCGCACCGAAGACGCGCAGATTGCCCGCATCGACCTGCAACTGCGCACCCCGCGCTTCCGCGAAGACCAGTTCCGCGACCTGTTCCGCGACCCGGCCCCCTCCGTGCCTACCCCCGCCGACAAGAATACGGCCCCTACCCTGAAGCCCGCGACGCCCGCTGGTCCAGACAAGGCCGCCACAACCGCCCTCCTCGACTCGACGGGCACCAAGGGCAACGCCAAGGCTAGCCCGCTGAAAAGCCCCGTCAATATCAATTTCACTGACATTCGTCGGCGCTTGAGTTTGCTCCCAATTGGCTTGAACGTAGGCGCCCACCGCATCAGCCCCGATGGTAAGTGGCTGGTGGTCACGGGCTACGCAGCCAACCAATCCAACCTCTACCTATACTCGCTGGATGAACTGGGTAAGGAAGGCAGCGTGGCCCGCCAACTCACGTCCACTACGGGCAGCAAGCGCGAGGCGCAGTTTTCGCCCGATAGCAAGAAAATCTACTACCTCGATCAAGGTAAAATTCAGGTGGTGCCGGTGGAGGCTGGAGGCAAAGCGCAGCCCCTGGCCGTATCGGCCGAGATGGAGGTAGATTTTGACCAAGAGAAACTGGCCGTGTTCGATCAGGCGTGGAGCTATCTGCACGACCACTTCGCCGATGCCAAGTTCAACGGCGTGGACTGGACCGCCGAGCGCGCCCGCTACGCCCCCCTCATTGCCGGCGCTGAAACGCCTGATGAAGCCCGCCGCCTCACCAATCTGATGATTGGCGAACTAAATGCCTCGCACCTGGGCCTGAACCCTGGCAGCTCGGGCAGCGGGGGCATTGCTCCCTCCACCGGCCGGCTGGGTCTGCGCTTCGATGCGGCTGAGTATGAGCAGCATGGCCGCCTGCGCGTGACAGAAGTCCTACCTCTCAGTGCGGGTGCTCTGGCCGGCATCCGCCCCGGCGAGGTGCTAGAAGCCGTTGATGGCGTGCCGATTACTCCTACTACCAATCTGGAAGACCTGCTGCAATACAAAGTCAACCGCCGCGTAACATTGCGCCTGGCGGGCACCGTGGCCCCTACCCTGGCCGTGACAACCAAGCGGGGCAAGAAGCAAAAAGCAACCGTTGCGCCAGCTGCTAGGGCTACCCGCGAGGTGGTAGTGCGCCCCCTCAGCCGCGACACCGAGAAGGGTCTTGCTTACCGGCAATGGGTGGAGGAACGCCGCGCTTACGTGGATAAAGTCAGCGGCAGGCGGCTGGGCTACGTGCACATGTACGATATGTCGGCTAACTCGCTGGCCCAGCTTTACCTCGACCTCGACACCGAAAACCTGGGCCGCGACGGCGTGGTGGTAGACGTGCGCAACAACAACGGCGGCTTCGTGAACGTGTACGCCATCGACGTGCTCGCGCGCCGCAGCTACCTCACCATGACGCGCCGCGACCAGGATGGCCCCATGCCCGCCCGCGCCTCCCTGGGTCAGCGCACCGTGGAGCGGCCTACCATTCTGGTCACCAATCAGCACTCATTGTCTGATGCCGAGGACTTTAGCGAAGGCTACCGCGCCCTAAAGCTAGGCAAAGTAGTAGGCGAGCCCACCGGCGGCTGGATCCTCTTCACCTACAACGTGTCGTTGCTCGACGGTTCCAGCCTGCGCCTCCCCAACACCACCATCCGCGCCGCCCGCGACGGCCAGATCATGGAAATGAACCCGCGTCCTGTAGACGTAGCCGTGAAGCGTCCCATCGGCGAGAGCTACACCGGCCGCGACGTGCAGTTAGACACCGCTGTGAAGGAGCTGTTGGAGCAGTTGGGTAGCAAAACAGGCAGCACAGGTGGGCAGTAGGTAATAGCATCCGGGCCATTTCACCTGTCATCCTGAGCTTGCGAAGGACCTTTTTACGTGTGAACGAGTCGTTGCCATGAGATTCGTGCTGA
>NZ_JAHWGL010000109.1 GCF_019334315.1 Hymenobacter profundi
GCTTTTGTCTTGGAAAATGATGTTGAAGTAGTAGGGCAAAAAAGCTAACGGCCAACAGCCATCAGCTAACAGCTCAAAAATCCATGACTGAACAAGACGTAAAACGCCTGCTTGCCAAACTGCCGCCCCTGCGCGAGGAAATTGCCAAAGTCATTGTGGGGCAAACGCAAGTGCTGGATGAAGTGCTGGTGGCCCTGCTGGCCGGCGGCCACGCCCTGCTAGAAGGTGTGCCGGGCCTAGCTAAAACCTTGCTGGTACGCACCCTAGCCTCGGCCACCGACCTACCCTTCCGCCGCATTCAGTTCACCCCCGACCTAATGCCGACGGACATTCTCGGCACCGAAGTTCTGGAGGAAGACCACGGCACGGGGCACCGCTCGTTCAAGTTCAACGAAGGGCCGATTTTCGCCAGTTTGGTACTGGCCGACGAAATCAACCGGACGCCGCCCAAGACGCAGGCGGCTTTGCTGGAAGCCATGCAGGAAGGCCACGTGACCTACGCCGGTCAGGAGCACGCCCTACCCAAGCCGTTCTTTTTGCTGGCCACGCAGAATCCCATCGAGCAGAGCGGCACCTACCCGCTACCCGAGGCCCAGCTCGACCGTTTTCTGCTTTACATTCGCATTGGCTACCCCACCGAGCAGGAGGAGCTGGCCGTGTTGAGCGGCACCACCGGCATCAACAAAGCCCAGGTGCAACCCGTGCTGGGCGGCGACGACATCCGGCAGTTGCAGCAACTGGTGCGTCAGGTGAGTCTGAGTCCTGAGCTGCTGAGCTTCGTGAACCGGCTGGTGCGCGCTACCCGCCCGGCTACCTCAGAGGTGAAGTTTATTCAGGACTACGGACGCTGGGGTGCGGGGCCGCGTGCTGGTCAGGCTCTCATTCTGTGCGCCAAAGCGCGGGCGTTGCTGCAAGGCCGCTTTGCTGCTACTCTTGATGATATTAAAGCCCTGGCTCCGGCCGTGCTGCGCCACCGCGTGCTGCTGAATTTCAACGCCGAAGCCGAAAACCTGACGCCGGATAATGCCGTGCAGGAGCTGCTGAAGGCCGTGGCGGTGTAATTCTGCTGTCATCCTGAGCTTGCGAAGGACCTTATCCTGTTAGGGCGACCAAGCGTCTGCCAACTCTATCCTGTTATCCTGAGCTTGCGGACGTCTTCATACCAAGTAGTTACTACCTAATGCATAGTCGTCCCAGCGGGATAAGGTCCTTCACTCCGCTCAGGATGCCACATAAAATATCAACTAAAAACCATGCTCAGCCCCGAACAACTCTACGCCCTGCGCAACCTCCCCTTGGCTGCCAAACAAGTGGCTGAGGGCTTCTTGCACGGTCAGCATTTGAGCCGGCGGCGGGGCGTGGGTATGGAGTTCAGCCAGTACCGCCCCTACCAGCCCGGCGACGACCTGCGCCGCCTCGATTGGCGCCTGGCCGCTCGCTCCGACCGCTACTACATTCGGGAGTCGGAGGTGGATACCAGCCTCACGGTGCATTTGCTGCTGGACGCCACCGCCAGCATGAACCACCGCGACGACAACGGCCTCAGCAAGCTCGACTACGGCCGGCTGCTGCTGGCGGCGTTGGCCTACCTGGCGGTAAACCAAGGCGATGCCGTGGCCCTCACCATTCTGCGTCCCGATGGCCTGCAACACCTGCCGCCCCGCGCCGACCCCAGGCAGCTTACGCGCATTTTTCATACCCTGGAAAACGCTACGGCTACTGGTCGCTTCCCGGCGGCGGCCGAGCTGGCGCCCCTCACTGCCCGGCGGCAGCGTGCCCTTACCATCTGCGTGAGCGATTTGTATGAGGAAGATAGTGAAATTGATACGCTGCTGACGCGCCTGCGCACCACCAGCGGCGAGGTGCTGCTGCTGCACCTGCTGGCCCGCAACGAGCTAGACTTCACCTACCGCGGCGCTGTCACCTTTGAGGACTTGGAAACCGGCCGCACCCTTCAACTCAACGCCGATCAGCAGCGCCGGGCCTGGCAGGAACACCTGCAAAGCTGGCTGCGCGACGCCGCTACCCAGGCCCGCCGCCATGGTTTCGAGTATGCCCAACTAAACACCGCCGAACCGCTGGACCGGGCCCTGCGCGAATTTTTGAAACGACGGTAGGGGCGCCTTGTAGGCGCCCGTCGCAACAGATGGTTCTATTTTTCATCCTTTGATGCACACACCACACCGAGTTCCCTAAGCGGAAACGCAACAGTCTGTACTCCAACAACCGCCTGCGTATCACTGGGCGCCTACAAGGCGCCCCTACCTTTTGCCTCATGCTTGCACTGCCCCTATCAGCGTTTCACGTATTGCACCCCACGGCCGGCCTGTTGGCGCTGCTGGGGGTGCTGGTGCCGCTGCTGGTTTATATCTGGAACCGGCGCCCTGCCCGGGTGGTGCAGGTAGGCAGCCTGCGCTGGCTGGAAACGGCCGCCAACCGCCGTCTGCGTCGCCTGAAGCCTGAGCAACTGCTGTTGTTTCTGCTGCGGGCCGCATTGGTGGGCGTGTTGGCGCTGGCCGTGGCGGGCCTGAGTTGGCAGGAGCCCACGCCGCCCGTGCGGGGACAAGTGCTGCTGAGTCCCGACCTGCTGGCCTCATCGGCCCTAGCCGCCGTGCACCCTGGCATCGATTCACTGCGCCAGCAAGGCTACGAGTTGCGCCAACTGCGGCGCGGCTTTCCGCGGGTGCCGGCCCGCACCTGGGCGCGCTTGGCCTCGCCTACCCCTTCGCTTACCGATTCGCTCCGGGCATTGCTTCCAGCTGATAACTTGTGGATGCGCGCCCAGCAAGCCGCCGACTCCTTCCCCAACCGACCACTCCGCGTATTTTCGACGGCGGCGTTGCGGCGGTTTGAGGGCCCACGCCCAGCGCTACCCGCCACTTTGCGCTGGCAACTGGTCCCTACCCCCGACTCGGCCCGTTGGCTACAGGCTGCGGCCTTGGTTGGCACCGACAGCTTGCGCTTGCTGGTGGGCCGTAGCACCGAGGAAGCCAGCACCTTCCGCAGACTGACAGTGCGACGCCCTGCCAACGGCGCTTCCGTGCGGGTGGCGGGCCTACCGGATATTTCCTACCAAACCACAGCCAACGGCGCCCAACTGCGCACACTTGATTCTACCATCGTGCCGATACGCACTACACCCGTGCGCGTATGGCTGCTCACGGATGCCGCGTATGCGCCAGAGGCCCGCTACTGGCAGGCAGCGGTGCAGGCTGTATCCGTTGGGTTGGCAGCTCCGCTGCAACTTACGGCCGCTACCCAAGCGCCTGCTGGGCAACTGCCCGATGTGGTTATCTGGCTGAAAGACGCGCCGCTGCCCGCTGCCTGGCAACAAGCAGCCGTGCCGGGTACGCAGGTGTGGCGGGTAGGACGCGGGGGCGGCCGCGCCGTTGGCAGCACGTTTATTCCTGCCAACACCCAGACCGCTGTTGCTATTCGGCGTCTTGATTCGCTGACGGTGGCGGCGGCCGAAACCGTGTGGCAAGATGCTGCGGGTCGGCCGCTGCTCGTCCGGCAGGCGCTGGGTGCGGGCACGTTGTATGACCTTCGCACCCGACTACACCCTAGCTGGAGCGCGTTGGGCGAAAGTCCGGCCTTGCCAGGGCTGCTGCTGCCACTGCTCCAGCCGCCCGTAGCGCCTACCCGATTGCTTGCCCACGACCAGCGCACCCTCGACCCGCACCAGCTATTGACCACGGCCGCGCCAGCCGCTGCGGCTGTCTCCGTAGCTGATGATGCTCCGCCCGCTACCGATTTGCGGCCGTGGGTGGTGCTGGCGGCCGTGCTGCTGTTTGGGCTAGAGCGGTTGTTATCCGGGCGTGCTGCCGGGCGTCTTCTCACTGCTACTGCTTCCGTATGAGCATTTCCGTAACTTCTGCCGCCGTTGAGCCAGGTCTGTTGCGCCGCGTGGCGCGTTCGTACGCCAGCCGCCGCACGGTACAGATTCTGCTGCCTTTCTTAGCGGCTAGCGGCGCGGCGCTGGTAGCCGCAGAGCGGTGGCCGCAGGCGGGACCAGCCTTGCTAGTGTTGCTAGCCGCGGGCGTTATAGCACTGGTAGTGTGGCTGATCCGCTTGTGGCAATTCCGACCCGAGCCACTGGCCCGTCGCCTCGACCGGGAGTTTGCGGAACTGGAAGACAGCACCGGCCTGCTCCTGCGCCCTATCCCTGGCCTCAACCTATTGGAGCAACTACAGCAGCAGCACGTAGCCGAGCGCCTCGATGCGCTGACAGCCGCTACCCCCGCGCTACTGCCCACGCCGTGGCGCACCTCATTGCTGCTTACCAGCCTGTTTCTGGTGGTAGCCGGCGTGTGTTGGGTGGTACCAAAATCAGCCGCACAGCCAGCTGCTACGGTAGCCACGGCTCCCGCCGTGCCCCTGCGGTTTGTGGGTAAACCGGCGCCAGCCAAGGCCCCACGTATTCAGGAATTGAAGCTGCTGGTGACGCCGCCGGCCTACACACGCCGGGCGGCTTTTGCGGCGGCACAACCGTCGTTTCAGGCGCCGGCCGGGTCGCGGGTGCGTTGGCGGGTACGTGTGAGCCGCCGCGCCGCCGCGCCGGTGCTGGAATTGGGCAAGCAGCGGGTACCGCTACGGCCCGTGGCCGACGATTCGCTGGCGTTTGAGGCTGAACAAGTAGTGAACAGTTCGGTGCTCTACCGGCTGCGGTTTGCAGGACAAACTTCTGAGGATTATGCCATTGAAGTCATTCCTGACCGGGCACCTACCCTCCAGCTCATCACACCGAAGCCCTATACCCTGGTAGAGTTTGGGCAGAAGCCCCAGGTAGGCGTGCGCGTAACCGTGCGCGACGACTATGGCTTAAGCCGGGCCCGCGTGGTAGCTACCGTGGCCAAGGGTGAGGGCGAGGCGGTGAAGTTTACGGAAGTAGCCACTGACCTCAGCGCTCAGCTGCGCGGTCAGCCTACCCAACACCAGCTTACCTACACCCTGCAACTACGCCAGCTGGGTCTCACTTACGGCGACGAGGTATATTTCTACGTGCAGGCCTGGGACAACCACCGGCAAATGGCCCGTACCGACACCTACCTGGTGCAGTGGGAAGACACCACTATAGACGCTTCCGGGGCGGATATTTCGCTGGGCGTGAACGTGGTGCCGGCCTACTTCCGCAGTCAGCGCCAGGTAATTATCGATACGGAAAAGCTGCTTTCGGAGCGCAAGGGGCTGGATCAGTCCACATTTGCCAGCCGTGCCAACGACATCGGGCACGACCAAAAGGTGCTGCGTATGCGCTACGGTAAGTTTATGGGTGAGGAATTCGAGGAAAGCATCGGCCAGGCCAATGCCCTACCCGAGGGCGAGAAAGAGGAGCATCACGAGGGCGACGGGCACGACCACGGCCATGAGCACGGAGCCCCGTCAACCAACGCCAACCCGTCGTCGCTGGAAACCACGGCCGCCCTCATGGACCCCTACATGCACAAGCACGACGACGCCGAAACCGCCGATTTCCTGGAGCCGGCCGTGAAAGCCAAGCTCAGCGTAGTGCTCAGTCAGATGTGGGAAGCCGAACTGCGCCTGCGCACCGCCCGTCCCGCCGAGGCCCTACCCTACGAGTACAAGGCCCTGCGCCTCTTGAAGGAAGTGCAGCAGCAAACCCGCGTCTACGTCAAAAAAGCCGGCTACACCCCGCCGCCCATGCCCGAAGCCACCGTGCGCCTCACGGGCGAGCTAGAAGGCGCCGCCACTCCTCAGCGTCGCGCCGATGTGGCAGCGCCGGCTTCCCAACCAGCCGTGCGGGCTGCCCTGGGCCTACTGAGTCGCTTGCGTCGCGGTCAACCCGCCGCCCCTGACGATGCCGCCCTGCTCGACCGTGCCGGGTCGCAACTGGCCCAGGCAGCCCTGCAACGCCCTGGCGCCTACCTCACCGCCCTGCGCGACCTGCGCCAGCTCAGCGCCGCTTTGCGCGCCAGGCAGCCGGTGCCTTGCCCCGAGTGCCTGCCTGTAGTAGAGCGCGCTCTTACGGCCCTGCTGCCTACTCCTACCTCCGCGCCTATCCCTGCTCCTTCGCCTAACCGCCTGGCTCGGCGCTACTTGCAGGCGCTGGGTCAGCCGTAGCGCCGCCTTATTATTTGATTTGATTGTTTGCCTTTACTTCAGCTCCTTGTCTGCCTTCACCCCGAACTTTCTTTTCTACGCGCTGCTCATCTTCTGTCTGCTGCTGGCTGTTGGGCTGAGCGTGGCCGCCTGGCGCCGTCCCAACCGGCAACGGCTGGCCTTGCGCCTGGTAGCGGGCTGGGTGGCCGCGGCCGCTTTGTGGCTGATAGCCTACCCGCCTGCCCGCACCATACCCGGTAGTCGGCAGCAAGCTATCCTGCTAATGCCTGATTACCAACCCGACTCGCTGCAAGCTTTACTGCGCCAGCTGGGAGCAAGCACCCAACTGTGGCGCTACGGCGCGGCCCCTACCCCCGACACGCCTACCCTGCACAGCCTAGTAGCCCTGCGCGAGCAGTTGCCCCACCTCCGGCAGCTGCACGTGCTGGGGCGGGGCCTGCCCTCAGATGCCGCCTCTGTTGCTGACTCGCTTCACCTGATTCGGCACGGTGGCGCGGCAGTGGCTGGCTTTCGAGCGGCGCAGTGGGCGCGGCAGGTGGCGCTAGGGAAAACGTTGCAGCTGAATGGCTCCTTTGCGGCGGCCACCGCAGATAAAGCGCCGGTGTGGGTAGGGCTGCGCGCCGCCGGCAAAACCCGCGACTCGGTGCAGCTAAAAAATGGGCGCGGCACTTTTCAGCTTCGCTACGTACCCAAAGCCACTGGCCTGGCCGAGTACGAGTTGTGGGCGCGGCGCGGCACGCAGGTCGTAGCCCGCGAGACGGTGCCCGTGGAGGTAACGGCAGTAGCGCCTTTGCGCGTACTGCTACTCACCACCACACCCGGTTTCGAATTCAACTTTCTCAAAAACTACCTGGGCACCCAGCAACACCGCGTGGCGCTGCGCACGCAAGTCAGCAAAGGCCTCACCCAGACAGCTTTCCTCAACCAGCCAACCCACGACCTGCGTCGCCTCTCGCCTACCCTACTGGCCCGCTACGATGTGGTAATAGCCGACAATGGCACTCTCACCAGCCTCGCGCCCGCCGAAGCCCAGGCCATGCGCGCGGCCGTACAAAACCAAGGCTTGGGCTTATTGCTACTAGCCGAGCCAGGCGCCCTACCCCGTGCGCTACCCGGTCGCGCCGCCTTTAGCCTGCTGCCCCGCCCCACCGGCGCCGACCTCCCTCAGCCTGTGCGCTGGCCCGATGCGCCCGCTTCGCTGGCCGCTCCACTCGCCGCCGAGTTGCGACTCCAGCCGGGTAGCACCGCTCTGGCTACGGACGCCCGCCAACGCCCGGTGGTGGGCGTCACGCGGGTAGGGCTGGGGCATGTGGTAGTCAGCACGCTGGCCGCCACCTACCCCTGGCAGCTGCAAACGGCTAACACAGCTGGCTACGCGGCTTTCTGGAGCCGCCTGCTGGCTGCGGTGGCCCGCCCGGCACCCGTGGCGGCGCAGTGGCAGGTGGTAGAGGCCTGGCCGCGCCCGCAGCAGCCCACTACCCTACGCCTAGAATCGGCCGCGCTGCCGGCTACGCTGCCCGTTGTTACTACGGCCAAGCAGCCAGCGGTGCGCCTACCCATGCAGCAGGATACGCGCCTGCCGGAGTGGTCTACGGGGCAGTTTTGGCCGGTCGCCGCGGGCTGGCATCAGGTGCAGGGTCCCGGCACTACCCGGCAGTGGTTCTACGTGTTTGCGCCCACTGCCTGGCAGGCTACGGAGCGCGAAGCCTACCAGGCGCCGACTGCTGTAGCACCCAACAACCTCCCCCCCACTACTACCCGGCAGCCGTGGGCAGTAGGCTGGTTTGTGGCCCTCTTTGTACTGGCGGCGGGCACGCTCTGGCTGGAGGAAAAGCTGTAGCACCTCACCGCTCGCCCGGCCGCTTTCCTACGTAACCGCTACTTTTGTGCCTGCTTGGGTAGGCTACAACAAAAAAGGTCCGTACCCTCCCGGAGGAAGATACGGACCTTTCGTTTGCTGGCGTTGTGGGTACAACGCCAGCAAATAGTATGGTTTACTCAGCCGTGGTGGTAGTGGTCGACATGGTCGAGGTCGAATCAGCCATCGGAGCGGTTCCTTCCATCGTCGAGGTCGAGTCGTTGCTCATCATGGGCGCCGTCTCGGTGGTCGTAGTTTCCGTCGTGGTCGTGGTTTCAGCAGGCTTCGACTCGCACGAAGCGAGGCCAGCAGCGAATACGATAGCCAGGGCAGATACTTTCAGTAGGTTTTTCATCTTTGGGGTTGGGTTGATTTTTCGTCTGAAAACGCTCTTAATCCCTACTCTAAAGAAAAGTAACCCGAGTTGAGAATATTTATTTTTGATGGGTTACGTAAGAGCCCCATCCGTATTAAAACAAGAAGTATAGCGAATGGGTAAGGGACTTCCTTCCTACACCGATGCAGAGTTCGTGGCGGCCATCCGCCAGGGCGACGACCGGGCGCTGGCGCAGCTCTACCGCTTGCACCTCCCCATGGTTCTTCACTTGATACAGCAAAACAGCGGTACCGAGGACGAGGCCAAGGATGTGTACCAGGAGGGCGTGATGGTGTTCTACGAGAAGGTACGCGACGGCTCGTTGGAGCTAAGCTGCCAGATCAAGACCTACCTCTACGCCGTGTGCCGCCGGTTGTGGCTGAAGCGGCTGGCCGAGAAAAACCGCTTTGGCGGTAGTCTCTCCGACCACGAGCCCTACCTCGAAACGGGCGCCGAGCAGGATTTGCTCGACGCCCAGGAGCGCGACCGGCGGTTTGCCATGATGGGCGAGGCGCTGGAACGCATTGGGGAACCCTGCCGTTCGCTACTCGAAGGTTTTTACCTGCTGGATAAGTCCATGCAGGAGCTTACCGCGGAGTTTGGCTATACCAACGCCGACAACGCCAAGAATCAGAAATATAAATGTTTGGTGCGCCTGAAAAAGCTGTTTTTCACCCACTATCAGGAGGAAGAATCGTTCTAGCAGCCTGCACCCTATTGCCCCGGCGGACCTAACCCAGCCGCTTTCTATATGAAAACTGAAGCTGATTATTACGCGCTATTTGAGGCCTACCGGGCCGACGAACTGGCTGCGCCTGCCCGCCAGGAGCTGGAGCGCCGCCTCGCCGCCGATCCTAGCTTTGCCCAGCAGCTCACCGATTTTGACCTACTGAACGGCACCCTGCGCGGCTACGGCGAACGACTGCGCACGCGCCGCAAGCTGCAAGCCTTCCAGGCCACGCTAGACGCCGAAGCCACCGCCGAAGAAACCTACCAGACCGGCAACCCGCTGATGCCGACGATGCATATCTCTGGGATAGAGCGCACGCTGCGCGAGTTCTGGGGTAGCCACCGCGCCACTATTGCCGTAGCCGCTTCGGTAGCCATTATGGCGGTGTTTGGCACCCTGCTGGGTATTGAGTGGTGGAAAGCCGCCCAAAAACCGGCTCCTACCTACGGTTACACCATGCTGCGCCGCGAGGTGGAGCGCATCAAGCGTACGCAGCGGGCCATGAATCGCGCCATCACGCAGATCGACGAAACCAAGGCCGAAGATATTAACCCTGGCAAGTTCAGCGGCACGGGCTTCGCGCTGTCGCCCAACGGCTACCTGGTGACCAGTTACCACGTTATTCAGGGCGCCGATTCGCTGCTGGTGGAGAGCCGCACGCACGACCATTACCACGCCGAGCCGGTATTCACCGATGTGGCCCGCGACCTGGCTATTTTGCGCATCGTCGATAAAGACTTCCACGGCTTCGGCCGCCTGCCCTACTCCTTCAAGCGCACCACCGCCGACCTGGGCGAGCGGGTATATACGCTGGGCTATCCCCGCGAAGACCTGGTGTTTAACGATGGCTCCCTGAGCGCCCGTTCGGGCTTCGAGGGCGACACGGGCTTCTACCAGATTTCGATTCCGGTGAACCCCGGCAACTCTGGTGGGCCAGTGCTAGACGACCGAGGCAACCTGATTGGTATTGTCAGCGGCAAGCAGTCGGATGTGCAGAGCGCAGCGTTTGCCACTAAGTCGTCCTACCTCACCCGCCTCGTCGACTCGCTGCAAACGGCTACTGTATCGCACGATATTACGCTGCCCCGCACCAATTTGCTGACCGGCACCTCCCGTCCGCAGCAGATTCGCAAATTGCAGAATTACGTTTTTGTAGTGAAGGTGTACGAATAGAAAATGACCTTCCTATAGCCTAGTAAGCTCCGCCATTCGGCGGAGCTTTTTCTTTTTACCAGCAAAAATCAACAAAAAGAGGCAGCCCGCGCCGCCTTTTTCCCGTAGGAGTATCGGTAGCGCTTTTACTGGCGTGCCACTTGATTTCCCGTAACTTTCTCTCCACTCTTTCCTATGGCCAACGACATCCAATCTCTAGACAAGATCACTCCCGAAGACATTGCTCGCACGTTTGAAAGTGCCTACCATGTATTTCAGGGCGACCATGAACACATGGAGGACCTGTTCAAGAACGGGGCAGGCTTGCTTCAGAAATCCGCGCAGAAGTTCACTTCCACCCAACTGGTACTAGGCATCGCGGCCATTGCTGGTGTAGCCATCTTCTTCATCAACCGCGCCGACAAGAACTAGTCGTTCTGTTCGCAGGTAAATAAAAAGTCCCCGACTACGGAAAGTAGTCGGGGACTTTTTATTTGTGAAATGCATCGCTTTCACTCAGCACAACGGTCAGTTATTCCTCTCGCAGCTCATAGCCGCAATGAAAGCAGTGGTAACGGATGCCGCGCAGGGAATAGATCAGACGGGTGAAGAAGCGCGAGGCTGTTGGGGCGCCAGGGCGCACCTCGGTGGTGGCAATGTCAGGGGAGCCGCAGCGGGCACAGGTAAGCGCGGTGCCCTCCTGCGTATCAGGGTCGGGCAGGATGGTCATGGGCACGGTTTCTTCCAGCAGGGCCGTGCGCGCCGCCTCGGCATCTTGCTGGCGCACGTGCAGGCGCACCCCACCCGAAATAGGGCCATAGGGCCGGTTTTCGTTGCTTACGAAGCAGGGAATTTCCTCCGCGTCGAGGCGGCTTTTGGCCAGGTGTGCGGCAATGGAATCAGGGAAAGAGGCCAACAGAATAATGCGGTCGGCAGAAGGAACAACGGAGGCCATAGTGGTGGGGTGCGAAGCGGCAGCAAATAACAGAAAAGCCCAGGAGGAAGTTGTGCACAGCGCACGACCATTCTACCTACCTAAACAAAAAGCGCACCCAGAGAGTGCGCTTTTTGTTGTCTTTTGATCAGCCACTTAGCTATTAAATAAGGCCAGCGCTTTAATAAATGTCTGGGAAACTCCCCAAAGTAGGGGTACCCCAACAAAAAGCCAGGCTAGGACAAGGGCGCCACCGCTCGAAGCGGTTTCGGGGGCGGAAGTGTTTCGTGAGTCCATATAGTCAGGAAGAAAAGTATAAGGTGAGGGCCGGCTTAGTGGCCGCCGGCTTCAATCGTAACAGGGCCTTTCTCGTGGTACTGTTCTTTTACGGGGCGCACGGCCAGGTTGGCCAGCAGCCCTACCACCAGCACGCCGGCCATGGTGTAGAATACGTTTTGGTAGGCGGCAGCGCCTGCCAGATTCTGCTCTTTGGCGTGCTCACTGAGGGTATGCACAATCAACGGCCCCAGTACCCCGGCCGTACTCCAGGCCGTGAGCAAGCGCCCGTGAATAGCGCCTACCTGGTACTTGCCAAACAGGTCGGAGAGGTAGGCTGGTGCGGTGGCGAAGCCGCCGCCGTACATGCTGATAATTATGCAAGCAGCCACCACATACAATGTCAGTTGCAGGCCCGCTCCCAGCGTTGGGATGAAGGCGTAGAGGATGATGCCTAGGATGAAGTAGATGGCGTAGGTGGTTTTGCGGCCCAGCTTATCGGAAGCCGACGACCAGAAGAAGCGCCCGAGCAGGTTGAACAAGCTTAAAAGCCCCACAAAACCCGCGGCAGCGGCGGCTGTTACGCCCCGGCCCGCGCCCATGGCCGCATCCGAGAACGTATTCTGAATCAGAGGCGAAGCCGTTTCGAGTACGCCGATACCGGCCGTTACGTTGGTGAGCAGCACCACCCACAGCAGCCAGAACTGCGGCGTTTTGATGGCGTTATCGGCCGATACGTTGGCCGTCGTAATCATGGCGTCATGCTCGGTGCTGGGCACGTAGCCCTCCGGCGCCCAGTCGTCGGCGGGCACCCGGATGGTCCACACCCCGAACTGCATGAACAGCAGATAGATAATACCCATCACAATGAAGGTAGGCGCCACACCTTGCGGTGCCGAACCTTTGAAGTGGTCCATGAGAGCCACGGCCAGCGGGGAACCAATCATGGCGCCGCCGCCAAAGCCCATAATGGCCATGCCCGTTGCCACGCCTTTGCGGTCGGGAAACCACTTAATCAGCGTACTAACTGGCGAAATGTAGCCAATGCCCAACCCAATACCGCCCACTACGCCGTAGCCCAAGTACAGCAGCGCCAGCGAGTGTAGGTGCACGCCCAGCGAGCCAATCAAAAAGCCGCCACCGAAGCACAGGGAGGCGGCCATCATGGCTTTGCGCGGCCCTACCCGTTCCAGCCACTTGCCAAACACGGCCGCCGAGAGCCCCAGCAGCACAATGGCAATAGAAAACGTCCAGCCGATCTGGCCGGGGGTCCAGTCGTCGGGGGCGGGGTTGGCAGGGTCGCCGCTAATGAGGGAGCCCAGCGGCTTGTTGAACACGCTGAACGCGTAGGCCTGCCCAATAGCCAAGTGGATAGCCAGCGCCGCAGGCGGAATCAGCCAGCGGTTGTAGCCCGGGCCAGCTATGGTGCGGCTGCGGTCCAGTAGAGAAGTTTCTGCCATACGAGGGGTAGGAATTTGGGTGATGAGAGGAGATGAAGTGCCGCAACCAGTTCGCTTCTAACGGGCTATTGCACTGGCTACGCAGCAGTAAATAGCTGCTTTTACGCGCCAAAATCAATTTGACACGATTATTTTTTGCTAAATAGATATAGTCATATGAAGCCTTGATGAACTACTGCACGGCTGGTTTTCCAAACAACCATCCTTTCAATCCCTTGGCCCGCGTACCGCGCACAAATTCCTGCACGCCCGCGGCCATACGCACCGCCATTTCCTGCTGAAATTTGGGGTCGATGAGACGCCGCTCGTCCTCGGGGTTGGACACGAAGGCTGTTTCGACCAACGCGTTGGGATATTCGGTAGGGCCGTTTAGGCCGAAGTTGAAGCTGCCCACATTGCCGGCGCCGCGCAGGCCGGTGCGGCGCATCTGCGCATACAGCGCCTCCGACAGTGGCCGAAACGCTACATAACGATAGTAGGTGCTGGTGCCCTGCGTAGCGGTATTGCCGGAGGAATTGACGTGAATACTGACCAGCAAATTAGGTCGCGCCCGCCGCAGCTGCCGCACCCGGTCGCTGATTTCGAGGCTAGCGTCGTCGGTGCGGGTCATGACGACGCGGGCGCCCCGTCGCTCCAATTCCTGCTGTAGCTGGCGGGCAATGGCGAGGGTCAGGTCTTTTTCGCGGGCGCCGGTGCTACCCACGGCACCCACGTTGGTACCGCCGTGGCCAGCATCTATAGCCACTACCAACCCGCGCAGCCGAAGCTTGACGGGCGGGCGGCGCACTTGTATTTCCAATATATTTCCCTTGTAGCCAATATGGTAGCCCCAGCTCTGTGCGTGCTTCAGCAACAGCACCAACCGAAATACGTCGGGAGCCACCTGCTCGTAGTGCACATCACCGAGGGCTTGCAGGCCGTCGCGCTGGGTTATCCAGTTAGTGTTCGAGGTGGCCCCAAAAATATCGACCTCCAGGCGGGTAGGGTTGGTGCGGAGCTGCGAGCGGTAGGGTAGGCGGGCCGTGAGCGGCACCCGCACGTAGTCGAACAACGAATCGCCGCGCACGTCCCAGGAGCCCGTGAGCGAGGTAGGCACAAAGCCGCCGGGCGGCAGTAGCTGCACCTGGTCCTGCGGTATCCAGGCGGTTTGGGATTCGGCCAGGCGCACGCGGTAGAGGTTGCCTACCCTACCCGTGAGGTGCAGCACCACGGCTGAGTCGAGGTAGCCCATTTTGGCGCCGCCAAGGCGGTCTTCGCCCAGGCCGTAGTTGAGGTAGGAAAGGTTGGACGTGGTTTGTGCCAGTTGGGGCTCGTTTAGGTTCAGCAGGCGCACCCGGTTTTTGCTGGTGGCTGTGGCGCGGGTACTATCAGTAGCCACCAGCTGAAAGGTGATGGGCCGATTAGCGAGCGTATCGCCGGGCTGTACCACGTACGTTACCTGGTAGGTACCGCGCTGGTTGGGCAGCTCCGTGAGCCGCTGGCCGCGGTAGAACGTAACGCGACTCCCAGGCCTACCCTTGAGACGCACTTGCAGCTGGTCGCCGGGTTGCAGCCATTGGTCGGCGGCGGGTACGGTGGTAACGCTTTCAATCAACTGCTGCGCCGGGGCTGCCAAGGGGAGCAGCCAAAACAGTAACACCACAAAACGCGCAGACAGGAAATACATCATGAGCAGCAAGCACTGGGATTTCAACACAAAAGCCTCGTCAGATGGCGAGGCTTTTAGTAAGGTAGAGAGGTCAGTAAGTAGTCTATGCCTCGCATTGTATCAGAATAACCTACCAACCAAGGATTCGAGATGTCAGGCTCAACCTACTGCTTATTGCCCACGGCTTCGCCCATGTCTTTCACGTCGCGGCCGGTTTCCAGAGCCGTAAACTCGGTTTGCAGCGCCCGGATATGGATTTCGTCGCGGCCTTTCACATCCAGGCGCACTGCCCGAAACTGTTCGTTGAGGCGGCGGTAGATGGCCGTGGCGTAATCCCAATCGCGCTGGGTCCAGGCGCGACGCTGGGCACGCACTTGCTGCAGAAACTGCGTGTAGGCGGGCTCAATAGTAGCAGCCGTTAGAGCACCAATATCTGCGTAGGTGCCCAGCAACTGCGTGGTGAAAGTGGCCTCCGCGGCGGGGTCGAGGGGCTGGCGATTCCGAACGCGGGAGGCAGAGTCGTAGCGGGCGGCACGGCCGGCGGCGGCGTTTAGTTTGTTGCCGGCGCGGTCGGCTATAGTATCCAGTCTGTTTACACCTTTTTCCAGGGCAGCTTGCCGCTCGCGAGGCGTGCTGTCGCAGGCAGTTAGCAGGCTGAGGGGTAGGGCCACCAGGGCCACGGTTTTGCTTAGCGTACGAAGTAGCATCATGCCCGCATGTACGCAGATTGGCGCCCCCAAGTTGACTACCGCAACAGCCAGCACCCCGCGTTACTCGCGTAGCTTGTACACGAATGGCAACTCGTATACCACCGGCACCGACCGGCCATTTTTCCGGGCCGGAAGCCATTCGTTCGGAATCGTGCGGCACACCCGCAGGGCTTCCTCATCGCAGCCCCCACCCACACTTTGGATGATCTGGTAATTGCTGGCTTGGCCCAGCGTATCAATCACGAAGGAAATGAGCACACGGCCCTGTAGCTTTTTATTCTGAGCAGCTTGCGGGTAGTTCAGCTTGGCGGTGTACGTCGCCAACCGGGCATCTCCCCCGAGAAACATGGGCTGCCGGTCGAGATGCACTGCGGTCCATTTGCCGGGCATAAGCTCCGCACGGTAGGGCACGTCGCTCAGCGGGCGGTACTCCAATAGTTTGCGCTCAGTATGGTCGTATTTCTGCACTACTAGCTGGGTGCCAGCACGGTTGTAGGCGTAATATTCCCATACGCCTACCTTTTCGCCTTTGTCCATCATGCCTTTCTCCCACTGCGTTTCGCGTAGGCGTTGCGCGTACGAAAGGCTAGGCAATAGGAAGAGGAATCCGTATAGTAGCTTTTTTTTCATGGGTGGAATATGGGTGGAGAGAAGATCAGAACAGAGTGGGCAGGACTGGATAAAGCACTAGCATAAACCAATAATAATTATATTATTTATTATATCTGCAACATTTGATTACCGACTAAATCTAACCAAAATAACAAATACATAGCCTTATAGACTACTCAGCGCTTAATAGGACATGCTTCGCCTTTGCAGGAAATACACAATTTCTTGCAGCAGACAAAAACCTTGCTAATCAGGGATTCAGCTGTCCAGTTGGTCGCGCAGGTCGCGTAGATCTTCCTGCAAGCCGGGCCACTGCGGGCACAGTGCTTCGAGGCGGCGCAACACATGCAACGCGCCCCGGTGATGGCCGAGTTGGCGCAGAATCATGGCCCAGCCGCTCAGCGCCCCAAAGTGGCGCGGCTCACGGCGTAGGGTTTCCTCAATATCGGTTAGGGAAGCGCGGTACTCGCCCCGCATGAAGTAGGCGGTGGCGCGCTTGTTCCAGCCTTCGGCCCAATCGGGACGGGCGGTAATCAACTCCGTGAAGCAGGCAATGGCCCGCGTGTACTCCTCGGCGGCCAGCGCCCGCATTCCTGCCTCTAGCTGCTTATCTAGCGCTTGCTCGCCGGTAGTCAGCCACAGCTGCCAGATTCCGTTGCGCAGGGCCTCAATTTCGGCTGGTGCCGTGGCCACGCGCAGCTGCGCAAATAACTCGTCGAGAGAGGTCAAAGGGTGAAATTGTGAAGTTGTGAAATGGTGAGTTTGACGTTCAGTGTCCTCTCTGTGTACGGCATGCGCTGCCAGCACGTTAAACTCACCATTTCACAACTTCACAATTTCACTATTCTAAAACAGCGCAGCGGCTACCTTACGCACAGACTCAGATT
>NZ_JAHWGL010000010.1 GCF_019334315.1 Hymenobacter profundi
TCTTAAATAGATATGCCGATTACCCCACCCCCAGCCCACACTCGCTTGATGCGCGACATCCTCCGGGAGAGGGGTGCGTTCTAGTGGTGAGGTTGTAAATGGTGAACGGTAAATCATTTACTCTTCACAAGTTCACCTTTCGTCTGGCACCCCTCTCCCGGAGGATATCGCGCATCAAGCGAGTGTGGGCCGGGGGTGGGGTCACGGGGGTAAGCCTCCTTACCCCCACAGCGCGTACGCCACCCGAAAGGTGTTGCAATGCGCGTCTACAATATCGGCGAGGCGCTCGGAGTAGCCGCCGCCCATGCTCACGGCCACGGGTAGGCCGCGTTGTTGGCACAGACCCAATACCAGTTCGTCGCGGCGCTGGCAGCCAGCTTTGGTGAGGGCCAGCTTGCCCAGCTTATCAGTGGCCAGCACATCTACGCCGGCTTGATAAAACACGAAGTCTGGCTGCACCTCGTCGAGTAGGCGGGGTAGGGTGTGGCCGAGCAAGTCGAGGTAGGCGGCATCGGTGGTGCCTAGGGGCAGCGGTAGGTCTAGGTCTGATTGCTCTTTGCACAGTGGATAGTTGGCCCCGGCGTGCATGGAGAAAGTAAACACGCGCGGCTCATCGCGGAAAATGCTAGCCGTGCCGTCGCCCTGGTGCACGTCCAGATCCACGATGAGCACCTGCCGAGCCAGTTGGTGGTGCAGCAGGTAGGCGGCGGCAATGGCCTGGTCGTTGAGCACGCAGAAACCCTCACCCCGGTCGGCAAACGCGTGGTGGGTACCGCCGGCCAGGTTCAGGGCCACGCCTTCGCGCAGGGCGTGCCGCGCCGATTGCAGTGTACCCGCCGAGCTACTGAGGGAGCGGAGCACTAACTGCGGCGTTTGGGGTAGGCCCAGCCGCCGCACCTCCGCGGGGGAGAGCTGCTGGTCGCGCACCTTGCCCCAATAGTCTGGTGTGTGCACCCGCAGCACGTCCTCTTCGGCGCACAGGCCGGGGTCATAAAAATCATCGGGCGGCGCGATGCCTTGCCACAGTAGTTGCTCCCGAATGAGGGCGTACTTGGCAATGGGAAAGCGATGGGTAGGGGGTAGGGCAAGCGTGTAGCGGTCGGAGGTAGCGAGGCGGGGCATGGCTCCCTACAGACGTAGCGACGCGCAGCGGTGTTTCGTTATGGAGCTATTGGCGTTACTGTAGATTCCTACACAATGTATATTGGGCGTGTGCAGATGCATGCTTGCGTCTCGTCGCCTGTGTTGTGTAGGGTTTGTTGTTCAACAACGAGACGATGCGTCGCTACACCACAATAATGTAAGCGCGATAAATAAAAAGGGGTGCCAATTAAAATACACTCTTTTAATACGATATTCAGGATAGATAAGCGTGGGTAAAACTGGAATTACTAAGCATGTATTAGTCGAATATAAAATTTATAAAATATTTTTTATTTGACTATTGACTTATAAAATAACCTTCTTACCTTTGACACGTTCAAAGCACAAAATACAAATAATCCCAACGACTTCACTCGTCATGCAGCGCCATTTTAATCAATACCCCATGCCATTAAGCTCGCTGGATAGCAAGATCCAGCCGGGGGTCGGCGCGCATACCACAACGTGAGGTTTCACCGATAGAAACTACACAGTGCGAAACGCCCGAATCCCACCAGATTCGGGCGTTTTGTTTTATCTCTACCTACTAGTTTACTCCTAACTACCTTACTGTTATGTTACCGATCCAACTCCTTTCGCCCTCTTTCCCAGCAGATGTTTGCTCTTATTACATCGATAGCAACTCGTGGAAATCAGTCGATAGCTGCCCGCGAAAACGCGGGTAATTACTCTTGGTGATTTATTACTAGAGGTAGTAATAAATAAAAAAAATATTTCCTGTGAGTGAACAGCTAAAAAAATAGCTGATAGGTAACCTATTGTCTTGTTTTAAATAAATCTGTAACGGTAATTAATTAAAAATTGCCGAATGATTTTGTGCACCCTTTTTACGCAAATTATTATGTACGACGCTTTTCGACTTCTGCTTTATCCGGTGGCTTCTATGCCTGCCGCATCACCTACTTCTTTATTCGGTAATCGTCCCCGCGAGGGCACCCCCGACCGATGGCTAACCGCTACAAACCCTTATCCCACGAAGCCTGGCAAGCTGAACAAGCAGTAATTATTCTAGCAGCCTCGCGGCGTCTCGACTGGCGCCGCTGGTCGGCTACCCAGCAGGTAGAGTACCTGTGCTCCTTCAATGGGTCGTTGCCCGTGGTGGAGGCCCACTTGGGCGCTGGCTCGGTGCTAGTCGAATTCTACCGCAATTGCCTGCACAACCGTTCTAATGCGGAGCAGCAGCAGTGCAGGAAAGTACTCTTAGCCCTAGCTTATAAGCGCAGCGAACTGCTGTGGCGCCCCGAGCTAAGCGTTGCGCTGGCCGCGCTGGTTCGGTTTTACCCCCAGCGCTGCCGCGAACTGGCCGAGTGGCAACCCCGCAGCCGCAATCCGTTTCGGCAGCTGGAAAGCCTGGTGCGGCACTTGTTCGACCAATACGGCGACCTACCCACCTGGGTGCTGAATGCCTGGACAGCCAATCGGCTGCATGATGGTATCAACATCGCCGACCTGACGACGCATTTGGGGCGGGGTGGCGCCCTCCGGACGTTTCACAAGCTGCCGGTACCCCTCACTCGAAAGCTGGAACATCATCTGCGCCAAGCCCCAGCTAACTACACTTTTCTGGAAGCGTTGCGCTATGCTCAACTGGCCGTTCGCAACCAGTTGGCGTGGCTAGGACCAGTGCTCGACTCGCGCCTTGGGCGTGGAATCAGCCGCGACGACGAGTTTTATCTACGCGTAGTCGATTTTTTTACGGCTGCTCCGATGGTTGACCCGCATCAGTTTGGGCCGGTGTGCGACTGGATTCACCAGAAGCGCCGGGTAGGCATCGGCGACGAGCCCGCTCAACCCAGCTTCTCGCTGAAAGGTAGGTCGATGGCGGGGGTGCTGGCCCACACGGCTAAGTGGCACCGCCAGTTGGCCCGAGCGCGCAACAGCCCCGATTCTCGTCACCCTCAGGAGACATTTGCCTCCACCTGGGAGCCGCTACCCGTGCCCAACTTCACGGGTGGTGACAGGGGGCAGGTGCGCATCACGCAACTAAGCAGCTACTGGGAACTGATGGATGAAGGAAGTACTCTGCACCATTGCGTGTCGTCCTACCTAAACTCCTGCCGGCGCGGACGGTGTGGTATCTTCTCGCTCACCCTCAATGGCGTACGCACGCTTACCCTGGAGGTGCTGGCCAATCGCACCATCATACAAGCCCGCGGCAAATACAACCGCCGCATCACCGATACCGAGTATGTGTGGGTGACCCGCTGGGCCGCCGAAGCCCGCCTGCTGATACCAAAGCATCTGTTTGATGCCGGTAGGTAATACCTGCTCGTCGTGTCGAGTACCAGGAGACATCCTGCGTGCCGACGACGATGCGCTAACCTTTTGATTATTTGATTTCTATGTGTTTCAATACCCACTCCCACAACCACTCGGCGCCTACTGCCGTGAACCACGAAGGCGCGCCTGCTTACCAACTCACACCGCAGCTGGAGCTGTACGCTGCCGTGGCTACTGCGGCCCTCAGCAACCAGTTCTATGAATCGGCCGGCACGCGCTTGCAGCGGTTGCGCCAGCTAATTGCCCAGAACGACCCGCAGTTTGTGGCTCGGTTGGCGGTGTACGCCCGCGAGCAGCTGCACCTGCGCTCGGTACCCTTGGTGCTGGCCGTAGAGCTGGCCCAGGTGCACCGCGGCAACGACCTCGTGAGCCGCCTAGTGGCCCGCGTGGTGCAGCGCGCCGACGAAATTACGGAGGTGCTAGCCTATTATGCTGCCGCCAACCAGCGCCAGGGCACCAAAACCCTGAACCGCCTCTCCAAACAGGTGCAAAAAGGTCTGGCCTTAAGTTTCAACCGTTTCGACGGCTACCAACTGGCCAAATATGATCGCGCCGGCCAGGTACGCCTCCGCGACGCCCTGTTTCTGGTGCACCCCACCGCCAAAAGTCCCGAGCAGCAAGCCCTGTTCGACCAACTGGTACGCGGCGAGCTGCCTACTCCCTACACGTGGGAAACCGAGTTGTCGGCGCTGGGGCAGCAGGCGTTTGCTACGGATGAGGAACGGCAAGCGGCCTTTCGGCAGAAGTGGCAGGAGCTGATTGGCAGCGGCAAGCTGGGCTATATGGCTCTGCTGCGCAACCTGCGCAACATCCTGGAGGCCGACGTATCGGGCGCGGCGGTAGCGCAAGTGTGCGCTACCCTCGCCGACCGCACAGCGGTGGCGCGCAGCAAGCAGTTGCCCTTCCGGTTCTTGGCTGCCTACCGAGAGGTAGTGGGCCTCGATGCGGGTTTGCTCCGGCGTGCGGCAGCGGCCATCGGCATCGGCAGTAGCAACGGCTACGTGCCCGCAGTGCTGGCGGCGCTGGAAACGGCCATCAGCCACTCGGCCCACAACCTGCGCGGTTTCGATGCTAATACGCGGGTAGTCATCGCCTGCGACGTGTCGGGCTCTATGCAACAGCCTGTGTCGGCGCGCAGCAAAGTGCTGCTCTACGACGTGGGACTGGTGTTAGGCATGTTGCTACAAAGCCGCTGTCAGCACGTGGTAGCGGGGATGTTCGGTGATACCTGGAAGCGAATGAGCCTGCCCAAAGGCTCGGTGCTGCGCAACGTGCAGGAGCTCTACCGCCGCGAAGGCGAGGTAGGCTACAGTACCAACGGCCACTTGGTGGTGCAAGACCTGCGTCAGCGCCGAGAGGTAGTCGAGAAGGTGATGATCTTCACCGACTGCCAGCTCTGGGACAGCCGGGGCAACGGCGATACCCTGACCGCCGAGTGGCGCGCCTACCGCCGTGCGGTGGCTCCGCAGGCCCGCCTCTACCTCTTCGACCTGGCCGGCCACGGCACGGCGCCGCTGGCAGTGCGCGAGCAGGATGGGGTAGCCCTCATTGCCGGCTGGTCCGATAAAGTATTCGACGTGCTGGCGGCGCTGGAAAATGGCGGCTCAGCACTGACCGAAATCGAGAAAATCGACTTGTAATCTTACAAACGCGGCCCAGGGAGCGGCAGACAAGCAAGCGGCTGCCGCTCCCTCCCGAAATACATCCACTTGTATGAAACGCTAAAACAACATCGTTCTACTCTATAGGCAAGGTGCCGTAGATGGGCGCTACTTCGTGGTTATTTCTTCGGCATAGTAGGGGCAACCCCTACAACCGCCTGCGGGTTCGATTCCCGACTCTGCTACCCAGCGGAGTAAAGAAAATGCCGCCCGCCGCCTGTTGCCCTTGCCAACGGGGAGAAAGAAAATACCGTGTTGGGTGTCGTAGCGGAGCGTTACTTCGGGTCGCGGGTTTGAGTCCCGACTGCTCTTCGGGGGTAGTAGCTCAGCGGGTAGAGCAGAACGGCGTTTTGCGCTGTGTCTTTCGCTCCACGCTTTGTTGCCCCAACATTCTTTTTGCATCGGGTGCCGTAGGGTAGCCATACTTCGCACTCTTAATGCCCAGGTTGCGGGTTCGAATCCCGCCGGTTGGTACTAGCCAATCGTAGCTCAACTGGCAGAGCAGGACTGGAGGCTGCGCGCTTGTTGCCCCGGTGCTTTTGTTTATATCTGACAGGTGCCGTAGCGAAGCCTTACTTCGTTTGGGACGATGGGGTCGGGGGTTCGAGTCCCTCTTGCCGCAAGGCAGTATCTCAGGTGGTTAGAGCACATAGGGCTTCGTGCTTGTTGCCCTGTCAGATGGTTATAAAAGAGAAAGGTGTCGTAGATCAGCCTTCCTTCGTTCTGAAAAAACTCAAGCGGCTGGTCGTTTCTTACCCTTGCTCTTTTCTCACTCACCAGATGCCGTAAGTCCGCGTTACTTCGACCTGTCACGTCGGCTATCAGCCTTGCGCGAACCGCCTGTTGCTCTGGTACCAGTAGGCAGCCATTCAATCATTCAATAAGCAACCATTTAGCATAATGGCACAACAACTACGCGGCAACGACCTTCGCCAACTGGGATTCCCGGAAGGTCGGGCCATTGGGCTGGCGCTGGCACAATTGCAGCGCAAGCACCTCAAAAAACTTTCGCACACCGAGCAGCTGGCCTTGTTGCAACACCTGCTCGCGAACCCTAACGACTACCTCACCCACCTCGACTGGAGCCACACGGCGGCGGCCTTGCTGCCGCCCCCATCGCGCCACATTGCCCTGGCCGAGCGCAAGCCCTACGCCTTGTTCGGGGCCGAGCACATCGACCAAGGCGCCATCCATCAGATGGAAACGGCCATGAAGCTGCCCGTGACGGTGGCCGGCGCCCTCATGCCCGACGCCCACCACGGCTACGGCCTACCCATTGGGGGCGTGCTGGCCACCGATAACGCTGTGATTCCCTACGCCGTGGGCGTGGACATTGGCTGCCGGATGGCGCTGTCGGTGTTTGCGCTGCCGCCTAAGCACCTGGAGCAGCGCGTGCAGGAGCTGCGCAAACTGCTGATCGACAACACCCGCTTCGGCAACCGCGACGTGTTCCGCCACGGCCAGAAGCTGGACCACGCCGTGCTCGACCGCGCCGAATTCCAGGAAATCAGTTTTCTGCGGAATAAACTGGACACGGCGGCTACCCAAATTGGCTCGTCGGGCGGCGGCAACCACTTTGTGGAGTGGGGTGTGGTGGATATCCTCGACCCCGCCAACGAACTGGGCGTACCGGTGGGGCAGTATCTGGGGCTGTTGTCGCACTCCGGCTCGCGGGGGCTGGGCGCCAGCATCGCCAATCACTACACCAAACTCGCCAAAGATGTGTGTCAGCTGCCCACCGAGGCACAGCACCTGGCTTGGCTTTCCCTGGAAAGTGAAGCCGGCCAAGAATATTGGGCTGCCATGAACTTGGCCGGCGACTACGCCTCGGCGTGCCACCACCAGATTCATCAGCGCCTAGCCAAAGCCTTGGGTGAGCGGCCCCTAGCAAAAGTGGAAAACCACCACAACTTTGCTTGGAAAGAGCGTCTAGCCACTGGGCAAGAGGTAGTGGTGCACCGCAAGGGCGCCACGCCGGCCGGCGCGGGCGTGCTGGGCGTCATCCCCGGCTCCATGACGGCCCCCGGCTTCATTGTGCGGGGTAGGGGTGAGGCAACGTCGCTGGCATCGGCCTCGCACGGGGCCGGGCGGGCGATGTCGCGCACCCGCGCCAAGCAGGAATTAGGCGAAGCAGACGTGCGCCGCTACCTGCAACAGCACCACATCGAGCTGATTGGGGGCGGGGTAGACGAGGCCCCTCAGGCCTACAAAGACATCCACGCCGTGATGGCCAGCCAGCACGATCTGGTGGATGTGTTGGGTACCTTCACGCCGCGCATCGTGCGGATGGAAGGCGGCGTGTAACCCTTGCTAGTAAAAGCATGAAAAAGGCACGGATACCTAGGTATTCGTGCCTTTTGTGTGTTGTTCTACATGAAAACGTACGATAATGCTGCGCAATTATCGTGTTTCGGAACCTACCTGTGCTACACCGCACGCTGACTGCGGCGCCGACAGTGTAGTAGGCGCTTAGCACAGGGGTAGGAGCGGGAAGATGATCGGGTGGTGGCGTTACAGACGGAAGAGGTAAGAATGACCCCACTGGAAAGCAGCAGCAGCGCTAAGGCTGTAAGCGTAAGGGGCGAAGAAGTGTTTGAATTCATAGGGTAGGAGGTAAAGAGCGGAAGCTTATCAAGTAGGTATCAATAAGGCAGAAAGCAGTGTGCCATAGAACACAGTTAGAGTTGCTGCGTAACCGCCAGGAAGTAGCAAAAATTATAAAAAACCTAGTTCATTGTAAAATACGAACTTATGCGCTTCCTGGTTTAGCTATAGCGCAAACTGACTACGGCTCGACCGGCAAGCCAACTTCACGCCATTTTAGTCACAGATTAGAAAGATGCTGTTTTACCTTTCTTTTGACCATGGCAACTGATTTGGCCACGGCAGCTGAGCTGTACTCTGTTTACAGAGGTTGCCGCAGCTGTCGGAATAGATAAGCATAAAAATCTTCTTTTCGCACGTTTACGGCCATTTTCACCCATTGCCCCGAGCTGGGGGCGCGGTGGGTATTGCCGGCGCTGGCGCCCATGGGCGTCGCTTCCAGCTCTACCATTTCAAAGTCAAAGGCCTCTGGAATAGCGAGGTAGCTCGTCGTCAATACGTCCCACATAAAGTAGGTGTACTCGTAGGCCGGAATAGTATCAATGGTAGTGGCCCAAAACTGTCCGGCTAGATTGGAGAAAAAGTAGTCCGACTGCTGGGCCAGCTGTTGCAGAAAATCGAAGCTGACGGGCACGTGGTTGGTGGCATCCAGCGGCACGATGGTAACGGGCAGCCCCGCCCGAAACAGCTTGTGCGCCGAAATCGGGTCCCAGAACACATTCCACTCCGCGGTGCCGTTGTGGTTGTACGTCTTCACGTTACCGATAACGTCCACCGCGCCACCCATCCAGACCACCTCGCCCACCTTGGCTGCCAGGGTAGGGTCCTGTTCCAGCGCGTGCACTAGGTTGGAGCACGGCCCCGTGAGCAGCACCGTAACCGGGCCAGGCGCGGTGGCCAGCTTGCGCCGGATAAAGTTTACGCTGTCGTCGTAGTGGGCCGCGCCTGGGGTGTCTACGTTAATCATGTCCGGCAGCGCGTTTAGAATCTTGGGCTTGGCCCGCCAGTCGGAGGGGAAGGCATTTACGCCGTGGTAGTTGCCGCCGCTTACCTCAATATCCGTGCGCTGGGCCAGCGCCAGCAGCTTGTGCGTGGTCAGCAGGGCGGTTTCCAGGTAGCAGTCGGCGGGCGTTACGGAAATGCCCAGCAGCTCAATGTGGGGCATGTGCAAGAGCAGGAGCAGCGACAGAAAATCGTCTACCCCGCCATCATGGTCAAACAAAACATACTGCTTGGGTAGGTGTATATCAGGCATATGAAGAGAATGGGTAAGGGAAGCAACCTATGCAGTAAAGGTGGAGTGCTTTCATTAGAATACAGCTGGGCGCGAGCTAGGCAGGCATAAAAGTAGGCGCGGTAACCAGACGCGGGCAGCTTCAGCCTCTGCCACCAGAAAAAGCGCTACACTACTACCTGCACGGCATCGCCTACCCGAATGGTACCGCCGTGCAGAATGCGGGCCGTGAGGCCGCCGTGGCCGCGCATGGCATTATAGCCGCCCGGCCCCAGCTCTTCTTCCATACGCGAGCAGGGGTGGCACTCGCCCGTAATTTCCAGCACTACCTCGTCGCCAATGCGTACCTGTCGGTTTTTCAGCGCCAGCAGGTTCAGGCCGCGCACTACTAGGTTGCGGCGCAGCCGAGCCGGGTCCACGGCTTCCGTCAGTCCCAGGTAGCCAGCCACAGCGGGCAGGTGCTCGGCCTGAATAAGCGTAATCTGCCGCTTGCCGCCGGGCTTGGGGCGGGCATGGTCGCCGGAGAGGTGGCGGTCGGTTTCCACGGTAGCTTCCTGCATGGCTACCATCGGCGCACGGCGCACCGGCCGAATGCCAATCCACTCCAACTGGCCCACCTGGGGTAGGGTGTTCAGCAAACGGGCAATTGTTGATTTATCGTCTCCGACGAAAGGAAAAGGCATGGGCGGAAAGCTGTAGAAGATGTAGGAAAACGGCGTCGGCGGCAAGATACGGGACCTATTGCCAGCGTGCGTGTCTCTGTATGTGTAAAATAGGGGCAAGACGGTTTTGCCCAATGAAATTAGGTTAACCCCGGCCGTAATTGTGCGTACATAGAGGCAGGTCGGCCACAGGATGCGTAGGTAGTTTACCACGCATTGGTCTACTCTTCCAAACTGTTTACTGTCTTATCATGGCCCTTCCAAGCACCAATAAAAAGGCTCCCGTAGCCGCCAAAGCCGCTCCTGCAAAAGCAAAAGAGAGCAAAAACGCCGTTGCAGCTCCTAACCCGGCCGTCAACGTACAGCCTATCCTGAATCAACAACAAAATGCGCCGGCTCCTATCCAGAAGTACGGCACCGTATCGCAGCGCCTACCCATTGGGCTGAGCGAGGATGTTCGCCGCGAAAGCGTGGAACTGCTCAATCAGCTGCTAGCTGACACGTGCAGCCTGCGCGACATGTACAAGAAACATCATTGGCAGGTAGTAGGTCCTACCTTCTACCAACTGCACTTGCTGTTCGATAAGCACTACGAAGAGCAAAGTGAACTGGTAGACACCATTGCCGAGCGCATCCAGATTTTGGGTGGCGTGGCCGTAGCAATGGCTGCCGACATTGCCGAGCTAACTAGCATCCCACGCCCACCCCGCGACCGGGAAGAAGTGCCCGTGCAGATCTCGCGTCTGCTAGAAGCTCACCAGATCATCCTAGGACAGTGCCACGACATTGCCAAGAAAGCCGATGATTCCGGTGATGACGGCACCAACGATATGGTAATCAGCGATGTACTGCGCGCCAACGAACTGCAAGTATGGTTCGTATCGGAGCATTTGGTAGAAGCGCCGCTCACCCAGTCGGAATAGTCTTACCCTACTTATAAAAAGGCCCCTGACCGGTAGTATTGGTCAGGGGCCTTTTTTGTAAGTATGTGCGAGCCATATTGCTTAGCCGGCTATACATTGCGTTTGTAAACGCTTTATAATGACAGAAGCAGGTAGTGCGAAAAAAATATTAATCTGTTGCAGGCTGATAATGAGCCGAAAACTACTGTTTAACCAATACGACAAGAGAAAAATACGCCTCAGGACTTGCATGGCCGATGTCATCCTCCTACTTTTGTGCCCACTTCGCCGCCTCAGCGAAGCCAGAAGCTTGCTTTTGGACCCAGAAGTTGTGTTTTTCTAGCCTACTGCGCACGTGGTGAAACTGGTAGACACGCCATCTTGAGGGGGTGGTGCCTTCGGGTGTGGGAGTTCGAATCTCCCCGCGCGCACTTCAACAAAGTCCGACCTACATAGGTCGGACTTTTTGTTTGTAGGTAGTATGCAGCCAGCCGCTTGCATCTGTAACTACGCGAAAGGGCGCTTCACCTACTTACTGGTTACGCGCCTACGCGCTCAAACGGATTACCGGGCACTACCAGTACCACCCGCTCGCGTTCTACCACTACGGCGCCCGATGCGGCGCCTTTGGGCTTGCGTACAAACTTCTTGGGTGTCACGGTAACGGGACACAGCGAGTCGTGCTGGCGGCGCGAGTACCACGCGGCCAGCTGGGCAGCACGTTCTACCACAGGCTCGGGAACCGGCTGACCCGACCGATGCCGAATCACCACGTGCGAGCCGCTCACGTCTTTGGCGTGCAACCACAAGTCGTCTTTATGCGCATATTTCTGCGTGAGTAGGTCGTTGTTCTGGGCGTTGCGGCCCACCAGAATCGTAAAACCGCTATCCGTAAACACCTTAAACGGCAACTCGTTGCTTGTGGCTTTGGCTTGGGTAGCCGGGTCGAGGCCGTGCTGCTTGCGCCAGGTACGGAGCGTGCGCAAGTCAGCCAGATCAGCTAATTCCTCCAGCCGCTCCAGGCACCAAAAGGCTTCGGTTTCGCGCTGCTCGATGCGTTGACTGAGCTGTTGCAGCTCGATTTGCTGGTTTTTGGCTTTGCGGTAGAGGTTTTGAGCCGTGCGCTGGGGCGTTTCGGTGGGCTTCAGCTTGATAATGCGCGGCTGATTATCCTGGTAAAAATCAATGACTTCCACCTGTGCCGCCCCAACCGGAATCTGGCTTAAGTGGGCCATAATCAGGTCGGCAGTTTGGCGGTATCCGGCGGTATGCTCCAGTGCATGGCGACGCGTGCGCGCCATCTGGGCGCTGGTGCTGGCTTCCTCGGCGCGCTTCTCCAGCGTCTGGCGCACCTGGCGCATCTCCGTCTCATACGCCCGCCGACTCAGGAAAAGCGGTACAAACTCGCGCAGGGTCGCAATGGGGTCGGCGGCGGGTAGGGCTTGCAGTACCTCCCCGAGGGGCAGCAGGCTCAGGCGCGTACGACCATCCAGCAGCACAATGTAGAAGTACGCAGGCTGTTCCAGTTGCCGGATAACAGCCTGTATTAACTCTTCCCGCTGGGGTAGGGGCGCGGCGTCGTAGCCGTGGGCGCGCAAGTAGCGGGCAGGTAGGTCGCTGAGGGCGGGGTAGCGACGGAGTGGGTCGGCCTCGTGGGAGCGGGTGCTGGTGTCCGGCGCCGCGGTAGGGGGTAGGGGCTGAATGTCGGCGTCGGCGGTATAGCGCTGGTGAAACAGCTCGGCGGGCGCATCCAGGGTAGGGCGGAAGATGGCGTTGGGCCTGGGGCCGAATAGCTTCAACAGCAGGGTAGCGCCGTCGGTGAATGTGAATTGCAGAATCCGGTCCTGCGGCAGCGCATCCACCTGGCCTACCTCGCGTCCCAACAAATCGGGTAGTAAATCCACGGAGTTTTGCCGGGCGCGGTGGAACGTCTCGGGCAGAGCCAGCGCCGGAAACGCCGCCGATAGTTGGGCTTTCAGCCAGAACTCAGCCGCGCCGTTGGTCAGACCAAGTACCAATTCATCTTTCTCCTGCGAGAAGCACGTAGCTACCCGATAGCCTGCTAACGCTTGGGTCAGGGCAGGAGCAAGTAGGCGCAGGAAGTAGTAATTGGTATGCAATAGAATTGCCGTTAGATCTGCTCTAGGGTATGGCGAGTCCGCTCACTTTCTATATCACCAGTATTCACCGTTGACTGTGGCTCGATCATCATAATCCAAGTTTCCCCTTCACTATGCGGACGATGATCTGTGCCACGAGGCACTACCAGTAACTCACCGGGGTTGATTTCGGCGGTTTGACCATCGCGGAAATCAATGTACAATCGGCCTTTCACAACTATGAACAGCTCGTCCTCCTGAGCATGATTATGCCAGATAAATTCGCCCTGCACACGTGCGATTTTAATATGCTGGTCGTTCAACTCTCCAATAATGCGCGGATTCCATTGATCGGTGAATTGCGCAAACTTATCCTCTAGCTTAATGACATTCATAGAATGGTGGCGTTGTGCTGCTACAGTAAATAAATGTATTCGTGAGAATGATCTGCTGATGCTTTAGTCTATACCCTAAAGCAGTCCTAATCCAGTATTATCTGCAACCCATCATACGCCAGCCGCACAAAGTCTGGCAGCGTTGCTTCTACCTCGTGGTGCAGGCCTAACTGGTGACTGATGTGGGTAAGGTAGGCTTGTTCAGGAGCCAGGTCTTCCAATAGCTCCAGCGCCTCGGGCAATGAAAAATGCGAAATGTGCTTTTCGTGACGCAGGGCGTTGAGTACAATCACCCGCGAGCCGCGCACCTGGGCCAGTGCCTCTTCCGTCAGATAGTTGGCGTCGGTGATGTAAGTGAAGTCGCCGATGCGGTAACCGAGCACGGGCAGCCGGTAGTGCAGGGCTCGAATGGGCTGAAACGGCACGCCTTCCACCAAAAACACTTCTGTGTCACTGGTAATCGGGATAGTTTTCACGCGGGGCACGCCGGGGTACTTATTCTCCGCGAAGATGTAGGCAAACTCCTGCCGCAGCTGGTTGAGCACGCGCGGCTCGGCGTAGAGTGGCATGTCGCGCTGCTGAAGGAAGTTGTAGGAGCGAATGTCGTCGAGGCCAGCGGTGTGGTCTTTATGCTCGTGGGTGAATACGAGGGCATCCAACTGCTCAATCCGCTCACGCAGCATCTGTTGCCGAAAATCCGGTCCCGAGTCAATCACAATGCTTTTGCCCGCTACCTGCACGTGCACGGCCACCCGCAGGCGCTTATCGCGGTAGTCCACCGAACGGCACACGGGGCAGTGGCACCCAATCACGGGCACCCCCTGCGACGTGCCCGTGCCGAGAAAGGTAATCTGCATTATCAATTAAGAATTAAGAATTAAAAATTAAGAAGTGAGCGTAAAATCAACAGGCATTGATACACTCCCAATGCCTCAGATTTCTAATTCTTAATTCTTAATTCCCTACCCCACATGCTGCTTCACCACGCGCACCAACGCGTCGAAGTCGAGGGGTTTAGGAAGGTAGTCGGTTACGCCAGCCTCGCGGAACTGCTCCATCGAGTAGTTGTTGGCGTTGCCAGTGATGGCAATAACCGGGATTTGCGCAATGCGCGGATCGGGGTTGCGGCGGATTTCGCGGGTGCACTCCATACCGTCCTTCACCGGAATATTAATGTCCATCAGAATGCAGTCAATCGGCTGGCTCTCAACCTGCTTAATGACTTCACCCCCATTTTTTGCCGATATGATGCGGTACTTTTGCAGCTCGAGTATTTTCTTGGTGAGGTTTAGAATAACGGAGCTGTCTTCCGCAATCAAAATAGTTTTCGAATCAGCCATGCGGGTAGTTGTGTTGAAGATGTAGGTTGGGAAAACGTGATGGATAAGATCAGATTTGCCGGTTACGGCACTTGCGTGACCTGCTGATATACGGCCTTAAACTGCGCAAAGTAACGCAGTAGGCGTTGAAAATCCTGAACAACGTTGGTCGTTTCTCCTTTCTTGAGGTCGTGCTCCAGCTCTTTAGCACCTTCGGCCAGCCGGTTTATGCCCAGCGTGAAGCCTGTGCCCTTTAACTGGTGCAAGTGCGGCAGAATAGCTTCGAAGCGCCCGGCACTTACTAGATTGCCAGCCTCGGTAAGTAGCTGCTCGGCCTCGGTTTCAAAATCGGAGTAGAGGCTGGCCGCGAAATCGTCGCCGCCTAACTGCCGCAGCTGGTTAATTACCTCGGTATCGATGCAGCCTTCCAACTCTTCGGGCGCCAGTTCCTCAGCAGTTATGGGGGTAGGCGCGGGCGCGGCGTCCACTGTAGTGGGGGCGGGCTCGGCGGGGGGTAGGGCCGTGCCCATATCACGCGTGGGCAGCACGGCTCGCTCGGTGGTGCTAGTCCAGCGGCGCAACACGGTGTAGAGGTCCTGCGTTTTCACAGGTTTCGACACGTAGTCGTCCATGCCTTCCTGCACGAACCGCTCGGCATCCTCCTTCATGGAGTAGGCCGTCATGGCGACCACCGGTGGGCACTGTTTGCCCAGGCGACGCCGGATTTCGTGCATAGCCGTCACGCCATCCATCTCCGGCATCTGAATGTCCATGAAGATGATGTCGTAGCGGTTCTTGGGCGAGTCGGCCTTGCTGATAGCCTCGAAGCCATCGGACGCCATTTCTACGTGGCAACCCAGCTTGTCGAGCAGGCGTGAGGCTACCTTCTGGTTGATAGGGTTGTCGTCGACGAGTAGCACCCGCGGCACCGACTCGAAGCGGACTACCTCCTGAGTCCGCTCGCGGGCCATCGTGCGCTGGTGCAGAATTTCCTCCTCGTTGTGGGCAACGTCGCACTGAATGGTGAACCAGAACGTGCTGCCTTCCCGCACGTGTGAATCGACCCCAATCTCGCCGCCCAGTAGATCGGCTAGCTGCTTGCTGATGGCCAAGCCCAAGCCCGTGCCGCCAAAAGCTTTGGTAGGGGTAGTATCCAGTTGGGTGAAGTTGGTGAACAGCAGCTTGGCGTCTTGCTCCGAAATGCCAATGCCCGAGTCTTGCACCGCAAAGCGCAGCGTGTGCCGCTCTCCATCGGTGGCAATAGACGACACCTCAATGCTGACTGTGCCTTGGTTGGTGAACTTGATGGCGTTGGACGTGAGGTTAGACAGGATTTGCAGCAACCGCGTTTCGTCGGTGAGGATGAAGCGTGGCGTGTGGGGCGTCACATGATACGTGAACTGCAAGTCCTTCTGGCTGGCACGGTTGGCAAACAGCGAGTGAATCTTGTCCAGCGTGTAGTACAGGTCCAGACCGTGGGCGTGCAGCTGTAGCTTGCCGGCTTGGATCTTGGACAAGTCCAGAATATCGTTTAGAATGGCCAACAGCGCTTCCGACGATTTGCGCAACGTGTCCACGTAGTCTTCCTGCTCCTCCGACGTCACCGTCTGATGCAGCAAGTCAATCATGCCAATAATGCCATTCATGGGCGTGCGCAGCTCGTGGCTCATGTTAGCCAGGAACTGCGTTTTGGCTTCCAGGGCGGTTTCGGCTTCGTCCTTGGCGCGGCGCAAATCGTCCTGAATCTGCTTCAACTCCGTAATGTCACGCCCAATGCCCTCTGTTCCGCCTGTCTGCCCCGGCGCAGGACGAGCATTGATGAGCATACTCACATAATGCCCGTCTTTGTGACGGATGGACGTTTCGAAGTTGCGTAGTACACCCTTTTCCTTTATTTCTTGCTGTAAACGGTCGTAATCGGCCGGGTCGGCGTAGTGCGAGGGTAGGTGCTTGCCAATGGCCTCTTCGGGCTGGTAGCCCAAGGCTTCATATACCGATGGGCTCACCAGCGTGACGTGGCCGTTCTCGTCGGTACGGTAGTAAATATCCTGGAACGACTCGAAGATGGCGCGGAATTTTTCTTCCTGCGCCGCCAATTCCAGCTGCGAGGCCTTGGTCTCGGTGATGTCGTGGGCCATGCCCGATATTTCCTCAAACGAGCCGTCGTCGAGGTAAATCGGGTTGAGGTAGATTTCACGCCAGGTATCGTGGCCGCGGGCATCGCGCAGGCGCACCTCAAAGCGCTGCGGATGCCCCTCAAAGGCCAGCTTGTAGTTCTCTACAAACAAGTCGCGGGCTTCTTCGGCTACCATGGCAAGGTCGGCCTGCCACAGGTTCACGTTGAGGGTAGGGTACACCCCGTTGTTGCGCAGGAAGTAGGCAGCGTAGTTGCGGTTGAAGGACGTCAGGCGCGAGTGCGTATCCACGGACCACATCAGGTGGGAGCCACTCTCGAAAATAGCGTTTAGGCGCGCATTCTGCTTATTGATCTGGACCTCATTGCGCTTGCGCTCAATAGCCAGGGCTACCTGGTTGGAGATAAAGTGCAGAATCTCAATGTCGCCCACCGCGTAGGCATCGGCCTTGTGGTAGTCCTGCACGGCTATAACGCCGATGATTCGCTCCCCGATGCTCAGGGGCGAGCACAGCATTACCTCCGGCATCACACCGTAGGCGGTAACGGACCCGTTGCCGATCAGCTCCTCCAACTCGGCCCGCAGCAAAAATTGCGGCCGCCCCGTGCGAATAATATACTCCGACACCCCCGACGAAAACGGCCGCGCCTTGGTAGGCTGTTCGTTAGAAGAGCTTTGGTCTACATAATACACAAACTGCAACTGCGTGCGGGCGTCGTCGCAGAGGGCAATGTAGAAGTTGTTGGTTTCAATAATCTTGCTCAGCTCCCGGTGAATGGCCCCGTACAGCGCATGCAAGTCTTTGGAGCTAATAGCCAGGTTGGCAATGCTATAGTACACCTTCTGCAAACGCTCCGCCTTAATGCGGTCGGTGATGTCGTGCAGAATGGCGCGGGTGCTCACGGGCTCGTCTTCCTGCCAGGCGCAGGAAATGGAACCAATGAGATGCACTGGTTTACCGCTTTTCGTCAGGAAAACGGTTTCCAACTTATTGACTTTCTCGCCCTTATACAGATTGCGCAGCTGATAGAGCAGCTTGGCTTTGTAGTAGGGGTGCACCACGTCGTTGAGCGTGAGCTGGGGTAGGTCCTCCTCCGAGTAGCCCAGCTTTTCGCGCCAGGCCTTGTTCACGGACAAAAACCGGTTGTCGACGCTCAGATTCTGAATCAGGTCGTGGGCATTGTCGAAGAAATCCTGGAGGCGGTTGCGGTTATCGTTGAGGGCGCGGGCCGTCACGTGGCGGTCCGTGCGGTCGCGCCCGATAAAGAACATACCCGTCACGTTGCCGCTCAGGTCGCGGGCCAACTCAGCGTGCCAGAACACCTGCCGGGACTTGCCGGAGCGGGTCAGAATCACCCGCTCCATATCGTCTGCCTCCTTTTCGCCCCGTACAACCACCTCAAAGTGCCGTCGCCGGGCGTCGCGCTCGGCCGCTGGCACAAAGAGAGCATGGTAATTTTTACCTAGAATCTCGTCGCGGGTGTACTCCGTGAAGTTGAGGAAAAACTCGTTGACGTCCAGGATTTTACCTTCCGGATCAATGAGTACATAAGCTTGGTCGGTGCGGCTGAGCACATCGCGCAGCTCGCGGCGGGTACGGTCGAGCAGGCCCGCTTGGTCAGGAAGGCGCTGGGCCGGCCGGGGTGCCCGCGTAATATCGCGCAGGGTAAGCTGCACATGAGCACCCATTGGGGTAGGTATACGGTGCAGGGTCACCCACCCATCGAGGCGAGATTGATTGGTGCCCAGGCCATGCCAGGTTTTAGCGTAGGTTTGGCCGGTGCGGGCCGTATCGAGCACGGCTTCACGCAGCATGATATCCGATTGCCAGAAATCTTCACCGCTGGTGCCGCCGTGGGGACGAGTAAAGCTCATCAGACCGGCCATGAGCAAGTGGTTGCGGGTAGTGCCCAGCAAGTGGACTGCCGTCCGGTTGCAGTCGATTAGCTTGCCTCGCTCGTCGTAGAGCAGCAGTGCATCGTACGCATCTTCAAATAAAGCCCGATACAAAGCATCGGCGGCAGTGGCACCTGGAGTAGCGGGCAGAGAGCGAGTAGGCATTAGAAAAGTAAAATCCGAGCGACAGGTAATGCGGCCGTAAGCTAGTAGGCGTATTTATTAAAACAGGCTAATTTCCTAAATTTGTCAAAAATAACTCAATTTTCAGGCTTCTTCCTCAGGAATTTATCCAACAAGCGCAACTAGCGTCTTTTCGAGTATGCGCTCTTTGCTCTTCGCCGTTACGACCGATCTGAATTATGACCAACGGATGCAACGGATCTGTGGTAGTTTGGCCCGGCAGGGCTACCATGTAACGCTGGTAGGCCGCGCCTGGCAACAGTCGGAACCGCTGCAATCACAGCCGTATCAACAACACCGGCTGCGGTGCTGGTTCACGAAGGGCAAGCTGTTCTATCTGGAATTCACCGTACGCCTGCTGCTCTACCTGCTGCGGCAGCGAGCCAGCGCCTGGTGCGCCATCGACCTAGATACGGCTTTGCCCGTATGGCTGCGCGCCCGGCTGGGGGGGCAGCCCTTTGTGTACGACGCGCACGAACTATTTACGGAAGTGCCCGAGGTGATGAGTCGCCCCGCGGTGCAGCGCGCCTGGCGGTGGGTAGAAGGGTTTATTGTGCCGCGCACGGCGTTGGCTTACACAGTAGGGCCAGCGTTGGCAGGAGTATTTGAGGCCCGCTACGGCCGGCCTTTCGCTGTAATTCGCAATATCAGCCAACTTACGGTGGCAGAGACAAAGGCACATTTGCCGGCTCCCGAGAGCTATATTCTCTACCAGGGCACGCTAAACGTAGGGCGCGGCCTGGAGGCGCTGTTAGACGCCATGCCGCACGTGCAGGGGCGGTTGGTGCTTTGTGGTGAGGGCGACTTATCGGCGGAGCTACGGGCGCGGGCCGAGCGGCTGGGGCTGCTGGCCTCGGGCAAGGTAGAATTTCGAGGCTACGTGCTGCCCAACGAGCTACGAGCCGTGACGAAGAGGGCGGCCGTGGGTATTATGCTGCTCGAAAACCAAGGCTTGAGCTACTATTATTCGCTGGCCAACAAGTTCTTCGACTATCTGCATGCGGGCGTGCCACAACTGATAGTAGACTTTCCCGAGTACCGAGCGCTAAACGATGTGTATGATGTAGCCGAAGTGGTGGCCCTCACGCCTGCGGCTATTGCGCACGCGCTCAACCAGCTGCTACACTACGCGCCCGGCCGCTACCAGCAGTTGGTGCAAAACTGCTTGCAGGCGCGACAGGTACTCAACTGGCAGCACGAAGAGCAGCACCTACTACAGCTGTATGCTGGTTTGTGGCCGGCCCACGAAGCACAGCCTACCCGTGGGTAGGCTGAAACCGTCGTATTTTTGCGAGACACTGTATTGTCCTTGCTGCGGTGGTCAGATTTTTTACTTCTCTATGCTTGATCTTGCTTCGCTGGCTGCGGCCACTCGCCCTACCTTGTTGGTTATTGCCGGCCCCACGGCCGTGGGCAAAACGGCGCTGTGCGTAGCACTGGCTCAGCAGCTAGGCACCGAAATCGTGTCGGCCGACTCGCGGCAGTTTTTTCGGGAGATGAGCATCGGCACGGCCAAGCCTACCCCAGCCGAAATGCAGGGCGTACCGCACCGCTTCATCAACTCGCATAGCATCACGGAAAGCTACAATGCTGGCCGGTATGAAGTTGATTGCTTGGCGCTGCTCGATCAGCTGTTTCAGCGGCACCGCGTGGTGATTCTGACGGGCGGCTCGGGCCTGTATTTGCAGGCCGTAACGGATGGCTTTGATGCCCTACCTACTATCGACCCGGCCGTGCGGGTTGGCATTCAGCAGGAGCTAGCAGCGCACGGCCTACCCGCCCTGGTAGCAGAGCTGGCCCGCCTCGACCCAGTGGCGCACGCCCGCATCGACCCGCAAAACCCGCAGCGCGTAGTGCGGGCTTTGGAGGTGACGCGGGGCACTGGGCAGCCTTTTTCCAGCTTCCACGGCCAGCAAACCAAGGTGGCACGACCCTTCGACGTGGTGAAGATTGCGCTGAGCCGCGAGCGGGAGGAGCTCTACCAGCGCATCGACCAACGCGTGGATGAGATGCTGGCCGCGGGCCTGCTGGCCGAGGTAGAAAGCGTGCTGCCCTACCGCCAGCACAATGCCCTGCAAACGGTGGGCTACCAGGAAATCTTCGGCTACCTTGATGGCGCCTACGACTGGGCGGAGGCTGTGCGTCTGCTCAAGCGCAACACCCGCCACTATGCTAAGCGCCAACTCACATGGCTCCGCCGCGATGCGCAGTACCAATGGCTGCACCCAGCCGAGGTAGGGTAGGGTTAAAAGCGCCTCCCTACCTTCAACTGCAACGTAGCCAGCGTGTTGCCGAATGTGTCATTCTGGAAAGAGGCCTTGCCGCCAGCCAACCATTGGCGGTCAATGCCAAGGGCTACATCCAGGTTCAGGGAGAGCATGTAGCCAGCATGTACGCCCTGTTCATGTTCTAGATAGTTAACGGCGCCTCCCAAACCTGCATCCCAACGAGTTTGAGGTGCTCCGTAGCGGTTGGAATAGCCTACGTAGCCACCGCCACCTACGGCAAACAGCACCTGCCTATTATTGCCAAAAGGATATAGGTAAAATTCGTGTTCCAGATTGGCAGCCTGGTAGGTCATGGCATAGGGCACGTTTATGCCGGTGCTGCCAGGCCGTGGAATTGGGTCGAATACTGTTGAAAAAGACTCTCGGCTGCCACCAATAAATGCCAGGCGCGTACCTGTGCCTAGGTGGCGCCCGAAGAGCGGGGCATATTCCACATGAGCTTTCAGGGCCTTGTAGTCGCCGGTGCCTACCAGCGCAGAGCCTACCCCCAGTTGGATGCTGGCCGGACGTTGAGCAACAGCAGAAAGCGATGAAACACAGAGCGCAGCCACCAGGCCGGCTACTTTGTAAAAATTCAACATGAATGCGAACGATAAGAATACTTATATAAGAACGGTGGTCAAGATAAAGGATTGTTGGCTACAGGTTACTACTATATAGTAAAAAAGCAACGCCTCCATGTAGGAGGCGTTGCTTGTAAGTAGAAGTCGCACACGCGACTGTTCGGCTACGAGTTCAAAATCTCTACCATCCGCATGAAGCTCTGGTTGATAAGCTTTTTCTTGCTGATGGTGTCAGCGAAGGGAGTGTAAACTAGCTTCTTATCCACAATGCCGGCCATCACGTTGCGCATGCCGTTGACTAAGCCCTCTACGGCTGCAATACCGATCTGAGAGCTGAGCAAACGGTCGGCGGCGGTGGGCGAGCCCCCGCGCTGAATGTGCCCCACGATGGTGACGCGGGTATCGAGCTGCGGAATAGCCGCCTTCACGCGCTTGGCTACCTCGTGCACGTTGCCCTCTACCTCTCCCTCGGCCACAATCACGATAAAGGACGTTTTGGAACGCTTCCACCCCTCGCGCAGCGTGTCAATCACGGCTTCAGTCGACATTTGCGTTTCTGGGACCATCACGATTTCGGCGCCGCCGCCAATGGCGCACGGAATGGCAATGTAGCCCGAGTCGCGACCCATCACCTCAATAAAGAAGCACCGGTCGTGCGAGTCGGCCGTGTCGCGGATTTTGTCGATGGCCTCTAGGGCCGTGTTCACGGCCGTATCGTAGCCGATGGTGTAATCCGTGCCGAACAGGTCGTTATCAATCGTACCGGGCGCGCCTACCGTGGGAATGCCAAACTCTTGCTCGAAGAGGGTAGCGCCCGTGAAGGTACCGTTGCCACCAATGGCAATCAGGCCTTCAATACCGTTGTTCATGAGTTGATCGTAGGCCTGCTGACGGCCTTCTTTGGTCATGAATTTCTGGCTGCGAGCCGATTTGAGGATGGTGCCGCCTCGCTGCACTGTGTTGGAGACGGAAGCCGAGTCGAGCTTCACGAACTCGCCCTTGATCATGCCCGAGTAGCCGCGCATGATTCCATAGACTTCGATGCCGTGGTAAACGGCCGTGCGCACCACGGCCCGAATGCAGGCGTTCATACCGGGCGCGTCACCGCCGCTGGTGAAAACTGCAATACGTTTCATCATTATGTTCCTTCTGTGCTACCCGTAGGGGTGGCAGTGAGGCAGCAAAGTTGGTGAATCTGCACGGAAAGTACAGCGTCTGGGCAAGGAAAGACAAAATCAGGGTGTGTAAGCCAGCTTTTTTTTCTGAATTGCGTAAGCGGAGCTATTGGAAGAATCTTAGCTTTCTTTTAACTTTCACAACTTACTGACATTGTAAGCTGGCCTTACAGCGTCATGTACGCTTGTTGCCGTGCCCGCCCTTTTGTCATTTCTAAACCCCGCCCAGTATGTTTGGTTTTTTTGAAAACGAGCAGACCAAGAAAGTGAAAAGCCATCTGCTGAACCTAGCCGCACTGGCTAAAGCAGACGGACACATCGACGAACGGGAAATGAATTTTATCGTGTCGGTGGGCCGTAAAAACGGCATGCGGGCCGGGGAAGTGCGCGATATCGTGGCAAATTCCAATACCGGCGCACTCATCATCCCCGACAACGACTCCGAGCGTTTCGACCAGATTTTTGACCTCGTGGACATGATGCTGGCCGACGGGGTAGTGGACGAAAACGAAATGGATTTCTGCGTAGGCATGGCCGGAAAGTTGGGCTTCCGGCAAGCCATTGTGGGCGTATTGGTACGCAAAATCTCCATGGGCGTGCGCGACGGCCTACCCCGCGAGCAAATCAAAGAAGACACCCAAAGCTTTCTGAGCCAGAACAGCCAGGCAAACTGATTGCATCTGGGAAGCGGAAGTAATTCTCTGTCATCCTGAACGCAGTGAAGGACCTTCTCACGTGGAAACGAGTCGTTGTTACGATAGTCGTTCTCGCGTGAGAAGGTCCTTCACTGCGTTCAGGATGACATTTTTTATTACCCTACCACAAACTCCACCGCCCGCAGTAGCGCGGTGCAGGCCTCGTCAATCTGGTCGTTGGTGATGATTAGGGGCGGGGCGATGCGCAGAGAGTTGTCGCAGAACAGGAACCAGTCGGTGAGGATACCTTCGTGAAACAGGGCGCGGTCGATGATGGGCTTGAGCACGTCGAACGACTCGAACTCCACGGCCATTAGCAAGCCGCAGCCGCGCACTTCCCGAATGGCTGGGTGCTGGAGCTGCGCCCGAAAGCGCGTCGCTTTTTCGGCTACGCCCGCCAGCAGGTTTTCCTCCTGAATAGCGCGCAGGGTAGCCAGCGAGGCCGCGCACGATACCGGGTGCCCGCCAAACGTGGTGCAATGACCCAGAATTGGGTTGGTCTTGAAGCCCGCCATAATCTCCTGCGTAGAGATGAATGCCCCAATGGGCATACCACCGCCCATACCCTTGGCGCAGAGCAAAATATCAGGCTCGATGCCGAACTGCTCGAAGGCCCAGAAGGTGCCGGTGCGCCCAAAGCCGCATTGGATTTCATCCAGAATCAGCAGAGCGCCTACCTCCGTGCAGCGCTGGCGCAGGGCGGGTAGGTACTCTGGGGCCGGCACGCGCACACCCGCTTCGCCCGCCACCGTTTCGATGATAACCGCCGCTGTGCGCTCCGTAATAAGCGCCAGATCGGGCAGGTGGTTCGGCTCGATGTGGCGCACATCGGGTAGGAGGGGGCGGTAGCTACGCTTGAATTCCTCGGACCCCGTGACCGACAAAGCACCCTGCGTAGAACCGTGGTAGGCGCGGTGGCAGCTCACCAGCTCGGTGCGGCCGGTGTGGCGCTTGGCTAATTTGAGGGCGCCTTCCACGGCCTCGGCGCCTGAGTTGGTGAAATAAACGGTATCGAGCTGTTGAGGTAGAGTCTGGTGCAGGGCCTCGGCCAGCAGCGCCGGCGGCGCCGACACCAGCTCACCGTACACCATCAAGTGCAAGAACTTATCAGCTTGGTCCTTAATGGCCTGCACTACGCGCGGGTGGCGGTGCCCCACGTTGCTGACGCCAATACCCGCAATCAGATCAAGGTAGCGGCGGCCATCGGGGGCGTACATATACACGCCTTCGGCCCGTTCAATCTCCAACAGCAGCGGAAAATCGGAGGTTTGCGCCTGGTGGCGCAAGAAAAGCTGGCGAGGGGTAAGCATCCCGCAAAGATACCGAATGGTGAAGTTGTGAATGTTAAAGCGTCTGTCATCCTGAGTGCAGCGAAGGACCTTATCACGTGAGAACGATAATCGTATTAACGACCTCGTTCAACTGGCATAAGGTCCTTCGCTGCGCTCAGGATGACAGACGCTTTAACATTCACAACTTCACAAATTCACCTTTTCACCTTCTCCGGCTGCGGGTTACGCGCTGTAATACTTCGCGGGTGAACTGGCGCTCGGCGGTGTAGAGTTGGCTTACTTGCCGGATGCTCAGGACTTTCTGGAACTGACGGAGATAGTCTTTATCAAGGTCTACTTCCTGCTGGCGCAGGGCCAATACCTGATTGAGATTGTCTTTGAGCTGCTGGTCGCTGAGGGTTTCGGGGCGGGTGGTGCGGAGCTGGCGCGAGCGTTGGTTCAAGTCGCGGCGCTTGGTGGCGTACTCGTTGTAGATGGGCCAGAACTGCTGCGCCTGCTCCTGCGTGAGGGACACCTTCTCGGTAAGGTAGGCAATGCGGGCATTTTCAAGCTGGTTGAGACGGCCGCTGGGGGCAGTTTGCGCTACGCCGTGCAGGCTCAAGGCCAGCAAGGGTAGTAGGAGCAGCAATGGGCGAATGGTACGGTGAAAAAAGGCAGACAACGGGTGCATGGCGGAGAAATCAGGCTTTATAAGTACGAATCATCGGTGGGCTGGGCATCGAGGGCACTTTGCAGCTCCTCGGGCGAAGCATGCAAATAGCTGGCGGTGGTAGGCGCGGTGGCCGACAAATCAGCCAAATCGGCCAGGGTCACGCGGGAGTCGTTAGCCAGCAGGTACTGCACCAGCTCCTCCTGGGGCACGGCGGCCAGGGTAGCCGACGCCGAGGTAGGCGTAACGCTAAGCACCAGCGACGCCGCAAAACCTCCCAGCAGCAGCGTGGAGGCCAACGCGGTGCGCAGGGGTAGGGGCAGGCGACTTAGCCAGCCGAGGGCCGGCGCTTCGGTGGGCTGCACGCGGTCCATCACGCGGCGCGGCAGCTGCTCGAAGTACCCGGCCGGGGGCGGCGCCAGCGGATACGGCCGGCGCGGGTGGTCATCCAGACGAAAAGGCGTGTTCATATGCATTAGAAGCGGCGCAAGCCGCAGGGTTTAATCGTTGATAGACTGAGTGGTAACATACTGCTCAATTTTCTTCACAGCGTGGTGGTAGGAGGCCTTCAACGCCCCTACCGACGTGCCCGTGACGTCGGCCATCTGCTCGTAGGTCATGTCCTCGTAGTATTTCAGGTTGAATACCAGGCGCTGTTTGTCAGGCAGGCGTAGAATGGCTTTTTGCAGCTTTTGTTCTACCTCGTCGCCGGAGAGCAAGCCGGGGTCGGCTTCCACTTTGGCTAGCAACTCGGCCCCCACATCATTAAGAGGTAGGAAAAACTTGCGCCGCTTGGCCGACAGGAAATTCAGGCACTCGTTGGTGGCGATGCGGTAAATCCAGGTGAAGAGACTGGCATCTTGGCGGAAGTTCTCCAGATTCTTCCACACCTTCACGAAGGTGTCCTGCGTGAGGTCGTCGGCGTCCTGGTGGTCTACCACCATTTTGCGCACGTGCCAATACACCCGCTGCTGGTACTTGCGCACCAACTGGTTGAAGGCCAGATTTCGGGAGGCCGGATCAGCAAACTTGGCGAGTATCTCCTGGTCTTCCAATCAGAAGCGGGGTTAGGGCGAAATAGAATGTGTTCTGGTTAGACGCAGGGAGTGGGGGAGGGTTTAATTGACCTATGAAAAACAAATTCGGGAGAGCCATGCGCCCCAGGGCGAAATAGAAGGAAGGATGTTCGTAATGGCGTTGTGGGCAGCCAAAAGCCAGCGCCTGTCGTACTACCGGAGGTCGGCTAGCGTTTCACCTATACGTCTCCCATTTCCGTCATCAACCCGCCCCTGCATGGACCTCACCCATTCCAACTACGGCCTATCGGCCAGCAAAGAAGAAGAAGAGTATACAGCCGTTGCTGGCGAAAAAGCGCCCGTTGCCTACCCCGACGAAGACCCTGGCAACCCCTTACCCCGCGCCGTGCTACGCCTCAACAACCACCAGTTGCTCGACGGCGAGTGGAAGTTTGCCGTTGATACCAACGACGATGGTCTGCACAATGGTTGGCACCTGGGCCACGACTATCAGCACACGGCGCAGTGGCCGGGCTCGGTAGAGATGCACATGGCCGCCGCCAAGGGAGAGCCCAGCCCCATTGCCTGGAAAGATAAGGTAGTGGTGTGGTATGAGCGTGAGTTTGTGCTGCCCGAGCGCGATGAAGTGGAGGAGCGCTCCATGCTCCAGCTCACGTTCGGCGCCTGCGGCTACGAAACCCGCGTGTGGTTGAATGGTCACCCGTTGCAAACCATTGAAGGCGAAGAGATTCACTACGGCGAATACACGTCTTTCTCCTACGAGCTACCCGACGAAATCCTGCACCTTAGCAACCGCCTCACCGTGCGCATTGCCGACACGATGGACGCCGAAACGCCCCGCGGCAAGCAGGAGTCGCACGTGTATAAGCGCGGCGGAATCTGGTACCAGACCTACACCGGCGCCGTGCGCTCGGTGTGGCTGGAAATGGTGGAGCGCAACCGCCTCCGCTCCCGCGTGGGGGTAGTGAGCGTGGTAGAAGACCAACTGGTGCGCTTCAACCTGGCACTGCGCATCCACGACCCAGGACAGTATGTGATTCGTTTGCAAGTGTTTGGGAAAGATTCGGACGCGACGGAACCACTGGCCACCTCCGATTTTCCGATGCTGCTGGAAGCGGGCCAGCGTGAGCAGCGCGTGGTGATGGAGTTGCCCGGTGCCGAGCTATGGTCGCCGGCCACGCCCCATCTCTATCGGCTGGTAGCCCAGCTCATTGATGCCAATGGCTACGCGGCCCAGATAGAGGCGTATTTCGGCCTGCGCAAGATTGAGGCGCGGGGTTGCTACGTGTATCTGAACAATGAGCGCATCTACCTCGACGGCATCCTCTACCAGCCCGGCACGGCCACTTATGCCGAGATGCAGCGCCATTTCTACGCCATGAAGGAGCTGGGCTGCAACCTGGTGCGCGTGCACATTGCCGGCGTCGACCCGCGCATTTACAACCTGGCCGACGAGTTGGGGCTACTGCTGTGGGTGGAAGTGCCCAGCCCGCACAGCTCCACCACGCGTAGCCGGCGCAACCACCGCGCCGAGCTGCTGCGCATGGTGGCGCTCATGGAAACGCACCCATCCATCATCATCTGGAGCTTATATAACGAGGATTGGGGCGCGCAGGACATTGCAACCAACAATAAAACCCGGCAGTACATCGTGGATACGTACCACTACATGCAACTGGCGCACCCGCAGTTTTTGGTGGTAGACAACGACGGCTGGCACCATATTTCCTACCTAGGTAGGCTGAAGTCGGACCTGCTGACGGCCCACCTCTACACGCCCGACGCCAACCGCTGGCGCGAGCTGCTCGACCGATTGGTGCGCGGCGAACTGGAAGGCACGGCCGCTTTCCCCCTAGTGGTAGGCGACCCATTTTTCTACCGCCGCCAGGTGCCGTTGCTGGTAAGCGAATGGGGCGGCTTCGGCTTTCCCGACTATGGAGGACCCCAAGACGATGCCGAGCGCGCCGAGCGCATCCGCCTATTTAAGGAGGAGCTGCGTGCCCGCCCCATTGCCGGCGACGTGTACACGCAAGCCACCAACATCGAAGATGAGCGCAACGGCCTGATTGACCCGCACACCGGCGAACTGAGCGTGCCGGCAGGGCTGCTGGCCTCGGGGCCGCCACCTGCGCCGTTGGGGTAGGGGTATCGTAGCACTGTCCGTACCTTCGTTAGCATATTGCAATCAGGGTTTCCACTCTTATGAAACATACGCTCAAGCCGGCAGGCATACTGCTGGCGTGTTCCTTCTTATCGGCTTGCCATATGCAGAAACCCGTTGCGCCTGCCACCACGGCTACTGCCGAAGCAACTGCTGCACCGGCTGTGTGGCAGTCGGAGGCCTACTCGCTCTACCGCGACAGTGTGGTGCAAGGCGCGTACGTGGCCAGGGCGTTGTCGCGCACCGAGCTGGTGTCGAATTACCAAAGCCCGGCCAACGCATTCGTTGATCCGCGCATTGAGTTCAAGTTCAGCATCAACGGCAAAGACAACGAACTGCCGGTTGGGCAAAACCACACGATAGTAGCGGTGCCGAAAGCGGGGCAAAACGGGCCACTGGAAACGCCGCTAATTTCCTTTGGCCAGCACTTCGTGGACTCTACCCCGGTGCCGGCCAACACCTACTTGGCACCCAACACTGCACTGAAGATTCGGCTGGATATGCGGCCGGTGCTGGCGGCGTTCAAGCAGCACGGCTACTATACCACGGCCAAAGGTGATAAGCTCTATCAGGCCGATTTCAAGCACGTGTTTGTGGCGGGTAGCGTGGCGCCGTTGAGCTGGGATTTTGATAATCTGGTGAACAAGCCGGAGCTGGAGCTGAAAGACCCAGACGGCGACGGCATTTATGAAGTGACGCTCACGCTGGACGCGCCCGCCAACGTCAAAACCACGGCCGGCCGTTGGCAGCAGACCATCAACACCGAAGACTTTCCGCAGTATCATTCCGACTACCCCCTCTCGGATGCGCTCTACAACCTGGCCCTGGAGGAAGCCCGCCGCGCCGTGGAGCCCGACAGCACCTTCCGCACCGGCAAGGAGTGGGCCGGCGTTTGGACCCGCGACATCAGCTATTCCATTATACTAGCACAGGCCACGTTGCAGCCAAAGGTGGCCATGAACAGCCTCCTGCGCAAAGTCACGCCCGAGGGTCGCATCATTCAGGATACGGGCACGGGCGGCGCCTACCCCTGCTCCACCGACCGCATGGTGTGGGCCGTGGCCGCCTGGGAAATCTACAAAGTGACCGGCGACGAAGCCTGGCTGCGCAAGGTCTACCCCATTATCACGAAGTCCATCGAAGACGACGTGCAGAATGCCTACGACCCGGCCACCGGGCTGGTGCGCGGCGAGTCGTCGTTTCTGGACTGGCGCGAGCAGACCTACCCGCGCTGGATGCAGCCCGTGGACATCTACCAGAGTGAAAACCTGGGCACTAACGCCGTGCACTACCAAGCCAACGTGGTAGCCGCCCACATGGCCCAACAATTGGGCGATGCCGCCGCCGCTACCCGTCACCAACAACTAGCCGCCCGCATCAAGCAGGGCCTCAACCAGCACCTATGGCAGCCCGACAAAGGCTACTACGGCCAGTTTCTGTACGGGCGCAATTTCCTCACGCTTTCTCCCAAAGCCGAGGCACTGGGCGAGGCGTTGAGCGTTTTGTTTGGGGTGGCCGAGGGTGCGCAGGCGCAGCAGGTGGTCAGCAAAACGCCTACCGTGCCGTTTGGGGTTCCGTGTATCTACCCGCAGATTTCGGGCATTCCGCCCTACCACAACAACGCCGTGTGGCCCTTTGTGCAGAGCTACTGGGCGCTGGCCGGCGCTAAAGCAGGCAACGAGGCATCGGTGATGGAAAGCATTGCCGCCATCTACCGCCCCGCGGCGCTGTTCCTGACCAACAAAGAGAATTACGTAGCCGAAAACGGCGACTTCGCCGGTACGCAGATCAACAGCAGCAACATGCTTTGGAGCCTCTCCGGTAGCCTAAGCCTGATATATAAGGTGCTGTTTGGAATGCAGTTTGAGGCTGATCGGCTGGTGTTCAAGCCCTTCGTGCCGCAGGCGTTGCAAGGCACGCGCACGCTCACGGGCTTTCGGTACCGCCAGGCACTGCTGGATGTGGAGATGAGCGGTTTCGGTAACCAACTGCAAACCATTACGCTTGATGGTCAGCCGCTGGCCGGTGCCGCCGTGCCGGCTACCCTCACCGGTCGCCACCAGCTTCGCATCGTGCTCACCAGCCAAGCGCCCGTAGCCGCGGCCGTGGCGCGAGTAACCAACCGCTTCTCGCCCGAAACGCCCGTGGTTGCCTACGCCAACAACCAACTGACGTGGCCGTCCGTGCCGGGCGCCACGGCCTACCAACTCCTGAAAAACGGGCAGTTGGCCGGCCGCACCACCGAGCCGCGCTTTACCGTATCGGCCGGTGAGTATGCAGCGTATCAGGTAGTAGCAGTAGGCGCGGCGGGGCTGGAGTCGTTTGCCAGCGAGCCGCTGCCGGTGGGTAGCCAGTCCCAGCAGGTGCAGCTAGAAACGGTGGCTGCGAAGTCGGCGCTACCTTATAAAGGCTTCTCAGGTAAGGGCTTTGTGGAAATCAGCCAGGCGAAGAACCCTACCCTCACCATTCCGGTCACGGTGGCCGAGGCGGGGCTGTACGCTGTTGATTTTCGGTACGCCAACGGAAATGGCCCCGTTAACACCCAAAACAAATGCGCCATTCGCACGCTGCGGCGCGGCGCCGAGCTACTAGGCACGGTAGTGCTACCCCAGCGCGGCACCGGCGAGTGGTCGAACTGGGGCTACACCAACCCGCTGCCGGTGCGCCTACCTAAAGGCAAGACCCAACTGACCCTGACCTTCGAGCCCGCCAATGAGAACATGAACGGCGAAGTCAATCAAGCTATGCTGGATTGTATGCGGGTGGTGAAGTTGCAGTAGTAAATAGAACTGTCATCTCTTCCCATCTGTCATCCTGAGTGCAGCGAAGGACCTTATCACGCCTGAACGAGTCGTTGTTGCGAGCATCGTTCTAGCGCGATAAGGTCCTTCGCTGCACTCAGGATGACAGATGCTTTTCAATGCTCACCTCTTTGTAGAGTAAGAAAAACCAACGGTAATATTCGTGTTATCAGGGACTTTACCTTCGCTGTACTGGCTTTCGTGGGTATAGTTGTAGCTGAAGTTGAAGGCCAGATGATTGGTGAGCTTGAGGGCGGCCGTGGAGACGTTGCTGAAACGGTAGTTATTGAAGTTAGCCAAAGACGGCTGATAGAAGGTGGTAGAGCTAACCGTCAGAATTTTAATGGAGTACGCCACTTTCAGGCGCACCGAGTTGCGGGCTGTGAGCTTGAAGGTACCGTCCTGGAAGTTGGTTTTCTCCCGAATAATCAAATTGCTGATCGACACTTCCCGCCCCAACGTATCGGAGTAGAAGGCCCAGCCCGGACCGGCGCCCAGCTGCACGCGGTCGGTGATGCCGCGCAGGTTGCTGCGCTCAAATCCCCCGATGGCATAGGCCCGGAAGCGGCCTTTGTAATAATAGGGGGTAGCATTGAGCAGCAATTCGCGTTCCCGCAGCAAGCCATCCTGCTTACCGTAGATAAAGCTGCCATTCAGCGGCAGGCCATAGTGCTGACCCCTAGTGAAGGTGAGGGCCTGAGTGGTCGACAACAGCGCTCGGTTGACGCCACCTTTGCTGAAAGCACCCGTCAACTGACTGTTGTAAACAATGAGCGTGGTATCGCGCTGTTGTTGGTTTTGGGCGCGGGCCGCTGGGGCCACGAGCAGCAGAGCCGCCAGGAACAACAGGCAAAAGCAGTACAGTTTTGGCATAGAAATCGAGCTGAGCGAGCCGCAGCAAGTAGCCGTCGGCAACAGCAATAGGGCAAGGGAGTAAGTGCTCCCGTCTGGGTATGGAGAGCCGCAAAGGTAAGGCCGCCACCCCGACTTGCTGGTGCGTGGTATTGAGAGCTACCAAAGTATATTGCACGATAAGCCTCCGTATTGCAGCTTATTCCTCACGTTTTATGAGTTTGTTTTAGAAAGATGAGTGTTCGCTTTTGGCGCTATTTCCTGTTGATAATAAGTGTGTTGTGCGTAGGAGAGCAGGCTGTGGCTCAAGCGCCCGCGCCTACCCGCCGCGACTCCGTGCGTACCCAGGCCCTCAGCACCGACACGCGCCAGCTACGGCAGCTCGACTCGCTGCGGCGCCAAAACACCGACCGCCTCGCGCAATTGCAGCAAGAGCTGCTCTCGCTGAAAGGCCAAGGCCAGGACCGCACCCGCGAGCGGGAGCTGGTGCAAGAGCTACGCACCCTGCAATGGGCCGACTCGCTACGCCACTTGCGCGCCCGCCAGCACATCGACTCGCTGAAGCGCCACGCCCGCGGCTACCCCGTAGTGCCGCATGATGATACACTGTTCTACGTGTATACCAAGCTGGGGCCATTTTCGCCGCAGGAGCGCGCCAATCTCATTGCCGAAAAAGTGCAGCGCTTGGAATCCGACGTGTTCTTCCGGCCCGATTCGCTGCGCCTCTACCCCTCTGAGCAAACCATCGACCTGATGTACGGTGCGGTGGTCATCCAGAGCATTTCCGACAACGACGCCCTCTGGCTCGACACCTCCCGCGACTCGCTGGCCGTGCGCTACCGGGCACGTATTGTGGAGGTGGTAGCGGCCTACAAGCAAGAGCATAGCTTATATAATATACTGAAGGAGATTGGGTTGGCGCTGCTGGTGCTGGTGGTGTTCTACTTCGCCGTGCGCTTCGTCAATCAGTTCTTCCGCTGGGTACAGCTCAAGCTCATCGACCACGAAACCACGTGGTTCCGGGGTATTAAGCTGGGCACCTACGAGTTATTTACGCCCCGCCGCGAGCTGGATGCGGCTCTGCTGCTGGTGAACGTGTTGCGCTGGGTGGTCATCTTCCTGGTAATCTACCTAGTGCTGCCCGTGCTGTTCAGCATCTTCCCCGGCACCCAGGACGTGGCCGATACGCTGCTGGGCTACGTCATCACGCCCCTGCGCAAAATGCTGCTGGCGCTCTGGAACTACCTGCCCAACCTCATCACGATTGTGGTGGTCGTCACGGTGTTCCGGTACATTTTGAAGGGTGTGTATTTCCTGAAAGAGGAAATCCGGCAGGGGCATCTCACCATCCAGGGGTTCTACCCCGATTGGGCTAATCCTACCTACCAGATTGTGCGGGTGCTCATCTTCGCCTTTCTGCTGGTTGTAATTTTCCCCTACCTACCCGGCTCCGACTCGCCTATTTTCAAAGGCGTATCGGTGTTTTTGGGCTTTCTGTTCACATTCGGATCGGCGGGGTCGTTGTCGAACATTGTGGCCGGGCTGGTGCTGACGTATATGCGCGCCTATAAGCTAGGCGACCGGGTGAAAATCGGGGACGTGACCGGCGACATCATCGAGAAAAACCTGCTCGTCACGCGCATTCGCACCATCAAAAACGAGGAAATCACCATCCCGAATTCCTCTATTATGAGCAGCTACACCACCAACTACACCAGCGCCGCGCCTACCCTGGGGCTGGTGCTGCACACCACCGTCACCATCGGCTACGACGTGCCGTGGCAGCAGGTGCACCAGTTGCTCATCACGGCCGCACTGCAAGCCGAAGGCATCCTGCCCGAGCCCAAGCCCTTTGTGCTGCAAACCAGCCTCGACGACTATTACGTGAGCTATCAATTGAACGCCTACACCCGCGAGGCCAGTAAGCAGGCCGTGCTCTACTCGCGTATTCACCAGAACATTCAGGACCAGTTCAACGCGGCTGGCGTAGAAATCATGTCGCCGCATTACCGCGCCGTGCGCGACGGCCACCAAACCACCATCCCCACCGACTACCTCCCGAAAGACTACGAGGCACCGAAGTTTCGGGTAGAGGGATTGGACGAGAAGTAATAAGAACACGATTAGGCCGTACGCAGCAGGCACCCATGTAAAAGCTTTTGAAAATAGCTTGGTGCAGAAGAAGATAGTGTAGTTCTTGCGGATTACCCCGCCGTCCTACCTATCTCCTATATGCACCACGTCTTTCTAAAAGCCACCCTAGTATCTTGCCTACTTCTGTTGCTGTGCGCCACCAGCCATGCGGGTTCACCAGCAACAATTGCAGGCTTGCAGTGCGAGTACCTGGAGCGCCCACTTGGCCTTGATGCGCCGCAGCCGCGCTTTACGTGGCGTTTGCTGGATACCCGGCAGGGCGCCCGGCAAACCGCCTACCGCGTGTTGGTCGCTACCGATTCGATGGCGCTGGCGCAGGGTAGGGACGCGGTGTGGAACTCGGGCCTGGTGAAATCGGGGGCTACGTTAGTGACGTACGCGGGGGCGACGTTGCAGCCGTTTACGCGGTATTATTGGCGCGTAGAGGTGAAGGACCAACAGAAGCAGGCGGTTGTCAGCCCCATCACCAGCTTCGAAACCGGGATGCTGAACCAACGCAACTGGAAAGGCGCTTGGATAGCCGATGCCCACGACCAGCACACTAGGCCCGCACCCTACTTCCGCAAGGTGTTTCAGGCAAAAAACAGTATTAAATCGGCGCGGGCGTATGTGGCGGCGGCGGGGTTGTATGAGTTGTCGGTGAACGGCAAACGGGTAGGCGACCATGTGCTGGACCCGCTGTACACGCGCTTCGACCGGCGCACGCTCTACGTCACCTACGACATCACTCGGCTGCTGCAAACTGGCCAAAATGCCCTAGGCGTGCTGCTCGGCAACGGGTGGTACAACCTGCAATCTACGGCCGTGTGGGACTTTGACAAAGCTCCCTGGCGCGCCCGCCCTACCTTCTGTATGGATGTGCGCATCACCTACACCGATGGCCGCGTAGAAACCATCACGACCGGCAAGGATTGGAAAACGGCCTTGAGCCCTGTCATCTTCAACAGCATCTACACCGCCGAGCACTACGACGCCCGCCAGGAGCAGCCCGGCTGGAATACGGTGGCGTTCAACGATAAAGCCTGGAAAGAGGTCATCTACCGCTCCGCGCCTTCGGGAAATATCGTGGCGCAGGCCGTGCGGCCCATCCGCAGCACTGAGGAACTACCGCCCAAGAGCGTGCACCGCCTCAACGACACCACCTACGTGTTCGACCTGGGTAGGAATATTGCGGGCGTAAGTCGTCTCACGACGCAGGGGGCGGCGGGTACCGTAATTCACCTGAAACACGGCGAGCGGCTCTACCCCAACGGCCACGTCGATATATCAAACATCGACGAGCACTACCGCCCTACGGATAAATCGGACCCGTTTCAAACTGATATTTTTATTTTGAGTGGGAAGGGTAGGGAAAGCTTCATGCCGCGCTTCAATTACAAAGGGTTTCAGTATGTGGAGGTGACGAGCAGCCGCCCGCTGACGCTCACCAAGGAAAGTCTGACGGGCTACTTTCAGCACAGCGACGTGCCAGTGGCGGGCCACATTACCAGCGCCAATCCTACCCTGGATAAGCTCTGGCAGGCCACCAACGCCTCCTACCTCTCCAACCTGTTTGGCTACCCCACCGACTGCCCCCAGCGCGAGAAAAACGGCTGGACCGGCGACTCGCACATTGCCCTGGAAACGGGCCTATACAGTTTCGACGGCATTACGGTGTACGAGAAATGGCTGGCCGACTACCGCGACGAGCAGCAGCCCAACGGCGTGCTACCCTCCATAGTGCCTACCAACGGCTGGGGCTACGAGTGGGGCAACGGCCCCGACTGGACCAGCAGCGTGGTGCTGATTCCCTGGAACATCTATCTGTTCTATGGCGACAGCAAGCTGCTCTCCGACTGCTACGAGAACATGCGTCGCTATGTGGACCACATCACCGAAATCAGCCCTACCCACCTCACCACCTGGGGCCTGGGCGACTGGGTGCCCGTCACGGACAAGCCACCCGTGGAGTTCACCTCCACCTGCTACTACTACGCCGATGTGGTGATTATGGCGAAGGCGGCGCGGCTGTTTGGCAAAACAGCCGATGCGGCCCGGTACGAGGCGTTGGCCGCCGCTATCCAGCAAGCCTTCAACGCGAAATACCTCAACCCGCAAACGGGCCTCTACGGCAAAGGCACTCAAACCGAGATGAGCATGCCGCTCTATTGGCACTTGGTGCCCGAAGCCGCCAAAGGGCAGGTGGCCGCCAACCTCGCTAAACAAGTTGCCACCGACAACTACCACCTGAATGTGGGCTTGTTGGGCCAAAAAGCCATCCTAAATGCGCTCAGCGAAAATGGCTACGCCGACGTGGCTTACCGTATAGCGGCCCAGGAGACCTACCCCTCCTGGGGCTGGTGGATCAAGAACGGCGCCACGACGCTGTATGAAAATTGGAACATCCAGGCCAAGCACGACATCTCGCTCAACCACATCATGTTCGGTGAAATCGGCGCTTGGCTCTACAAAGGCCTCGGCGGCATCCACCCCGACCCAGCCCAACCTGGCTTCCGCAACGTGCTGCTCACTCCGCATTTCGTGCCCAACCTCGCACACTTCGAAGCTAGCCACGAGTCGCCCCAGGGCACCATCCGCTCCGCCTGGACCCATACCGGCCATGCCGTACAGTACACCGTGACCGTTCCGCCCAATGCTACGGCTACGCTGCGCTTTCCAGTAGTAGAGGGCTTGCAGCCGTACCGGGAGGGTAGGGCAGTGAAGAGCGAAGAGGTGGAGTTGGTAGCTGGGAGTTATGTATTCGAGTGGAAGTGAGCTTGTAGAACTACAAAAAGTTGGGCGTGTACTGCACTTCGTTGTGCAAGTATTCATGCACCTTCTCGTTGCGCTACTTTACTTGTTTCACAAATCGTGTGGTCAGGCGCTGTTCACCTTTGAGCCAGCAAAGGGTATACACGCCTGGTGCCAGCGCGGAAACATCCAGTCGCTTTGCATAGGAATCAACGAGCATCACCGTTTGCCCCAGCGAGTTAACAACCGTAACTTTTCCTCCTGCTATGTTTTGGGTGCCTTGTAGCGTGAGGTAGTCCGTTGCAGGGTTAGGGAAGACCCGTAGCTCGTCGGTGCTGGTCGCACGGCGGGCGGTAGCAAGCGGCGTAGCGGTGGCTTGCGCTACCCGCAAGATGGCCGCTGCCGCACAGGCTTGGCCCATCATCTGGATGGAAGCGGGGGAGATGTAGCGGCGGTCCAGGTTCCAGGTGCCATCCGCATCGTTGTAGGAGCCGGGGTAGTAGCCTAGCTGGTCGCGGCCGTACTCTATCAGGTAGTCCACTATGTTTTGGGCCGCGGCGAGCCACTTTGGGTTGTGGTCTACGTCGTAAAAATCCACCAGCATTTCTACGATGTCGCTGCCGCCCCAGAAGGAGATTTCGCTTACCCCCTTGCCCGGCGTGTACCATTGCTTCAAGCAGGCATCGGCCATAACTCTCGCGTCGTCGAGGTAGCGTATGCTGCCCGTTAGCTGGTAGAGTTTGAGGGCTAATTGAATGTTGGGCGTGGTTTGGTAGGCGCGGTAGCCCGCCCCGTTTTCGCCGTGCCCTACCAGGCTCCAGCTGCCGTTGGCGTAAAAGGAATACTGATTCAGCAGGTTTGTATTGCCATCACGCAACTTCCAGCTTACATCATTGATGAGGTCGTAGTAGCGTTTGGCTATGGTCAGGTAGGTAGGGTCGGAGCTATTTTTGGCGATTAGCGCGCAGTGGAGTGCCGGCAAAATGGTGGCCTGCGAGTAGAACTTACCCCACCCCAGCTCTGCTTCTTTTTGCGGAACACCCCAGTTCGCATCGCGCGCGTTCAAGCAGTAATTGAGGCCAATCAGGGAGCGGTCGTAGAGGCCGCTTTCGGTGGGCAGCACCTGCTGGTAGGCGTCCATCAGCGCCAGCCCTATAATGGCGTTGTCATCGTACAGCGGATCGGCGCCGGGCACAATATCGGAGGCGTATTTGCCGTGTTGCTGATATTGGTCGAGGGCATAGGCGTAGGACTTGAGCCGCGCCGTATACTTCGCTGGATTCACCAATGCCCCATAGCGCAGCGCCCGCAGCATATGCGACGCAGGCCACACGTAGCTCGCGCCGCCGCGCTCCACAAGTATGTTTTCGTTGGCATCAATCTGCTCCACGTACAACTGCTTGCTGGCGTTGTAGAACTTGGTATTGAGCTTATCCAGAATAGCCTCGCCCGCCACTTGGTATTTGTTTTGGCCAAAGGCGGTAGGGACGAGCAACAGGCAGCAGGCTGTTAAAAGCAAACCAATGCGCTGCTTCCCGGAAAGCACAGCAGAAAAGTTCAGCATAATCCGTTGGAGATAAGTAGGATAGTTAGCAGTCTTTAATCTGCTTATGATTGTAATATATGCAATTGAAATTTATTTTGATTGTTTTAAATATAAACGAGCGTTTTTAGTATAGTGTTTTCTATATGAATTCTCGAATCAAGGGTTATTTGCATTCATAGCTACTTATATCAGGTTTATGAATTATGAGACCCAAAGCTAAATATCTCGGCTGATGGGTAGGACGTTACACGAAACTGCCCCGTAGCCCGGAGCTTTAGCCATAGGACGTATGGTTCACAGAACTACTATGAAAGAAGAAGCCCCAGCAGGTACATGCTACTGGGGCTTCTTCTGTTTTAATATCTCAACAATTCTACTTCCGGCGGGCCATTACTTTTTCAACGGCGGCTACAATAGCCGCTTCGTTAAGGCCGTATTTTTCCATCAACTGATCAGGAGTGCCGCTTTCGCCGAAGGAGTCGTTTACGCCGACCATCTCCAGGGGTAGGGGCTCTTCGCGGGCCAGTAGCTGGGCCACGCTGTCGCCGAGGCCGCCGTTGAGCTGGTGCTCCTCGGCCGTTACGACGCAGCGCGTTTTGCGCACCGAGTTCAGGATGGCTTCCGCATCTAGTGGCTTGATGGTGTGGATGTTGATGATTTCGGCATTGATGCCTTTCTCCGCCAATAGCTTACCGGCCAGAATGGCCTTCCATACCAAGTGGCCCGTGGCGAAGATGCTCACGTCGGTGCCTTCGTTTAGCACCACGGCTTTGCCAATGATAAACTCCTGGTCGGCGGGGGTGAATACCGGCACCACGGGGCGACCAAAGCGCAGGTACACCGGGCCTTCGTGGTCGGCAATGGCGATGGTGGCGGCTTTGGTTTGGTTGTAGTCGCAGGGGTTGATAACGGTCATGTGCGGCAGCATCTTCATCATGCCGATATCCTCCAAGATCTGGTGGGTAGCACCATCTTCGCCCAGCGTCAGGCCCGCGTGCGACGCGCAGATTTTTACGTTTTTCTGCGAATACGCAATGCTCTGGCGAATCTGGTCGTACACGCGGCCCGTGGAGAAGTTGGCAAACGTGCCCGTGAAAGGAATCTTGCCGCCGATGGTGAGACCAGCAGCCAAGCCCATCATGTTGGCCTCCGCAATGCCTACCTGGAAGAAACGCTCGGGATTGTCCTTGATGAAGGCATCCATTTTCAGTGAGCCTACCAAGTCGGCGCATAGGGCCACTACGTTGGGGTTGGTTTTACCGAGTTCTTGTAGGCCGGCGCCAAAGCCCGAGCGGGTATCTTTTGATTCGGAGTAGGGAAAGTCTTTCATGTATTGTGTAGGAGAAGTGTAGAGAGTAAAAGCGGTGGTCCTCTTTGTCTGTCATCCTGAGCGCAGCGAAGGACCTTCTCACGTTAGAATTACTACAGAACGATTTCGTTCAGACGTGAGAAGGTCCTTCGCTGCGCTCAGGATGACAGACGAAGAGGATAGATTTAGGTATGTCATTTCCCAAAAATGCTAACCGAGGTGACCTGCCCCGAGCGAATGGAAAAATTGCGCGTGTCGGTAAACTTGCTACCCAGCGCGTTGGCCGAGCGGAACACCAAGCGGTAGTTGCCCGGCTGCATGGGTAGGTTGAGCCTGCTGCTGCCACCGTTAGGGAGGGTGTATACCCACGTTTGCGAGTCGTCCGGGTTTACCTGGTAGATGCTACCGTAGCCTTTCAGGTCTGACACGATATTGAGCGTGCCGGGCGCCTCATACGTCACGGCCGTTTCTTGGCCCTGCTTCACCGTGATGCGACGCACTAAGCGGGGTAGGGTAAGTAGCTCCACCTCGTAGTTGCCGGCCAGCAGCTTTTGCTTTGCGCCGAAGGGTAGGGCCACCACCGTGGCCGCGCTGCCCTGCGCCCGCACCACGGCTTGCACCGTGCCGTAGGGATTGGGCGTGAGCGACGGATTGCGGAGCGCCAGCGTGCCCTGGGGCGTTTTGTAGGTCAGCACGTTGGCCTTGCCGGGCCGGATGGGTAGGTTGCGCTGCACCACAGGCGGTACGGTATTTATCACCAGGTCGTAGCTCTGCAAGGCGTCCACGTCCAGCACGTCGGGCTTGCCCTGGGCGTTGCGGTAGTGCACGTAGTTGTACTCCGGCTGCTCGGTCACGTTATTGAGAAACGTGAGGTTGACGTTGCTTTCCGTCGGCCTACCCTGCTCATCGGTGAGGTTTACGGCCACGGTGGTTTTGCTCAGGGTTTGGGCAATCACATCGTTGAGCACCGTGCGAAAGGTGCCCACATCGGCCGCGTTGTAGTATTGGCCCAGGCATTCCAGCTGCCGGCCAAACTCCTTTTCAGCCCCAATGCCAATCACAAACGGCTTCAGGAACACCCGCTTGCGCTGCAACGCCAGCGCCGTAGCGCAGGGGTCGCCCTTGCAGGATTCGAGGCCGTCGGTGATAAGAATGAGCACGTTGCGGGAGTTGGGGTCGGTGGGGAAGTCCTGGGCTGACTGTTGCAGAGAGTAGGTAATGGGCGTGTTGCCCTTGCCTTCGATGGTCTTGAGTTTCTCGCGAATGGCGCGGGCATTTTTGCTGGCAAACGGCACTTCCAGCCGCGAGTCCTCGCAGTTGTTCTCCTTTGCCAGGTGCTGATGGCCGTACACACGCAACGCCAACTGCAAGTTGGGGTAGGTATCCAGTGAATCGGCCATACGGGCGAGCAGGCGCTTAGCGACGTCCATACGCGGGCCGCCTTCCCACGGCGCATTCATCGAGCCCGAGGCATCGAGCAGGAACAGAATGCGCGTAGTGCGGGGCTTTGTGTCCTGGGCACGTAGGGGGGCTGCGAGTAGTAGGAAGCTACCCAACAGAACTCCACATACGCGTCCTAGTGTCAGCATACGGCAAACCTCACCCCCGGCCCCCTCTCCTCGGGGAGAGGGAGAGCCAGACGTTTTTGTTGATGATGAGCTACTGCCATATCATCTGTGCAGCAACCACAATCGGCTACAAAATTCGATGAATCCGGCTAATCCGAAAAGTCCGTGATTAGTAGTCGCTAGCTTCTTCTACTAGCAACTGCTGCAAGGCTTTCTCCAACTGTTCGTCGTTGGGTGCGGTGCCGTGCCACTTGTGCGTGCCCATCATATAATCTACGCCGAAGCCCATTTGGGTGTCCATTAGGAACATTACGGGCTTGCCGTTGCCTAGCAGCGACTTCGCTTCTTCCAGGGCCGGCAGCAAGGTTTCAAACTGGTTGCCGTCGGCTTCCAGCACTTGCCAGCCAAAGGCTTCAAACTTGGCGCGTAGGTCACCCAGGCCGCCTATTTTCTCGGTAGGGCCGTCAATCTGCTGACCGTTGCGGTCTACAATGGCAATTAGGTTGTCTACTTTATGATGCGGAGCGTAGAGAGCAGCTTCCCACACCTGGCCTTCTTCCAGCTCGCCGTCACCCATGAGCACGTACACGGTGCGGTCGTCGTTGTTCAGCTTCTTGGCTTGGGCCGCGCCCGTAGCCACACTCAGGCCCTGGCCCAGCGAGCCGCTGGCAATCCGAATGCCGGGCAGGTGCTCAGCCGTAGTAGGGTGGCCCTGCAAGCGCGAATCGAGTTTGCGGAAGGTGTTCAGCTCACTTACCGGAAAGTAGCCCGAGCGGGCCAGCACCGAGTAGAGGGTAGCCGAAATGTGGCCGTTCGACAGGAAAAACAGGTCTTCGCCGATGCCGTCCATCGAGAACTCGGGGTTGTGCTTCATCACTTTGAAGTACAGGGCCACCAGCAAATCGGTGCAGCCCAGCGAGCCGCCGGGGTGACCTGAGCTAACGGCGTGCACCATGCGCACGATGTCGCGCCGCACCTGCGCGGCAATCTGCTTGAGTTGGGGAACGGATTTGGGTTCCAGAGAAATCGGGGGCGCGGGGGCAATCGGCTGCGTCATTATTACGTGAGAGTAGGTATGACGGTAAAGGTAGCAAGGATTGCCACACTCCCAAATTTTCAGATTGCTTTGCTGCTAATACGGTCAAATAATGCCGATTTTAGGCCGCTAATGCTGTTTTTGATAACACAATCGTTTGTGATAGCAAATTAGCAATCTTTGGATGCTATAGGACGTGAGAAGTTTGCCCCTGTGAGTTCAGCTTACAGCTTTAATGTGTTGAAAGAGACGAAATCTCCTTTAACCGTTTCCTGATTCTGTAATACAGGCTGCGCAGGATTTAAAACTCGTTTGCCATCAATGTAAAAGCAATACTTCACTTCTTCTCGATTTGATTTCAGCCGTAACCGCCAACCAGTAGGCGTCTTTTGCATGAATCGGAAAAAACTATAGTCTCCTTTAACCTCTACAACAACGGACTTCGCTTCTGCATATCCACTTAGTTCAATCATGGCGTTAGCCTCTTCTGTATCCCGAAGATTCGCCAACAACGCATTGGTTTTCCAACTAGGTTTTCTAAGCGCCTCCAACACCTGAATCGCTTCTCTATTTCTGCCATTGACGGCTAATACCTCTGCTTTCGTAAACTGTACTTCTGTACTATCCAAGCGCTTATTGGTATACATATACTGCTCCCACAGAGGAAAAAGGACGTTTGCTTTAGCAAACTCCTTGTCAACATAGAAGTCATTTAAAAACGCCAGGCGCAGCTGCGATTCTTTTTGGCTCGCACTGAATTGGCTGTCTTGCAAAAAGCGACCAACCGCTTGCGGCGTACCCTTCGTTTTCAAAAGAGCAGCAAGGCGTCGGCTAGCATTTTGCGGGAATTTGCTAGCCAGCAGGATGTGTTGTTTGCCTTGCTTCAGCAAAGCAGCTACACTCGTATGCCAGGGCGTTTGGTATTCTTCGGCTAGGTAGAACCAGATTTCTCCGGTCGATAAGTTGTGAATGTTTGTGTAAACTGAAGTTGTAAACTCACGTTGGGACGTAGCAGCCGCAATCTTGACGAGGCTTGCCTGACTGACGCCTTCTTCCGCCAGCAATTTTTGTGCAATAGGGTAGCGCCAGCAATTCTGCTTTTGCGGACCAGTATCACACACGTTGAAATTCGTGGAAGTGAGTTGCTTGGTTGCCCGAAGGATAGTATCAGGAGCAATAACAGCCAGATTGCCATACTTATCGGCAATATGGATTTGGTCTCCCAAGTCGGGTAAATAGTACGTGTCCCACAAAGCCAGAAATTCCGGTACCGATTTACAATGCTGAAGCATGTATTCCAGCATGTTGCCGTGAGGAAATGGCTTTCTGCCGACGCTTAGTTTGTACTGCTGCGGTGGCGGCAACGCGTTGATATCAAAGAAGAGACCTGCCTCGTTCACGCCCCCTTGCACGCTACTCTCCGGCGAGCCGTACGTGAGGGTGATGTAGCCCAATGTGTACTTGTCTTTGGTCGGAAAGACGTTCACATAATTGGAAGACGTATGGAAAAAGTCTTCATTATTCATGGCCCACGTCTGGCCCTTCCGGTCTGTACCCGAAACGATAGTACAAGCAGACACCCAGCTTTTCGGCAGGAGTAAAAGAAGCAGGAGTAGAGCGGTTCGCATAGGTAGTGATTACGTTAATGAGTAAGCGGTAACCCGACTACTATCCAAACCAACTTCTACTCAGGGTATCTGCAAAGAGCGTAGCCTAAGCCAGCTGCTCGGTGTGATTCTTGGTGTCTACTTTCGTGATAACCTTCTCAATCACACCTTCTTCATCGATAAGGAAGGTAGTGCGCACGATACCCATGTAGGCGCGGCCGTAATTTTTCTTTTCCTGCCACACGCCGTAGGCTTCCACCAACTGCTTGTCGGTATCGGCAAGTAGGGGAAAGGGTAGGTCGTATTTCAGGGCGAATTTTTTGTGGGAGGCTTCGCTGTCGGTGCTCACGCCGAGCACCTGCACGTTTTTGGCGGTTAGCTCCTCCTGGTGGTCACGTAGGTTGCAGGCCTGGGCCGTGCAGCCAGGAGTATCGTCTTTGGGGTAGAAGTAGAGCGCCACTTTTTTCCCTCGGAAATCGGAGAGACTAACGGTATTGCCATCTTGGTCGGTAGCGGTGAAGGCAGGGGCGGTATCGCCGGCTTGTAAGGCCATAGCAGTGAAATGGTAAGCTTGTGAAGCTGTGAAATTGCGAAGAAAAAACATCTATCATCCTGGGCGCAGCGAAGGACCTTCTCACGTAAAAAGGTCCTTCGCTGCGCTCAGGATGACATACTAATTGAAAAACCGCCTACTCTAAAACGCAGGTGGGGCCTGCTGCGTGAAAATCAGCTTTTCGACGGGGAAGCCTAGTTCTTGGCCACGCTGTACCAGTTCGTTCTGCACGATGACGGGCAGTTGCGGGGTGCGGCTCAGCAGCCACAGGTTCTCGCGGCTGGGCTCGCCTACCATGGCGTAGCGATAATCGGAATCGAGGGCCAGAATCCAGTAATCACCTTTGAAAGGCCAGAAAAACTGCACTTTCAGCTTGGCGTTGGTGGTAGGGTCGGCTACGGTGGCGAGCCCCTCGGCCTTTTTTACTTTGCCCATGGGCGTGTGCTTGTGGCAGGTGTTCACTACTGTCACGTCGCCGTCGGGGCGAATGGTGTATTGGGCCGTCACGCTGGTGCAGTCTTTCTCGAAGGAAGCAGGCAGGCGGGCAATTTCATACCACTTACCCGCGTAGCGCGGCAAATCGACGTAGGGGACGGTAGGCAGCGGCGCGTGGCGGCGCGATTTGGCGTACAAAGCAGCCACAGCGGCCACGGTGGTGGCCACGGCTCCTACAATAATCGGACGGCGTGCAGACATAGCAGGGGTTGGTTGAGGTCAAAAGAAGCTCTTTCTACGGGCGATGCTGCGAAAGAGTCGGCCGAAGGCCTTATTTCAGCTTCACCGGAATCACTTTTTTGTTGCCGGCCTGGTCTTCCAAGTGCAGCTCAGCGACGCCGTGCAAGGGCGGACCAAGAGTATCTTCCTTCACCGTAAACAGGGTAGCGTTTTTGTACTCGTAGCGCAACAGGCGCCATTGCCCGTTCACCAGTAAGCGGTAGCTGCTCAGGCCCGAGAGGTTGTCGCCTACCACGAAGGTGAGGCCGGCCGGTGTGTTGCGTATTACCCGCGCCGAGGGGGCAATGGTATCCGTGAGCACCCGAAACATGCCGAAAGTCTTGATGGGCGTGGTGATTTGGTTGCCAGCCCACTTGCCGCCCTGGTAGATCTTGCCGCCTTTGGAGTTGATCATGTATACCGCCGAGCGGGCTTTGTCAGTTACTTCCTGCTCCGGTTTCAAGGTCAGGCGCAGGGCTTGCAGCAGGGGCGTGCGCAGGTTTTGCACGGTGTAGGTGCCGCCGGCCAGCGGTTGGTAGCTGGTCTGTAGATACAGTGTGTCGAACAGCGTGCGCGGGGCAAACGCCAGGTTCAAGTGGGCATCGGCGAAGGTCCAGTCGCGGCCGCTGGGCACCAGGGCTTGCCGGTTAAAGGCACGGTGCACTTTCCCAAATAGTAGGGAATCGGGAAGGCCGGCGCGCAGGTCGTAGAGGTATACGTTTTGGCTTTGCTGCACGTAGCTGGGGCGCAGTTGCAAGCGCCGGGCACCGCGCGTGAGCGTGAGGTTGCCTACCTGAGTGGCAGTGTCGGGGTCGGCTACCAGTACTTTCAGGATATTCCGGGTGATATCGTAGCGCAGGCTGGGCTGTTTCACGGCCGCCGAGCGGGTTTTGAAGTAAGCCGGCTGCTGCCCGCGCAGCACAAACGACACGGGCGTGGTGTTGCCGTAGGAGTCGCGCATGCGGATTTCCACGGTGTAAAGCTGCCCGTCTTCCACCCGCAGCGTGCCCTTGCCGGGGCCGGTGGTATAGAGCGGAATGGTATTGCCGTCGTCCACAAATAGCTTTTCCAGCGTGCGGCCGGTCATTTTTTGCCAATCGTAGTCGATGTGGTCGGAAATCTGGCGCGACTCTGTGAAGGGCACGCCGTCGATGCGGTGCTCGTACAGGGGCTGGCCGTTCACGGTCACGGCCACGTGTTGCAGGCCGTACTTGTTCCACACCCCATCAAACCGATCCACGGCTTGCAGCAGCAGTCCTACCGTACCGTAGGCCTGAATGGTATCGGGGTGGGTGTAGGGGACGTTGGGGGTAGGCGATTTCGGTAAGAACACACGCTTTTCAAACAGGCTTTGCACGCGGGCATCAATGCTAAGCGGCTCCACGGCGAAGGAAAGCAGGGTAGGCGGCACGTGGTCCTGAATCTCGGGGAAGCCGCCCCACTGCAAGGGATTCAGCTGCTCGTCTTTGGCTGTGCGCACCTCCCAGTGCACGTGCGGCCCACCCGAGCCGCCCGTATTGCCTGATAGCGCCACTATTTGCCCCCGCTTCACCGGAATCTGGTCCTTATCGAAAAACAGCTCCAGCTCATAGGTCTGCTTTTGGTACTGACGCCGCAGCAGCGTGTCGGCCACGGGACCGAGGAAACGGTTGAGGTGACCGTACACCGTTGTCAGCCCGTTGGGGTGGGTGATGTAGAGCACATTGCCGTAGCCGAAACTGCTCTGCTTCAGGCGCGAAATGTAGCCATCGGCGGATGAATATACCGGCAAATCCACCCGGCCATCAGTCTTGATATCGAGGCCGCCGTGAAAGTGGTTGGGGCGAATTTCGCCCATGCTGGCCGCCAGAAAGTTGGGCTTGCCGGGTTTAATGGGAAACAGAAAGTACCCTTTGGGCACTTCTACAGGCGTAAACATTCGGCTGGGTACCACCACCGATGAAGAATCGGGTGCGGCCGAGGTAGGCGCGTCTGCGGCAGGCGCTGGCACCTCGCCGGCAAAAGGGACCGGTCGCAGGCCCAGCGTTGTCAGCAGCAGAGTAGCCACCGTTGCGCCCAGCCGCCAGCCGGAAAAAGAAGTAGGCATTCGGAAAGGAAATCTAGAAGACGGGAGTTGGGAGCTGGTTTCTCTGCTTTCTGAAAAGGGAGAGGTAGCAAAATCGCTGTTTGTGCCGTCATCCTGAGCTTGCGAAGGACCTTATTATGTGGGCACGAGTCGTTTGTACGATGATCGTTTTGACGTGATAAGGTCCTTCGCAAGCTCAGGATGACAAGCTAGCGTATCAGCTATACAGGCAACGAGTTTTGCTCCTTCCTAATTTAGTTTACCCTTAAACTCCCAACCGCACAAAAAATTATTTAACTGCTACATCCAGCACGCGTTCCTGCTCGATGAAGCCCACCAGCCGGTCGCCGATTTTCACGGGACCCACGCCGCTGGGCGTGCCGGTGAAAATCAAATCGCCGATTTTCAGGGTGATGAAGCGGGAGATGTAGCTGATGATGGCGTCGAAGGGGTGCAGCATCAGGCTGGAGTTGCCCCGTTGGCGCACTTCGCCGTTCACTTCCAGCCGGAAGTTGATGTTTTTCAGATCGGCAAAGTCGCCTACTGGTTTGAACACCGTGCCCAGCGGCGCGGAGCCGTCGAAACCCTTGGCTAGCTCCCAGGGTAGGCCCTTGGCTTTGAGCTTGCTTTGCAGGTCGCGGGCCGTGAAATCGATGCCCAGGCCGATGGCATCGTAATACGTATGCGCAAATTTCTCCTCGATGTTCTTGCCATTTTTGCTGATGCGCAGCACCAGTTCCAGTTCGTGGTGCACGTCCTGCGAAAAGTCGGGGTAGAAGAAGGGCATCCCGCGTTGGAGCAAGGCCGTGTCGGGCTTGGCGAAGATGACGGGTTCGGAAGGTGTTTCGTTTTGCAGCTCGGCAATATGGTCGGCGTAATTGCGGCCGATGCACAGTATTTTCATGCGAGTAGAAAAGTCTGGTAGGTAGAGCGTCGGGTGGCTGCGGCGGTAGTACCAGCGCTGCCAGCAAACCACAACGGAAAGCATCAAAATTAGCCCTTATTTCGCGGGGCGCAACCCAAAAAGGCCTCGTTACCCCGGAAAGAGAACATTTTACCCAATGCCTGTCGTATAGCACACCACAGGCTGATACGTACTAGTCGCTCCGATGTTAATTGGGGTCGGTTGGGTAGGTACTTCTGCTTGTCCCTTTTTCTCTTTCCCTCCAAAACCACTCGCGAGATGCTCAAGAAGTTTATAACGGTTGCCAGCCTCTGTGTGCTGAGCGCCTGCTCAACGGTTCCTATTACGGGTCGTCGTCAGCTCAGTCTAGTTCCTGAAAGTGAGATAATCAACCTGGCTCAGCAACAATACAGACAAGTACTGGATACCAGCAAGGTAATCAATAGCGGTGCGCAGGCTGCTATGGTGAAGCGGGTAGGCCAGCGTATACAGCAGGCCGTAGAACAGTATTTTCGCCAGCAAAACCAGTCGGAACAGCTAGCAGGCTATCAGTGGGAGTTCAACCTGATTCAGGACGATTCTCAGCAGAACGCCTGGTGTATGCCCGGTGGCAAGGTGGTGGTGTATACTGGTATCCTACCCATCACGCAGGACGAAAACGGTTTGGCCGTAGTAATGGGCCACGAAATTGCCCACGCCGTAGCCCGGCACGGTTCTGAGCGCATGAGCCAGCAGCAGGCCCAACAAGTGGGGGGTAGCCTGGTTAGCGCGGCACTCACGGGCCGTTCGCCTGCGGCCCAGCAGTTGGCAGCACAGGCCTTTGGCCTCTCAACCAGCTTGGGCATTCTACGCTACGGGCGCAATCAAGAATCAGAAGCTGACCATCTGGGTCTTATCTTTATGGCGATGGCTGGTTATAACCCACAAGGTGCCATCACGTTCTGGCAGCGCATGGATGCCCGCGAGAACCAAGCTGCGCCGCCGGAGTTTCTGTCCACTCACCCCTCCAATGGCACGCGCATCGCGGCTATTCAGCGGGAATTGCCAGAAGCGCAGAAATACTATACTGCCCGCTAATTAGCTATCTAATATTTATGCCCCATTTCCTCCGTTTGCCGCTACGTCTAGTCAGTGTTGCACTGCTAAGCTTGCTTCTGCTGCCGGCTTGCGAAACCTCTAAGCGTAGCTTCCCGGAATTTGGCACGCCTCCTTCCGATAATCCAGAGGAGGATATTGCCCGTCGCCGCCGGACGGAGGCCAAAAGTAAGCTGGTGGCTTGGGCCAGCACCAAGGACGACAACGTGGAGTACGTGGTGCCTCGCGCCCAGCTAGCCACGGAGTTCATCCGGCAGTTCGGCGACGGCACGGTGGTAGACCGCGTCACGATCCGAAAGGTGCAGGACACGCCCAAGGATAAGGCCGTGTACTACGTGGTAGGGTTAGGGCTGCGCAACGGTATGTTCCAGGCTATGGCCATTCCGCTGCAAACATCCTCCGACAACTCCTTGTATATGACCTCCAATGCGGCCCGCTACATCATCACCAGCGTGGGCTGTAGTACCTGCTATTTCGACTTCGAAAACAGTCAGATTACGGGTACCAGCTGCGCCGAGAATAACGGTGGCGGCCGCTGCGACTTACGTGTGGAGAACGGCAACTCCTTCTTTGTGCGTCAATGATTAGTCGGAAATGGATTTTGCGCCTTTCGCTCACGGCCTTGGCCCTACTTATTACAACAGATAGGGGTAGGAAGGTGAAGACAGAAGAGTAAAACAAGGGTCATCCTATTCGCAGTGAAGGATGACCCTTGTTATTTTTAGCATGCTTGCTCCGCACTTTGTAGATAGGAGAATGCAACGCTAGAAGCGGTACCTCGATAAGAGGTGACTCGTTTTTGGCTTTCTGAGCAGACTCCGTCCATACTCATTACTGCCAACTTGCCAAGCGGGTAGGCTAAACGTTGAGGTGGTCTAAAACTAATGGACAAAAGTTAAGAAGACTCCTAGCCTTCGGTTGACTTAGTCAAGTTCAGACAATAGTGCCTAGATATCTTCTAGCCCCGGCAAGCTGAGCAGACTGGCAGCACGGCGCGCCACAGTTTTGACACTGGCGACATCTGGGCCGGTGATGGTCAGGTGGCCCATCTTGCGGCCTACACGCGCTTCCGACTTGCCATACAGGTGCAGGTGCGTACCCGGCAAACTCAGCACGGATTGCCAATCTGGCTCCCGCAGTTGACCACTGGCATCAAACCACACGTCGCCCAACAGGTTGAGCATAATGGCCGGAGAATGCTGACGCGGCTGCGGCAAGGGCAAGCTCGCCATAGCATGCACCTGCAAGTCAAACTGCGACGCGTCGCAGGCGTCTATGGTATAGTGGCCGCTGTTGTGTGGGCGTGGGGCCATTTCGTTGACTACCAAGCCACCGTGCGCGCTGCCGTCTTCCACCACAAAAAACTCGACGCACAGCACCCCGACATAACCGAGATGATGCGCGATGGAAACGGCCGCCTCGCAGGCCTTATCGGCCAGGGCAGGTGGCATGTTGCCTTCGTAGGCATGGGTCACGGCCAAAATGCCGTCGACGTGCACGTTGCGCTGCGGGGCGAAGCTAACGACCTGTCCATCCCAGCCGCGCGCCACCAGCACCGAACACTCGGCGGTGAGTGGCAGCATCTTTTCCAGCACGCAGGCCACGCTGCCCAGCTCCGCCCAGGCAGCAGCCAATTCAGCGGCGGTCTTAACGCGGACCTGGCCTTTGCCGTCGTAGCCCATGCGCGCCGTTTTCAGGATGCCGGGCAGCAAATCTGCCCGGTCGTTCTGGACGGCTTGTAGCTGGGCTGGCGTTTCAATTACTGCATAGGGCGCACAGGTCACCCCCGAAAGGTCAGCGCAGGCCGCGAAGTGGGCCTTTTCCTCAATGCGGTTTTGGGCAATGGCCACCACGGCCGCACTCGGCGCCACGGGGCGGGTCTGCGCCAGCGTTTGCAGGGCCTGGGCCGGCACGTTTTCAAACTCGGTGGTGATGGCCTGGCACAGCTGCGCCAACTGCGCTAGGCCGGTCGGGTCGTCATAGCCAGTCTGGATGTGGTGGTGACTCACCAGCCCGGCCGGGCTTTGCGCGTCGGGCTCCAGCACGGCGGTGAAGTAGCCCAGGCGCTGGGCGGCGTGCACAAACATCCGGCCCAGTTGGCCACCTCCCAGCACACCTAGGGTAGCCCGCTGGCCCGCAGCGTCTACGCTGCCTGGAAAAACAGGAGGCATGGTTGTCATATCAGTTCCCTCGCTCATACTGGCAACGTCATAGCACGAGCGGCTTCGGTTTGGTCGGCGCGAAACGCCTGTAGCTTGGTCGCCAAGTCCGGGTCGTGCAGGGCCAGCAGGCTAACCGCGAATAGCGCGGCATTGGCCGCCCCGGCAGTACCAATGGCAAACGTGGCCACGGGTATGCCTTTGGGCATTTGCACGATGCTGTGCAGCGAGTCTACCCCCTGCAAATGCCGACTGGCCACCGGCACCCCCAGCACAGGCACTGTAGTTTTAGCGGCTAGCATGCCCGGCAGGTGGGCAGCTCCCCCTGCGCCGGCAATAATGGCCTGCAAACCGCGCGGGCCAGCTTGTTCGGCGTAGGCAAACAGGTCGTCGGGCATGCGGTGGGCCGATACTACACGCGCTTCGTGGGCCACGCCAAACTGCGTGAGAATCTGTACGGCATGCTGCATGGTGTCCCAGTCGCTGCTGGAACCCATCACCACACCGATCAAGGGTTTGGGAGTATTGGAGGAGGAAGGTGTATTCATCAAAATTATTTGGTCGTCGTGCTAAGCTTGTCGAAGCATCTCTACCGCTTCGTTGGGGCAGCCAATCCACATTTACAAATTAATAGCCTGTCAAATTAAGCTTGTCTATCAATTCTTCGCTGGCATCCAGAAACAGTTTGTTGAACGAGCAAGTGCAGTCTCCGATTGGTTTGCCATCGGAATTTCTGAACTGCATAGTCCAAGAAATGTCTTCGATTTCAGTCTTGCCTATTAATCTCACTTTCAGCTCGTTTTGAAAAGCAATTATCAGAGTGCCTTCATGCTCTTCCGCTACATTCTGAATTTGAGCCTGTGTTAATAGACCCATTAGAAAAACTCTGGCGGGTTCTTCCGGCCCATTGTTGTTTTCAATGTTGAACGGCGAAGAATGCACCCATTTATTCCATTCAGTCTTATCTGCTAGCTCAATTTCGCTGAAGACAAGGTAGACGCTGATAGCAAGATTATCATTGAATAGCTCGCACTCGAAGGCGGTGATATAGTACTTGAATTCCGTGTAATAGGCGCCGGAAAGAGCAGCTTTCAGCACTTCAAATATTTCTTTTTTATCCGTTGTCATTGCTGTCAAATTCTACTTGCGCGGTAGAGATGCTTCGACAAGCGGACGCCAGATCAAGCATGACGTTCTACTTATCAGCGCTCCAGTAGAATTTCCGTCCCCAAAATCACCAGGTCTACTCGGCCTTTCAACGTCTGGTCGATGAAGGGCGTGTTCTGAGATTTGGACTTCATGAATTCCTGCGTGAAGGTCGTTTCTGCTTCGGTATCGAACAGGACGCAGTTGGCTTCCTGGCCGACTTCGATAGTGGGTACCGACAGGCCCATCAGACGGCGCGGCTCCGCCGAATAGCGCTTCACTACCAGGTCCCACCCAAATTTTTCGGGCCGCACGAAGAAGTGATACAGCGACACCAGTGCCGTTTCCAGGCCGGTGATGCCGTTGGGCGCGCTGATGAAATCCTGGGCTTTTTCAAACGGCGTGTGCGGCGCGTGGTCTGTGGCAATCAGATCGAAGACGCCCTCGATGAGCCCTTCGAGTAGGGCATCGCAATCCGCCTGCGTGCGTAGCGGCGGGTTCATCTTGTAGTTGGTGTCGTAGTCGCCGATGTGCTCATCGGTGAACAGCAGGTGGTGCGGGGCCACTTCGGCCGTCACCTTCACATCGCCACGCGATTTCCACCAGCGGATGGTTTCCATACCCAGCTTGCTCGACACGTGCTGGATGTGCACGTGCGCGCCCGCCGCCCGGGCCAGGCGAATGTCGCGGTCGATGATGATTTCCTCTGCGCACGCCGGCGAGCCCTTGATGCCGAGCCGGTAGCTCATCACCCCTTCGTTGAGGGCACGCGGCCCGGCTAGTTCGGGTACTTCGCAGTGGCTGGCGAAAAACATCCCAAACTCGGTGGCGTACTGCATGGCCCGCAACAGTACTGCCGGGTCGTTGGTGGTGTCTCCGTCGTCGGTGAGCATGGTTACCCCGAGTCTGTGCATACCTTCAATTTCAGCCAGTTCCTTACCCTCGCGGTTCTTGGTGACGCAGCCGGAGGTGTACACCGGAATGCGCGACCGGTGCTTGGCATTTTCCAGCACAGTGGCTACTACTGTCGCTGAGTCGATGGCCGGGCGGGTGTTCGGCATCATTACCACGCCGGTAATACCGCCATTGATGGCCGCCTCGCTTCCCGTAGTAATGGTTTCCTTGTTCTCAAACCCTGGGGCGCGAAAATGAACGTGCGCATCAAACATACCTGGCATAAGCACCCGGCCGCGTGCGTCGATGACACGCACGCCCTCGGGAATGGCTAGGTTGCTGCCGATGTCCTGAATTTTTCCTTCGACAATCAGGACATCGCCCTCGAGCAGCACAGGTGAATTTTCGGAGGCGATGCGGGCGTTTTGAAGGAGAAGCATGAAGTGATAATTTCTGTAAACCGGCTAGGGTTGTTGAAGATGTACATTAAAAAGTGGCGTCAGCTGTTGCGTCTGGCGGTTAGGGCATAACTAGCTTCGAGCTAGCCCGCTGCTGCGCAGCATACGACTCCTGCCGCGGAAATTCTCCGCCCGGCGTGAGCCAGTCGAGCACAGCCATGCGGATGGAGATGCCGTTTTCGACCTGGTTGGTGATGAGGCTGCGCTCGTAATCCATCACGGCGTCGCACAGCTCGACCCCGCGGTTCACGGGGCCGGGGTGCATGATGTAGAGGCCCCGGTCGCGGATTTCGGCCAGCCGGGCAGTGGTGATGCCGTAAACCCGGTGGTATTCGCGGACGCTGGGGAAGAATTGCACGTCCTGGCGCTCCATCTGCACGCGAAGCAGGTACACCACATCGGGCGCCCAGGCCATGGCCGTTTCATAGTCGGTGAAGCGGGGGATGGTTGCCGGGCCGTATTTGGGTACCAGCGAGCCTGGGCCCAGGTAAGCGACTTCGACGCCCAGCTTTTGCAGCAGGGTGCTGGTAGAGCGCGCAACGCGGGAGTGGAGGATATCGCCGATAATGAGGACTTTTTTGCCCCGAGGGTCGGAGAATTTTTCCCGAATGGTGAAGGCGTCCAGCAGGGCCTGGGTGGGGTGCTCGTGCGCCCCGTCGCCGGCGTTGATAACTGAGGCTGTGGTTTGGCGGGCAATCATGCCGGGTAGGCCGGGGTGACTGTGGCGGACGACGATGTAGTCGGTGCGCATGGCCTGGAGCGTCTCGATTGTCTCGCGCACCGACTCGCCTTTGGTGATAGAGGAGTGGTCGACGTTGAAATTCGTTACCTCCGCCGAGAGGCGTTTGGCGGCCACCTCGAAGGAGGAGTGCGTCCGGGTGCTGGCCTCATAGAATAGCATGAGCACGGACTTGCCATCGAGGGCAGGAATTTTCTTCACCGATTGGGTGAACAATTTTTTAAAGGACGTGGATTGGTCGAGCAAAAACTCGATTTCCTCACGGTGAAGGGATGCGATGTCGAGCAGGTCTTTACGTGCCATACCGGAGTTGAGGAAAAGTGAGGTTGTCTAACTAAAAAGGAACAAGGTGAAGTCTTATCTGCTACTACCCATGATGGAGCAGCCACCTACTCGCGTGTGGGCTGAGGCATTAGCGGCAGCAACCACGGTTGGGGGCGAGCGTGTTGGTGTTCAGGGGGGTAGGGTAGGGGGTAGGAGCGTTTAAGGTATGCCCTACAAATTGGTGGCGGGGCGACAGCCGACGAACGCACTGGGCATAAAAAAACCGTTTCGAAATCCGAAACGGTGGCGGCGCAACACCCAGAAAAAACAACGGAAATACCAGAAGCAAAATCGGGAAAACCAACGGTGGCGAAGACCTTGCGGCCTACTCGCGGCTCCCCGCCGAGCAGGGCCCCGCGCTTCATCATCAAGTTTTTTGGTTGAAGCACGATGCAAAGCTACGGTATTGTTACGTATTCTTTAAGCATGTTAAGCAAGAATTTCTGTTGAGGCAAACGTACGCATTGAGGAAAAACGAGCAAAAAACCTCTGGCTTACTAGGCTACGCGGAAGCGTTTCGGGCTGATTTGGTGCCTCTATTCCTTCAGCTGTAAGTTGGGTCTTGGGGGTAGACGCATGGCTTAGGGTAGAGCTCCTGTCGAAAAGCAAAAAGCGCATCCAAATCAAGGCTCAGGGCATCTTGTAAATCCTCGTTGGAGAAATCAAATTCTCAGTGCGGAGGCGGTGGCCTGATGGTATTTTTAGTAGGCCTACCCTGCTGGTGCCACAAACTACAAACCTCTCTGCGGACTTGATAGATTGTAAAATAAACATATAATCTTCTTGATTTCAGATGGTTATTTGTTTAAAACACGGCCAAGGCTTACCCCAGAAACCCGAAGCGCTCTAAAAAAAAGCGTGCTATAATCAACTATGTTGAGCGAAAGTCGGTAGATACTCGTTGCCACACACGAACCTTTTCGTAACGCTCCTGTTGTCCTGATATGTCTGACTCCACTAAACGCGCCCGGGTACGCAAGCCCGTTGAATCGCCAAGCACACCTCTTTCTTCGGCAGAACACCTGGCAGCACTCCACGCCCGTGAAGCGGGTAAAACTGTCATGTATCAGGTAGACGCCTGGGGTCATGTGGAAACGCGCTTTGTTCGGTCGCAGAACGTTGAGGCGTGGCTTGCCAAAGGCTTCTTTGTTCGCTAGCCCCGCGCAACCATAGTGCATTCCTGAAGCTCCGTTGATAAACGGAGCTTTTTGTTTTTCCACCTGGTGCCTCAAGCCGCCAGAATGTGGCTACCGGGGGTAGGGCGCGCGTAGACTAGTAGATTCCGCTAAGAGATTGAAAATTGCTAATTCATCGTCCTTTTACAGTATCGAAGCCTTGGCTACGGCATTCGCTTAGTAACCACTAGTTGCAATAGCCCTTGCTGGCGGTGCTCTTAGAGGAGCGACGTACGTGCGACGCCCGATTTTTTCGGTTGGAGGAATGCGCGTACCGCCATTAGTTTCAGAGCAAAGATTGATTTGCGAAAAAATTGCATCCATCCTCTGCTAACAGCTTACGTAGAAAGTGTGTAGCAGCTAGTGAGGCCAGCTGCAGCCTACCCTACCCGCCGAGCCCAAACGGCCACTACCCACGCACCGCTGTGCGTATCCAGAATGTATCGCAGACATTAACCTTCGAAAACTGTACGATTTTATGAGTGACTTAGCTAACCTACAGACTTTGCTTGGCCAAACCCTTCGCATACAGTACCAGCTCCAAGGCTCGGAGCAGGGTAACGCCACACTCACCGTGCAGCCCGACGACCAATTAGTAGTAGGGCCCGCGGGCAGCCAGCTCGTGTATTCGTTTCAGGATGGGCGCTTCGTGAGCCTGGAGATTCTGGTGGCCGCGGGATGATGCAGCGGGTGCTTTAGGGAACGGCACCGGCTTTGGCATCCTGCTCGGCAGAAATGCGCGTCAGACTCTGGGAAGTGAGTAGGCAGGCCAGCAACCCGGTCCAGCCGGTTTGGTGGCTGGCACCCAGGCCGCGTCCGTCGTCGCCATGGAAGTATTCGTAGAATAGGGGGTAGTCGCGGAAGTGTGGGTCGTATTGCATCCGCTCGTTGGCCCCAAAAGATGGCCGACGCCCTGTAGCATCCTGCAAAAACAGTTTGTTCAGGCGTTCTGTGAGGGCGTTGGCAATTTCTTGCAGGGTGCAGTGGTGGCCGGAGCCCGTTGGGTATTCCACCTGGAAAGCATCGCCGTAGTAGGCGTAGAAGCGTTGCAGTGACTCAATAAGGAGATAATTAATCGGAAACCAGATGGGGCCGCGCCAGTTGGAGTTGCCGCCAAACATATCCGAATCCGACTCGCCGGGTAAATAGGCTACAGTGAAGTTGGCCTCGGCCGTGGGAAAGTAGTAGGGCTGCTCTTGGTGGTAACGCGACAACGCCCGAATGCCAAACTCCGACAGAAATTCCTGCTCATCCAGCATGCGGGTGAGCAAACACCGGAGGCGGTGGCTGCGCAGCAACGACAGCCGATGCCGCGCGCCCTGGCCCGGCACCTGCCAGTGCGACACTAGCTCGGCCAGGTGCGGACGGTTGTGGAGCAGCCAGCGCAAACGCTGCGCAAATTCGGGTAGGGCGCTGAGCAACGTATCATCGAGTACTTCCACGGCAAACAGCGGAATCAGCCCCACAATGGAGCGTACTTTTAGCTTGGTACGCACGCCGTCGGGGGTGTGCAGCACGTCGTAATAAAAGCTGTCTTCCTCGTCCCAGAGGTTGAACTGCCCGTCGCCCCCTTTGGTCATGGCTTCCACGATGTAGAGGAAATGCTCGAAAAACTTGCTGGCCATTTCCTGGTACACGGGGTTGGTGAGGGCCAGCTCCAGGGCAATGCGCATCAGATTCAGTGCGTACATCGCCATCCAGCTGGTGCCGTCGCTCTGCTCGATGTGGCCGCCAGTGGGTAGGGGCGCCGAGCGGTCGAACACGCCGATGTTATCGAGCCCCAAAAAGCCGCCCTCGAAGATGTTGCGGCCGTTGCGGTCTTTCCGGTTCACCCACCACGAGAAATTCAGGTTGAGCTTATGAAACATAGCCTCCAGAAAGACGGTGTCGCCATGGCCGTTCCGCTGCAACTGATCCATCTGGTACACGCGCCAGGTAGCCCAGGCGTGCACGGGTGGGTTGGCATCGGAGAGGTTCCACTCGTAGGCGGGCAGCTGGCCGTTGGGGTGCATGTACCAGTCGCGGGTGAGCAGGCGCAGCTGTTGCTTGGCAAACTCGGCATCGACCATGGCCAGCGGGATGCAATGGAAAGCCAAATCCCAGGCCGCGTACCAGGGGTACTCCCACTTGTCGGGCATGGAGATGATGTCGGCGTTGTAGAGGTGGCGCCAGTTATTATTGCGGCCCGTGCGCCGCTCGCTCGGGGGCGCCACAAACTTGGGGTCACCGTCGAGCCACTGGTTCAGGTCGTAGTAGTAGAACTGCTTGCTCCAGAGCATGCCGGCAAAGGCCTGTCGCTGCACGTTGCGGGCATCGGGGTCGGCCATGCCCTGTTGTAGGGTGGCGTAGAACGCATCGGCCTCCTGCCGGCGCTGGGCGACTACCTGATCGAAATCAGCAAACGGAGCCGGTAGGGGCGTTTTACGCAGGCGTACCCGCACGGTCTGCGCCTGGCCAGCGGCTACAGTCAGCTGGTAGTGGGCCGCTACTTTGGTGCCGTATTGCGCCGTGTTGATGGCCTCCTGCCTACCCTCTACCAAGTAATCGTTGATGCCGTCCTTGTAGAATTTTCCTTCCTCGGGCCTGTTATAGAGGCGGACGCCATTGGTGTCGTTATCGCAAAAAAGCAGCGCCGGGGTCTGGTCACAGTAGAGCTGATACTCCCCTAGCTCCGGGTGCGTTAGGTGCACGGTACCCGGCCCTGTACTGCGTAGCTGCGGGCGGGGACGGTAGTGCTCAAAGGCCCAGGTGTTCCGAAACCACGCCTGAGGCAACACGTGCAAATTAGCCGTTTCGGGGCCTCGGTTATGCACCGTTAGTTGCAGCAGCAGGTCTTCTGGCCCCGCCTTGGCGTATTCAATGAACACATCGAAGTAGCGACTTTCGTCGAAGATGCCCGTGTCAAGCAGTTCATATTCGGGCTCCTGCCGCGTGCGTTGCGCGTTGTGCGCACGCAACTGTGCATACGGAAACGCCTGCTGCGGATACTTATACAGCATCCGCATGTAGGAGTGGGTAGGAGTGCTGTCGAGATAATAGTACAGCTCCTTCACATCCTCGCCGTGGTTGCCCTCGCCGTTGGTGAGGCCAAACAGGCGCTCCTTCAGCATCTCATCCTGACCGTTCCAGAGGCCTACGCCCAGGCACAGTAGCTGCCGCGCGTCGCTAACGCCGCCAATGCCTTCCTCGCCCCAACGGTAGGCGTAGCGGCGGGCCATATCGTGAGTGATGTAGTTCCAGGCATTGCCGTCAGACGAGTAGTCTTCGCGCACAGTGCCCCATTGTCGCTCCGTTAGGTAGGGCCCGAATTTCTTCCAGGCGGCTGTTTCGGCGTGATCTTCCGCTAATCGTAGATGTTCTGGGCTCATAGAATAAGAAGGCGCAACGGGTGCGCGTAGTCAGCATACCAACTTGGCACCCGACAGGCAGTACCGAATTCACGACTTTGACCAGTGATAGTTCACTGGCCAGGCAGTCGCATCAATACAAGAAAGAAGGAAAGTAGTACGCCGTAGCACGTATCAGACTTCAGGTGAAGAGAGGTATAGCAGGCATGAATATACAGCGGGCGCCCTGGTCATACGCGGGCTCTAAAAGCTGAGTTTTCGGCGAGCTGAGCCGTATAAGTACTTTTTCTGCCCTCGTCGAGGCTGGCCGACGCCGCGCTACGGGCGGGAAGGGCTACGGCATGCTGCGTTGCACGGCCGGCAACCCATGAGGCTGGGGCCAACGAGAAAAACACTTAGTGTAAAATCCCTATTTAGCCAGATCGAATTACGTATTTTCTGGATGGTGGCCTACAAAGGCCAGGGCGTATAACCAGTAGGTGCAAGGCCCGGCAACTACAAGAGGCCTTCTCCATCGCTCGCCATCGATTGATCGGGCCTACTCTCGCGTTTCCGTATCCCTTTCTTTTCCTATGGCCACCTCTTCTGCTGCCCGTCGTCACCCGGTGCTCACTGGCCTCCTTGTGTTGGTTGGGGTGCTGTTGGTAGGCGGCGTTGTTGCCTACTTCGCCACTGATAAAGGCAAGGACTTGCTGCCTACCCTAGAGCAGCCGACGCTCAATATCAGCAACGTCACCCGCGAAAAAATCAAGGGCCAAATGGTGGTGCAGCTGCATAACCATGCGCCCCTCACGCTTCGCATCGACAGCCTGCGCTACGTGACCCGCGTAGATGGGAAGCAACTGGCGCAGGGCCACAAAAGCCAACCGCTTGTGGTTCAAAAAAATGCCACCAACCGCCTGGAGCTTCCGCTGGAGTTGAATTTGTCTGAACTAACCCGTAAAGCCAAAGAAGCGCAGCGCGACTGCGTAACGGTGCACATGCACACCGTGCTCTACGCCGATTTGCCTGGCGTGGGTCCTCAGCAGATTCCGGTAGATGTGCGCAAGCGCGTATACATTCCTAAACTGCCTAAGATTGAGGTAGCCGATGTAGACGTGACCAAGCTAGGCCTAAAAAACGGCGAAGCAGTGGTAAACCTGCGCGTGACGAATTACGAATCCCTCCCATTCACGGTCAAGCAGGTAAATTATCGTTTCCAGATAGAAGACGACCTCGACGTGAAGGGCCAGGAAACCAAGAGCGTTACGTTTCGCAAAAAGGGCATCGAGCTACTGCCCATTCACGTTCGGTTCGACACCAAGTCGATGCCGAAGGTGCTGTTCAAGTCTCTATTCAAGGCCAAGAAAACCAACTATAAACTCACAGGCACCGCCACTGTGGCGGCCGGCGAGGCCAGCGCCCGCGACGCTACCATGCGCTTCAACAGCACCGGCACCGTGAAGGACCTGAAGGAGCTGGCCAAAGCCAATAAGGAAAAGTGAAAGCCGAACGGCACCTGCACGAAGTCGGTCTAACATAATGCCGCCGCCCGCAGCAGAGCTGCTGGGGCTAGCACAGCCGAGCGAGTGCAGAAAGGGCAGAAGTTCTACCTGAATACAAAAAGCACAGCACTAGACCTTGACAGCCGTTTGCATGTCTACTACCTCTGGTTGCAGCAGGCTACCTAGCAGCTGGCGCACGGTAGCCACGTTGGCCACGGCATAGCGGGCCAGCGAGCGAGGCGTGGGGCCTACCTTCAGGGTATACGCTTCTGGAGGTAGGGCCGCAAAGGTGTCCTCGTCGGTGCGGTCGTCGCCTAGGGCCAGCACGAAAGGCGGGGGCTTGGGTCCGAGCCACTGAGCAGCGGCCGTGCCTTTGTGGATGCCAGCGTTCTTGATTTCGAGCACCTTCTTGCCTTCCAGTACGTGCAAATCGGTGTTAGACGTCATAAAAGCGAGGTGGTTTAGCAGGTCGCGGGCACGCAGGGCGCCCAGTCCGGCATCAGCGCGGCGGTAGTGCCACACCAAGGAGTAGTCTTTTTCTTCGATGAAGGCGCCCGGCGTACGGCCCACATACTGCTCCAGAATAGGCCGAATATCGCGCTTCCACTCGGCGCGCAGACCTTCCTGAAACAAGTGCCACCTGCTGCCAGCCCGGCGCAGCCACACGCCGTGCTCGGCAATAAAATCGATGGGCAGGTGCCCCAGCCAGTCGTCCAGCGTCGCCCGGTCGCGCCCGCTGATAACGACTATCTGGTTGCGCGCATCGGCTGCCAGGTTGCCCAGCAGCTCCAGTAGTTCTTGGTCGGGGCGGGCCTGCTGCGGATTGTGTTGGAAGCGCACCAGCGTGCCATCGTAGTCCAATAGTAGTAGGCGCCGTTCGGCCACTTGGTAGTCGTGGCGCAGCTGGCTTTGGGCATGGGCATCGAGCACATCGGTGGCTAGGGTGTGCTGTTTGATTTTGCTATAGGTCAGTCGGTCCATAAATAGCCGCGTCCAAGCAAATACATCGTACTGCCGCACTAGCTGCTGCATGGCCGCCATGCGGGTCTGTTGCTCCTCGTCGGGTAGGTGCAGGGCTTCGCGCAGGGCTTCCACCACTTGGTTGGTGTTGGTCGGGTTGATGAGCAACGCCTCGGCCAGCTCCTGCGCCGCCCCGGCCCGCTCGCTCAGAACAAGCACCCCGCGCTGATCGGCTTTGCTGGCAATGAACTCCTTGGCGACCAGGTTCATGCCGTCGCGCACAGGTGTCACCAGGGCCACATCGGCCAAACGGTATAAGGCCGATAGCTCCTCAAAGGGAAACGAGCGGTAGAAGTAGTGAATGGGATTCCAGCTGATGGTGCGGTACTGTGCATTGATGCGCCCCACCAGCTCGTCGATTTCTTCCTTGAGGGCAGCGTATTGCGGCACTTGGTCGCGGGAGGGCACCACCACCATCAGCAAATTCACCCGCTCGCGCCACTCGGGGTAGCGCACCAGCAGCGCCTCGAAGGCGTGCAGGCGCTGCGCAATTCCCTTAGAGTAGTCGAGCCGGTCGATGGACAGCACCACTTTCGCATCGCCTAGCGCCTGCCGGTACGCCTGCTCGTGCTGCTGCGCGGCCTCCGAAACGGCCGCGTCGGCGTAGCGTTGGTAGTCAATGCCCATCGGAAAGGCATCGACCAGCACCGGGCGGTCGGGCATTTCCACCTGCCCATTGTGGTTAGGCAGCCCCAGCAGATGCGACACCGCGCTCAGGAAGTGGTGCATGTAGTCGAAGGTGTGGAAACCGATGAGGTCGGCGCCCAACATGCCGCGCACTAGCTCGGTGCCCCAGGGTAGGGCCCGCAGCAGCTCGTAGGAGGGAAACGGAATGTGCAGGAAGAAGCCAATAGTAGCCTCCGGCCGCTCGCGGCGTAGCATTTCGGGTAGCAGCAGTAGCTGGTAGTCGTGCACCCAGATGGTGTCGTCGGGGCCGGCCAGCGCCAGTACGGCCTGACAGAATTTCTCGTTCACGGCCACGTAGGCGTCCCAGTGCGCCTGCTCGTAGGTGGCATACTGCGGGAAGTAGTGGAAGGTAGGCCAGAGCGTGGAGTTGCTGAAGCCCTCGTAGAAATCCCGGATTTCGGCTTCAGTCAGAAACACCGGGGCCATGCTGTCGGCGCTCAGCTGCTCACGTACGTGGTCCTGCTCGGCGGGGTCATCTACGGAGAGGCCGGGCCAGCCTACCCACACGTTGCCCTTGGCCCGGTAGATGGAGCCCAGGCCCGTGGCCAGCCCGCCTTCGCTGGGCTGAAACGTGAGGCCCGTGGCCGCGCGCTGTACTTTGGTGGGTAGGCGGTTGGAAATAATAATGGTTCTAGACATCGGTCGAAAGCGATAGGCAGGGTAGGAGAGAAGACCTCGCCGGGCGCAATGTCAGGGATGGTGTTGCCGGTGCAGTGGTGGCCATCGAGCACCACCACCATGCCATTGCCGATAACCTCCACCTCGCGGCCTTTGCTTATCAGCACCGCCGTATCTTCTTCCAGTCCCAGCCCAATGCAGCCGGGATTGGTAGCAATAATCTGGGCCATACGCACCATGCGGCCACGGGCAATAAAGTGGGTGTCGATGGCCACATCGCGCAGCAGTTGCAGACCCGTGGTGACATGAATTTCGTCCTTGACAAACCCGGCATCGTTGCGTCCCTGGTAAATCATGGGCGTGCTCATGGCCGTGGCCCCGGCGCTGGTGCCGGCAATGAGAAGAGGCTCGTGGAGGTAGCGCTCGGTGAGGCAGTGCAGCAGCTTGGTGCCACCAAGCAGGGCCGTGAGGCGCAGCTGGTCGCCGCCGGTGAACAGCACGCCGTCGGCCCGATTGATAATCTCCAGCGCCTCGGGGCTGTTGGCCTGCTCGCGGCTCTGGATGTCGAGCACTTCTACTTGCTCAATTCCCAGCGAGGAAAACACCTCTACGTAGTCCTGAGCAGCGGCGGCAGCGTCTTCGGCCGCCGTGGGGATAACCACGATGGTGCGGGAGCCGTGCAGCTCATCCACAAAGCGCTGCAAAATAAAATCGGCCGATGTATCGTGGTCCGGCGCCTGCTCATCGGCCTTGTGGCGCTGTTCGTGGCCGCCAATAGCCAGTAGGCGGCCCTTTGGTCGTGGGGTATGGGTAGACATGAATGGAAGGCAAGGAAAAGGTAGGCAGCAAACACACTCCTACCCGCTGTAGCGGGTAGGAGCGTGCACACTAACAGTTGGGGACGACAACAGCGGCGTGGTATCCAGCCACATCCCAGCCCTTCGATACGGGGTGCCATAAGGACGGACTCAGCTTGTTGTACGGTGCGAAAAGCCAGCAGGAGACGTCAAAAACACGGATTTGGAACAGGGAAAACGCGTATTTTCTTCAACGAATACCAATGCTTTCGGTCGGTGGGCCTACCCCAGAAGGGAGCACGCCACCCGCCAAAGGTGAGGTGGAGCATGCCGCGTGCTAGCTGGGTGCGCAGACTGGCACTAGTGCCAGCGGTAGCCAATACCACTTGGACTGAACCTGTTTCCAGGGACCGTAAAGAAGGAGTAGAATCCTCAGTAGCTAACCGCCAAAGTAAGACAGGGTGCTTGGCTACCTGCTGTAGTGGTTGAGACACCACCCAGCTGGCCACCACGCCCGTGCCGTCCTCCAGTACCAGCTCAGGGTAGGTAGGAATACTTGGCGAGCAGCCAATAGCAAAGCGGAGAGCCGGGTGGGGTGGTACTACCACTACATCGGCAAACATGAGTTCGGGATTCATAGCGAGGGTAGGACGGGATAGTAACATGCTCTGTATAACGGCGCCTACCTAGATACAGCGGTACAGAAAATACGGATTCTTCCGAGACGCATTCTCTGGTATACTCCGAGTTTGTACCTAGTGCGCACAGTGGAAATTGTCTTAAAATATTGATAAAAAGAGGATTGCTTAGTAAGTGTTTTCTGCGAAATACTCCTTTAGGCAAACGCTTGGCTATAACTATTAGACGCGCCAAGCAGTAAAGCGTTGGTGATTAAAGTATAGTTATTGGGGACTGCACTAGTACCTGAGCCAGTACGCTGATGCAGCGGCGGTAGCGCCCTTGCCGGCTGGCGATGGAAGAGCAGAGCCTCACGCAGAATATGAAGAAAGAGGAGATACAGATAACGGATTGGCAACGAATTCTGCTGGGGCAAGCCCCGTTTGAGTTTCTGTTGGAAGTGGTCGTGCGCACGCTTATCATCTACGTGGTGCTGGTGCTGGCCATGCGCGTGTTGGGTAAGCGCATGAACGCGCAGCTCTCCGTGGCCGAGCTATCGGTGATGATTATGCTGGGCGGCATCGTGTCGGTGCCCATGCAGGTGCCTAACCGGGGCCTGCTGCACGGTATACTGGTGCTATCGTGCATGGTGGGCATGTACCGGGGCATCAACTGGCTGGCCTACCGGTTTCGGCGCGTCGAGCAGCTGACCCAGGGCAACCTGCACATCATCGTAGCCGATGGGGTGCTGAACCTGCAAGCCATGCACCGTGTCCGGCTCTCGCGGCAGCAGTTGTTTTCTTACCTGCGCGCCGCCCATATGCAGCAGCTTGGGCAGGTGAAGCGGGTGTACCTGGAGGCCAATGGCAAGTTCAGCATCTACCCGCAGGAACCTCCCCGCCCTGGGCTGTCGCTCCTACCCGAGAAAGACCCGGCCATTCGGGAGGCCGAACCCGCAGACCACACCGTGAAGGTGTGCCAGCAGTGCGGCCACCCCGAGGCAGCCGACCACAAACCATGGCAGTGCCCCCACTGTGGGCATCAGCACTGGGCAAATGGTGTATGTAAGCTCTGATCTACTATGAAGCCAGAAGACATTCACCTCACCGATTGGCTCCGCATCCTGGTGGGCGAAGTGCCAATCAGCTTCTACCTCGAGGCCGTTCTGCGTGTGGTATTCATCTACCTGCTCCTGTTGGCCTGTATGCGCTTGATGGGTACCCGCATGGGCTCGGTGCTCACCCGCAACGAGATGGTGGCCATGGTGTCGTTGGCGGCTGCCAATGGCGTTGCCCTCATGGCGCCCGACCGGGGACTGGTGCCGGTGGTAGTAGTGGCGGCCATCATCGTAGGCTACCAACGTCTGATTGCGTGGTGGGCGCTCCGCAGCAAGAAGTTTGAGAGTGTCGTGCTAGACGATGTGCGGATTCTGGTACAGGATGGCCGTTTGCAACTAAACGGGCTACAGGCTAGCGTGTTGTCACGGGAGCAAATGCTGGCCAAGCTGCGGCAGGGAAGTGTTCGTAACCTGGGTATGGTGCAGCGGGCCTACCAGGAGGCCAGCGGAGATTTCTCTATTCTAATGTTCACGGAGCCGCAGCCCGGCCTGTCCATTCTGCCAACAGAAGACACGGCTTTCCGGGACGAGCAGCGGAAAGCCGAGGGCCAGTTTGCCTGCGGCAGCTGCGGCCACCTGGAGTCCGATGCACAGGTGCCTACCCACCAGTGCACACGCTGCGGCGAGCAGGAGTGGCAGCCCGCCGTGCTGGGGTAGGAGGCGACCAGGCACGGCGGGCTCTAGATTCCCCTTAGTTCCGCCGTTTAAGGTGCTGGCACGAGGGGTGGTAGCAAATAGAAAAACGGGAGCAGTAGTGTGTACTACTACAGCGGTTTTTGCAGACTGTGTACCCGCTGGCGTGACCCCGCCCCCAGCCCCTCCCCTCCGGGAGAGGGGTGCGTTCTAATGGAGCTATTTGCTAACAGCTAGTGGCTATCAGCTTCGTCTGGCACCCCTCTCCCGGAGGGGAGGGGCTGGGGGCGGGGTCACGCCAGCGCAACCTGCACACCGACTGCAAAACCGCTGTAATAAAGCCTGCGTTCTGCCACACCCACACTTGTGGTTATTTATCAACCACCTCTGTTGCCAGCACTGCCAAATCCAGCCCGTCAAACGTGCCGGAGGTCATCATCAGCAGGTTGGTATCCTGCCAGTTTTGCTGATGCAGGAACTCGGCCAGGGCCTTGCTATCGGTGAATACCTGCAAATTGGGGCGTTGGAAGGCCTGTTGCACGGCCTCGGGGGGTAGGGCGGGTAGGCGCTTGTGTTCCAGCACGTGCGGGTTGAAGTAGACCACCGCCACGTCGGGCGCATCGAAGGTGTGGGCGTATTGGGGTAGGAAGGCCGGGTTGAGCGAACTGAACGTGTGCAACTCCAGGCAGGCCACCAAGCGGCGCTTCGGAAACTGCTGTTTCAGGGCTGTGGCCGTGGCCTTCAGCTTGCTGGGCGAGTGCGCAAAGTCCTTGTACACTACTGAGTCTTGGCCCTCGCGCACCAGCTCCAGGCGGCGTGCGGCGCCTTTGAAAGTCGCAATGGCTTCGTAAAAATCCTTGCCTTTGATGCCCAGCTGTTTGCACACCTCCTTGGCCGCCGAAATGTTGCGCAGGTTGTGGGCGCCAAATACCTGCACAGGCACCTGCTCATCGCGCTTGGTGAGGAGGTAGGTTTTGCCGTCGCGCAGCATGTGCTCGTGTGGGCCATAGCCCACGTACTTCACGTCGGGGGAGGTAGGCACGGTCACGAGTTGCACCTGCTCGTCGTCCTGGTCGTAGATGAGGGTGCCGGCTTTGGGCGTCATCTCCGCGAAGATTCGGAACTGCTCGCGGTAGATTTCCTCCGTCGGAAACACATTGATGTGGTCCCAGCTGATGCCGGAAATCACGCCGATGTGATGCTGATAGAGGTGGAACTTTGGCCGCCGGTCGATGGGCGACGACAGGTACTCGTCGCCCTCAATGATGATAATGGGCGCATCTTCCGTCAGCTGCACCATCAGATCGAAGCCCGCCAGCTGGGCACCTACCGCGTAGTCGAACTTGCGCTGGTGGTAGCGCAATACGTGCAGAATCAGCGAAGTAATGCTGGTTTTGCCGTGCGAGCCGCCAATCACGATGCGCTGCTTGTCCTTGCTGGCCTCGTAGATGAACTCCGGAAACGAATACACGCGCAGGCCCAACTCCTGAGCGCGCAGCAGCTCGGGGTTGTCGGGACGGGCGTGCATTCCCACAATCACGGCGTCGAGGTCGGCGGTGATTTTCTCCGGGAACCAGCCTTCTTCGGCCGGCAGCAGCCCGGCAGCTTGCAGGCGACTTTTGGCGGGCTCAAATATCTCGTCGTCGGAGCCCGTGACGTGGGTGCCGCGCTGGCGCAGGGCCAGGGCCAGATTGTGCATGATGCTGCCGCCGGTAGCAATCAGATGAAGGCGCTGAAAAGAGGAAGGGGTAGCGGGCATTGAGTAAGCGAAACGATGCAAGCGAATGGGCGGCAAAGGTAGGCAGATAGAACATACCAGCCGGGGTAGAGGTTAGGGAGGGACGCAGCCAGAGCCGGCCGGTTATTGAGTGGGTAGGCGTGGCGTGCTGTTGCCTACCTACCCAAACAGGCAAATGGTCCTGCTGTCTGGTCGACACACACCATGTAACATAGTAAAAGAAACTGTATTTCCCACACGTGTTTTCTTCGCGTTAGCCGTTAGTTTTGTACCCCTTTTGCCCGGCCTGGCCGGGTGTGCGCCGGGCACGGCCGACTGAACATTTTTTGGTGCAGTCGCCGGCTGCTACTCCAGTTCTGCTTACCTTGTATTTCCCTCAACCCAATGAATGACCGGATGGATGACCGCCTGAAACAATCGGCCTCGCGGGCCAAAGCCGCCTGGACCAGCCGCCCGCCGGCTATGTCGATGGCTGCGCCCGCCGGCAAATTGCCCCCCCAGGCCCGCGAGCTGGAGGCGGCCGTGCTCGGCGCGCTCATGCTGGAAAAGGACGCCCTCACCACCGTTATCGATATTCTGAAGCCCCAGAGCTTCTACGACGACCGGCACCAGAGCATTTTCAAGGCGATTCTGAGTTTGTTCGATAAGTCGGAGCCGATTGACCTGCTCACCGTCAACCAAGAGCTAAAAGAGCTGGGCGAGCTGGAAATGGCCGGCGGCACGCACTACGTGGCCAACCTTACTTTCAAGGTGAACTCGGCGGCCAACATTGAGTATCACGCCCGCATCATCACCGAAAACGCCATCAAGCGCGAGCTGATCCGCATTGCCAGCGAAATCCACCGCGACGCGTTCGAGGACACCACCGACGTGTTCAACCTGCTGGATGCCACCGAGCAGGCGCTGTTTGAGGTGTCGGAATCCAACATCCGCAAGAACTTCGACGACATGCGCTCCTTGATGGGCAAGGCCATCAAAGAGCTGGAGGAAAAGAAAAACCAGAAGGACGGCCTCACCGGCGTACCCTCCGGCTTCTCGGCCCTGGACCGCGTGACCAGCGGTTGGCAACCCTCTGACTTAGTGATTATTGCCGCCCGCCCCGGCATGGGCAAAACAGCTTTTGTGGTGTCAGCCATGCGCAACGCGGCCGTGGACCACAAAAAGCCGGTGGCCATTTTCTCGCTGGAAATGTCGTCCATTCAGCTCGTAAATCGTCTGATTTCGGCGGAGGCGGAGCTGGATTCGGAGAAGATCAAAAAGGGCAACCTGGCCGACTACGAGTGGGCGCAGCTCAACCACAAAATTTCCTCGCTGTCGTCGGCGCCGATTTTTATCGACGACACGCCTGCGCTCAGCATCCGCGAGCTGCGCACCAAGTGCCGCCGCCTCAAGGCCCACCACGACATCCAGATGATCATCATCGACTACTTGCAGTTGATGACGGGTAATTCGGATGGGGGTAAGGGTGCCGGCAACCGCGAACAGGAAATTGCCTCTATCTCGCGGGCACTCAAGGGAATAGCCAAAGAGCTGAACGTGCCCGTGCTGGCGCTGTCGCAGCTCTCACGCTCCGTAGAAACCCGCGGCGGCGACAAGAAACCGCAGCTGAGTGACCTGCGTGAATCTGGTTCTATCGAGCAGGACGCCGACATGGTGGTGTTCCTGTATCGTCCGGAATACTACAAGATTACGGAAGACGAAATGGGCAACCCTACCCAGGGCATGGGCGAGGTGATTATTGCCAAGCACCGGAACGGCTCCCTAGAAACGGTGCAGCTCAAGTTTATCGGTCGCTTCACCAAGTTTGCCGACCTGGACGGGGTAGGCGGCTTCGAGGGTGGCGGCGATTACAATCCCGGCGCCTTCCCCACCAGCACCTTCGACGAAGACCCCAGTGCCTTCGCTCCGAATACCATTCGCCTGGGCTCGCGCATCAACAACGACACGCCGCCTCCGCAGGCCTTCCCCCGCAGCAACTTCGGCAACGAAGACCCGCCGTTTTAAAAACAATAAGAGCAAGAAAAGAACGTCATTTCGACCAGCGGGAGAAATCTCGCGTGCTGACGCCGGATAGTAATTGCCGGAAGCACGCGAGATTTCTCCCGCTGGTCGAAATGACGTTTTGGTGTGTTCTGGTGAGTACGACGACAACGTTTCCTACCTTGTGAATCCAACCTTCCACCCTCACAGCAATGCGCGTAGCAATTATTGGATGCGGCAACATGGGCATGGCCTACGCCAAATCCTTCCTGCAAAACAACCTGGTGAAGCCCGAAAACATGCTGTTGGTGGCCAGGAGCCCGGCCCGGCAGACGGAGCTGGAAGGTAGGCAGGCTGGGCGCGTGGTGCTGGGCATCACGCAGGAGGTAGGCCTGTACGATCTGGTGATTGTGGCCGTGAAGCCCCAGGATTTCAGCGCGGTAGCGCGGGAACTGCGCGATGTGGTACAGCCCCATCAGATGGTGCTGTCCATCATGGCCGGCATCCCCATTGCGCGGTTGCAGCAGGAGCTGGCGCACCCCCTCATCATTCGGGCCATGCCCAATACGCCGGCTCTCATCGGGCTGGGCATGACGGCCTACGCCGCCGCCGAGGGCCTGACGGTGCGGCAAATCCGGCAGGTGGAAAACCTAATTAACTCCACCGGGCGGGCCGTGTTTCTAGAGCAGGAAAACCTACTCGACGCTGCCACGGCCGTGAGCGGCAGCGGACCAGCCTACTTCTTCTACATCGTGCGGGCCATGATTGAGGCCGGCCGCCAGCTGGGTTTCGACGAGGCCCTGGCCGCGCAGTTGGTGAAGCAAACGATGTTGGGCTCCTTCCACTTGCTCAACAACTCCGAAAAGTCGCTGGATGAGTTGATTAAGGCCGTAGCCTCGAAGGGCGGCACCACGGAGGCGGCCCTCACGGTATTCGGGGAGCGGGATTTGGCGGGGGCGCTGATTGGGGGAATTAGCGCGGCCGAGCGCCGGGCGGGGGAGCTGTCGAAAGGGTAGGGTACAGGATACATACCATTCCCACTCGGCTTGCCTAGCCTATACTTCCTGTGTATGGGCAGCCGAGGCAGCATCTAATCGAAGCTGATGCGCATTTCCCCAGTCTTTTAGGATGCTGATAACGGGCTCAAGCGTGCTGGCATAGGGCAGCGCTTGGTATTCGACTACAACCGGCGGGCCGGGATGCACCGTGCGCGCAAGGAGCTGGTGGGCTTCTAAGTCCTTGAGCTCCTTGGCCAGCACTTTCGTGGAGATACCCGGAATACTGCGCTCCAGGCCCCGGAAGTGATGCACACCTGAGAGCAGCGCTACGATTATTTGCAGCTTCCATTTGCCGCTGAACACGGTCAGCGCGCTACGTAATCCTTCTATGGTGTGGGTGCATTCCGCGGCGTTATGCTTGAGCATAGTAGAGTAAAGAAAAATTGTGATTTGGAAGAAAAACAGCTGATTACCTACCGGAAATCAGGTTACGAGGGCGTAATCTGCAACTTCTACGGAGAGCAAACAAAAGGGTAGCTGATTACTTGAGGAAACCAGAGTACCAGTGGTACGTCGAAACAGGGTGGGTAGATGCTGCCCGTTTTCGCATCGTTTTTTCTTCCTCATTTTACCTTTTTTCCTATGCAGATCCTGCAAATTATTTCCAGCGCCCGCGGGGCCGAGTCGTACAGCACCCAACTCAGCCAGGGAATTATCGACAAGCTACGCGCGGCGCATCCTGGTAGCTCCGTGGTAGTACGCAACCTGGCTAAGAATCCGTTTCCTCACCTGGAAGAAGCCCATCTGCAAGCCTATTTCACACCGGTTGAGGCGCGTTCGACGGAGCAGCAGCAGGCCGTGCGCCACTCCGATGAGGCCATTGCGGAGGTACTCGCTGCCGATGTGCTGGTCATTGGAGTGCCGTTTTATAACTTCTCCATTGCTTCGTCGCTGAAATCGTGGCTCGACCACCTGACGCGGGCGGGCATCACGTTCCGCTACACGCCTACCGGCCCGGAGGGACTGATAACGGATAAGCGGGTGTACCTGGCCGTAGCCAGTGGCGGCATCTACTCCGAGGGACCCATGCAGCCCTACGATTTTGCTACGCCCTACCTACGCTGGATGCTCGGGTTCCTGGGTATGACCGACATAACCGTAGCCCGCGCCGAGGGCGTGAAGCTACCCGAATTTCAGGCCCAAGCCCTGCAAAAAGGCCTAGATAGCGTGGCCGTCTAGCCATTACCTCAGGCGAGGCGTACCAACCCGACGGCCGCTGGGCTGGGGCGCCTCGCCTGAGGTAATGGCTGAATGATTTTGCGCAGTTTGCCTCATTAGATTGTTATCTTAAGTGAAATAGCTGGCCTTGTTCCTACCCTATAATTAGGGTTCTGCTGCTACGGACGCGGTACTGTTGTTGCAAGTCAACGCTGCCCTCGGATAGTAGTAAGATTCCCGGAAAACCCAGCGCTACCACCCCTTCGCCTTTGCCATGAACTCTCTGCAAGACCTCCACAAAACCGCTTCCGCGTTTCAGAAAACCGATAAAATGCCGGTGCTTTTCGTGGGGCACGGCTCGCCCATGAACGCGCTGGCCGATAACCCCTTCACCCAAACCCTGCACCAGCTGGGTAGGGATATCCGAAACCGGCAACCGCCGCGGGCGGTGCTGGTGGTGTCGGCGCATTGGCTCACGCGCGGCACCTACGTGGCCGTGAACGAGCGGCCCGAAACCATCCACGACTTCGGCGGCTTTCCCGACGAGCTGTTTGCCATGCAATACCCCGCGCCCGGCGCACCTGACGTGGCCCAGGAGGTGCTGGCCGCCCTACCCGACGCCCACCCCACCGACGAGTGGGGCCTCGACCACGGCACCTGGACGGTGCTGCACCACTTGTTTCCGGAGGCAGATATTCCGGTGTTTCAGCTCAGCATTGACTACGGCCGGCCGCTCACCTTCCACGCCGAGCTGGCCCGGCAGCTCCAATTTCTGCGCCGGCGCGGGGTGCTGGTGGTAGGCAGCGGCAACATTGTGCACAACCTCCGTCAGAGCATGCCCCACTTCCTGCACAACAACCCCGCGCCCCACGCCTGGGCCGCGGAGTTTGACGCCTGGGCCAAGCAGAAAATCGATCAGCGCGACCTGTTGGCGCTGGCACACTACCAGCAGGCCGGCGCCGCCGGTTCCCTCGCCGTGCCTACCCCCGACCACTACATCCCGATGCTCTACAGCCTGGCCCTAGCCGAAGCCGACGACGATATCCGGCACGCCTTCGAGGAGGTGAGCTTTGGTGGGATGAGCATGCGCACGTTTGTGGTAGGGTAGGGGCGGCGTTCTAGTGCTGGCTACCCGAGTGGACAGGCAACCCTCTGCGCCGGCCGTACATCTACCATAGCACAAGTCTATTCATCTTGTGCACCTGATGCGAAATCTACTTCTGCTGCTGCTCGCCTTTGCCGTTGCTACCCCGGCGGTTGCCCAGCAACCGACTGATACCGTGTATCGCGCCACGCCTCGCAAAGTCAACGAACTGGTGCACACGCGGCTGGACCTGCGGTTCGACTACGCCAAGCGCTACGCCTACGGCAAAGAATGGCTAACGCTAAAGCCGCACGCCTACGCCACCGACTCGCTGCGGTTGGATGCGCAGGGCATGGATATTCAGGCAGTGGCCCTGATGAAGGGGGAGAAGCAACAGCCACTCCAATACGACTACAACCAACAACACTTGCTGATTCGGTTGGGGCGAAGGGTACCGGCGGGGGAGGCGTATACCATCTACATCGAGTACACGGCCAAACCCGACGGGCTGCACGCGAAGGGCTCGGCGGCTATTCGGGATGCCAAGGGCCTCTACTTCATCAACCCCGACAGCGCGGAGGCCGGCAAGCCCGTGCAAATCTGGACGCAGGGCGAGACGGAAGCCAACTCGGCCTGGTTCCCAACCATCGACAAGCCCAACCAGAAGTCTACCTCCGAAATCAGTCTGACGGTGCCCGCCCGGTACGCTACCCTCAGCAATGGCCTGCTGGTGAGCCAAGTACCCGCCGGCCCCGGCCTGCGCCGCGACACTTGGAAAATGGCGCAGCCCCACGCGCCCTACCTGTTTATGCTGGCTGTGGGCGACTTCCAAAAAACCACCGATACCTGGCGCGGCAAGGAGGTGAGCTACTACTTGGAGCCGCGGTACGCCGCGCAGGCCCGCGCCATTTTCGGGCAGACGCCCCGCATGCTGGAGTTTTTTTCTGAGCGTTTGGGCGTGGCGTTTCCGTGGCAGAAGTACGCCCAGGTGGTGGTGCGCGACTACGTGAGTGGGGCGATGGAAAATACCACGGCTTCCTTATATGGACCGCACGCCCAGGGCACCGCCCGCGAGCAGCTGGATTGGGAGTACGCCGATGTGGAGCGCGAAATAGCCCACGAGCTGTTTCATCAGTGGTTTGGCGACTACGTGACGGCCGAGAGCTGGAGTAACCTGACCATGAACGAGTCGTTTGCCAATTTCTCGGAGGTGCTGTGGGCCGAGCACGCCCACGGCCCCGATGCTGGCGCCGCCCAGGCCGACCGCAGCCTGCGCAACTACCTGAGCAGCGCCGGCAACTATGCCAAGCCGCTCGTGCGCTTCACCTACGCCGACAAGGAAGACATGTTCGACGGGGTGAGCTACCAAAAGGGCGGTAGCATCCTGAACATGCTGCGTAGCTACCTGGGGGAAGAAGTGTTTTTTAAGGGCTTGCAGCGCTACCTGACCCAAAACGCTTTCGGAACCGGCGAGGCGCAGCAGTTGCGGCTGGCCCTGGAAGAGGCATCGGGGCAGGATCTGAACTGGTTTTTCAACCAGTGGTACTACCGCGCCGGCCACCCCATTGTCACGATTGACTACGCCTGGGATGCGGCTCGGAAGGAGCAGCAAGTCACCATCAGGCAAACCCAGCCGGGGCCGGCCTTTCAACTGCCGCTGGCCGTAGATCTGTATGCTGATGGCAAGCCCACGCGCCACCACATTACCGTGCGGAAGGCCGCCGAAACCTTCCGCTTTCCGTCGGCCAGCAAGCCGGATTTGGTGAACGTGGATGCCGAAAAGGTGCTGGTCTGGCAGAAAACCGACAACAAGCCGCTGGCCGCCTTCGCCTACCAGTTCCGCCACGCCCCGCGCTACCTCGACCGTCGCGAGGCCCTGGCGGCCGCCCAAAAGCAAATTATCCAGCCGGTGGCCCAACAGCTGTTGGTAGCCGGCCTGGCCGATCAGTCGCCGGTACTGCGCCAGTTTGCTATCGAAGCCCTGGCGCTCCAGCAGGCGGATTTGCGCAAAGCGGCCACGCCCACGCTACGCAGGCTCGCCACTACCGATTCGTCGGTGCAGGTGCGGGCAGCGGCGCTGCTGGCCTTGGGCTCGCTCAAGGAAAAGCAATACGCCCCGCTGTTTGTGCAGGCCCTGGAAGGTCTGTCGTACCGGGTGCAGGGGGCGGCGCTGCAAGGGCTGTTGCCGCTGAATCCGAAGCTGGCTCTGACCCGCGCGTTGGCTTTGGAAGCCGACAATACGGGTGTCCTCACAATAGCCCTGGTGCAGGTATACGGCCAGGTAGGCACCTTGGCGCAATGGCCCCTGATGCGGGCAAAGTACGACGCCGCTACCCCCATAAACCGCCTCGAAATGCTACCCGGCCTGAGCGAAATACTAGGCCGCCTCGACGACCCTACCGCCCTGACCGAAGGCATCTCCCGCATCAAAGACCTGACGGTGGGTTTCAAACCCTACCTGGATTTCAAGCGGCTGATTGGCCTACTCCGCCAGATTCAGCAGCGCCAGGCCGGCCGCCCTAACGCGGCGCTTGCAGCCACACTGGTAGCGCAGGCCGTAGCGGAAATCGAAGCAGCGTAGGCGAGGGTAGGGCGAAAAAACCAATTTTTGGTCAGGTTTCTACCCCTCGCCTTTCTCCCGCGACGCAAATGCCTGCCGGGCTTGGGCTACTTCCTGGGCGTGCGCATTGGCCCAGGTGCCAAGTCCTGAGAAGGCTACGAGCAGGCTGTGGCCCAGCGGCGTGAGCTGGTATTCTACGCGGGGCGGCACCTCGGCGTACACGTGACGCTGCACCAGGCCGTCGGCTTCCAGGGAGCGGAGCGTGACGGTGAGCATCCGCTGCGATACATCGCCGATTTGCTTGCGCAACTCGTTGAATCGCAGCGTGTCGGCGGCGCCCAGGTGCAGGATGCAGAGAAAGGACCACTTATCGCCGATGCGGTCTAAGACGTGGCGCACGGGGCAGATGCTGGTAGCCGTTTGGATATTCTGTAAAATTTTTTTTGCCTCAGCTTGAAAAGTAATTGGCTGATTTTCAGTGATAGTTACGTGCATGTGCCTTAGGAAGAAGTAAATGCCTTCTTGCGGACGCAAAACGCGTCTACTAGTTTTGAGTTACTAAAAGTAACTATTGTACTTAAAAGAACCAAGCCCATGATTGCCATCACCGGAGCTACCGGCCACCTAGGCCGGGCCACCCTCAACGCCTTATTGTCTAAAGTTCCTGCTAACCAATTAATTGCCTTGGTGCGGAACCTGCAAAAAGCCACCGACCTAAGTGCCCAGGACATACAGGTGCGACAGGGCGACTACAACGCCCCCGCCACGCTGCAAGTTGCCTTTCAAGGCGCGGAGAAGGTGCTGCTAATTTCTGGTGACGACTTGGAAAACCGCTTGCAACAGCACAAAAACGTGATTGACGCGGCCAAAGCAGCGGGCGTGCGCCACGTGCTGTATACCAGCGTTATCAATCCTTCGGCCGATTCGCACTTCGGCGCTTCGCCCAGCCACGTAGCTACCGAGGCCTACCTCAAAGAGTCGGGGCTGACATACACGCTGCTACGCAATACGCTGTACCTGGACATTCTGCCGATGATGATTGGCGAAAACGCCCTACCCAGCGGCCAGCTCTTCGCCGCAGCTGGCGAGGGCAAAGTAAGCTACGCGCTCCGCCAGGACCTGGCCGAAGCCACGGCCACTATTTTAGCTTCCCCCGGCCACAACAACCAGACGTACGACCTGGCGCCCGCGCCGGCCTATTCCTTTCAGGATGTTGCGGCTACGCTGAGCGAGGTTGCCGGTCAGCCCGTGCAGTATGTGCCCATTACGCCGGAAGCCCTGGCTGCCGGCATGCGCGAGCACCACGTGCCCGAACCCGTAGTGATGATGATGGTCGGCTTATCAAAAGCCATGGCGGCCGATGAGTTCAACCTCAGCAGCCCTACCCTGGAGCAACTACTGGGCCGCCGCCCCACCGACTTGAAAACGTTCCTGACGGGCGTTTACGGTAAGTAAACAGCAGAATTATTCAGCAAACGGCCTCCATTTTTACTTTACTCTGTAAGGTAAAAACGGAGGCCGTTTGCGTAATGTAGAGAGGCGTTAGGTCACGTCACTGTACCGCCTGTTCTAGCCCAAGCGGGTAGATAGGGGAGGAAGAACCAGCACCTACTCGTCGCCCTGCGGATCGGGAAACTGGGGCTGTTGCCGGGCATACGGACCGGCTTCGGCAGGGGTGGCGCAGCCGGCCAAAACGGCGCATTCAAATGTCGCGCCGTGGTAATAGCGCTGAAAGAGCACCGCCACCAGCCACATAGAGGCAATGGGCGCCACAAAATACACCCACAGCCCCGTGAAATTGCCAGCCGCTACGGCTGTGCCCAGCGACCGGGCGGGGTTCAGGCTCATCCCTGAAAGCGGCGTTTCGAAGGCAATGTAGAGGGCCAGCAAGCCGGCCAGCAGCCAGCCGGCGTACTTGCGCCGCTGCTCGGAGTGCAGCGCCCAGAGCAGCACAAACATGAAAAAGGCCGAAATAGTGGCTTCGGCCAGCAGTGCCACACCCACGCCCCAGTCGCCGGGCACCGTCACGTTTTGCTTGATGTCTGGGTGAGTATACCAAGGCGCCAGTACCTGCTCCATCAGGAAGCCGCCGGTCAGAGCGCCCCCAAACTGAAACACTACGTACCAAAACGTGTCGGTGGCGCTGAGGCTACCCAACTGCCAGAACGCCAGCGTGACGGCCGGGTTGAGGTGCGCCCCCGAGCGCTGCCCCCAGGCGCTATACGTCATGAGGGCCACGGCTAGGCCAATGGGTAGGCCCAGTACCACGTGGCGCAGCAACTCATTGTCGCCCAGCCACTGCCGCACTGGCGAGGTAGGGTGTTGCACCACCACCGCCGCGCACGACGCCACAATGATAAACGTGGCCGCTCCGGCTGCTTCCGCTACATAGTAGGTCCAATGGCGCCGGAGGGTAGCGAGCAGGCCAGAAGTGGAGGTGGACATAAACCGGGGCTGCGTTAAGCAAATAGTATTCGCTTAACGCAGCCCCGGTTAAAGTGTTGGCGTCGCTACGGTCGGGCTTTGCTTTGGGAGGAGCTGCCGCGATTTTTTACAATTGGTAGGTGAGCGTGGCGGCCAGCTGGCGCGGCGCAATGGGGTTGATGCTGTTGTCGTCGTGGGCGTTATAGCTGAGCTTGTCGAGCAGGTTGGAAAGCTTCAGGCGCAGCGTGAGGCGCTGGTAGGCATAGCCCACCGACGCATCAAACTGCGTGTAGCCAGGCAGCGGAATCAGCTGAAACGTGTCGTTGATGGGCTGGCCGTTGCTGCCAACCAGGCGGGTGTTGCGGCCTGCCTGCCGCTCGCCCACGTAGTAGGCCGTGAAGCCGGCTTGCAGCCCGCGCAGCGTGGAGTGGTCGAGGGTGTAGAACACGCTCAGGTTGGCCGTGTGGTTGGGGTTGTAGCGCAGCAGGCTTCCTACCTCGTAGATGTTGCTCTTGGTGTAGGAGGTGTGGTTGTAGCTATAGCCCCCAATCAGCGACCAGCCTTTATAGGGCTTGCTAAGAATGTCCACTTCTAAGCCCTTGCTGGTCACTTCACCCGCCAATTCTTGAGCATTGGGAAAATCTGGATTAAAGCGCGGGCTGTTTTGCAGAATGGTCTGTACCTGTCCGTCGTTCACGATGTGGTAGGCCGTCACGTTGGCCGACACGGCCCCGTTGAGCAGGTCGTTTTTCACGCCTACCTCAAACTGATTGAGGGTGGACGGTGGCAGCGCACCGCCAGTTTGACTAATACCCGAGTTCAGCACAAACGAGTTGGAGTAGGAAGCAAAGATGGAGCTGGTCTTGATGGGCTGATATACCAGGCCCAGGCGCGGCGAAAAAGCGTCGTCGTAGCGCTTGCTCTGCGTCACGGAGTAGTCCTTGTATGACAGCGACTTCGTGCCGGTTTCCTGATACGTATAGCGCACGCCGGCCAGTATCTTCACTTTTTCGTCCACGCTGATCAAATCCTGCACGTAGGCCCCTACCCGCCGAATGGGAGTATTATTACGCGAGGCCAGCGATAGGGCCGGCAGGTCGCCACGCTGCGTGTACTTGTCCAAGTCCAGGATATTGATTTTGTCGTAGGCTACGGCCGTATAGGAGGGCGTAGTGGTGTTGTACTTATCGGCATCCATGCCTACCAGCACAGCGTGGCTGAGGAAGAACGTTTTGAACTTGCCCGTTACGTCCAGCTCACCCAGAAAGTAGTCCTGCATAGTCTGGCTGCCTTGGGCGTTGCGGCTCCAGTCGCCGTTTTCGAGCACTCCAATGGGACGGGAAGTGCTGCGCTGGTCGTTGTCGTAGCCTTGGTAGCCGCCAATCAGGCGCACTTGCCAGCGGTCGGAAAGGCGGTGGGTGAGGGTAGTGGTGAGGCTGGTCTGGTCGGTGTTGTTATACGCCCAATTGGCCCCCAGGAAGCGGCTGCGCGGCACGTCCACAATGCGGTAGTTGATGGTGCCAATGCCGTAGTCAGGGGTGCGCTCGTCGTGGAGGTAGTCGCCTTCCACCAGCAAATCCGTTTTCTCGCCTACCTTGAAAAGCAGCGATGGATTCACGTAGAAGCGGCTCGACGACACGCCCTGCCGGAAGCTGCGGGCGTTTTCGTAGGTCGCATTCACGCGGTAGGCCACATGCTCGGAGCTGTTCACGGCGCCGTATACATCCAAAAACGGCTTGTAGAAATCGTAGCTGCCCACGCGCATCCCTACCTGCCCGCCCTGCTCGAAACGGGGCTTTTTGGTGACTAGATTGATAATACCGCCAGCCGCCACGTTGCCGTACAGAATAGCGTTGCTACCCTTCATCACCTCGAAGCTTTCCAAAGCCGTGGCTTCCGGCAGCGCGCCGTTGTTGTAGCGCACGCCGTTTTTGAAGGTGTTGTTGCTGCCCATCGAGAAGCCCCGGCTGGCCAGTTCTTCCTGGGTGCCGCCGGTGGTACCCATCACGTACACGCCACTCACGTTGGCCAGCGCATCACTGATGCGCAGCACCTGCTGCTGCTCCAGCACCTGCTGGTTGATGGTGACGATGCTCTGGGGCAGGTCTAGCGGGCGTACCGGCAGCTTGCCTACGGCCACAGGTTTCTCGTTGATGGTGCGGTTGCCCGTCACAGTCACCTCCGAAAGCTGGCGTTGGTCTTTTGCCAGCGTTAGTGGGGCCATCGCAACGGCCTGACCGGCTTTCACTTCCACCGTCAGTAGTTGAGTTACATAGCCTACGTGGGTAACAGCTACCGTCAGCCAGCCCGCAGGCGCCTGCAGGCGAAAACGCCCGTCTGCATCCGTATTCGTGCCTAGCGAGGTGCCCTGCACAAGCACTGCCACCGATTCCGCAGCTTGCCCGTCGGCTAGCCGTATCTGGCCGGTTAGCGTTCCGGTTTCCTGTTGCACTTGGCGAGCTGCCGTACGCGGTATAGACTGCGCCAAAGTATCCACAGGAAACGAAAGGCCAAGAAACAAAGGGAGGAAGAGGAGACGTGTTGTCATACCTTATTTGTAATGATTCAAAATATTGGCAAAGCAACTTCTAAATTAGAATTAAAACAAATAAGCCTTAGTCTATTTTTATTATTTCTAAATAAGAGGTAAAATTGAATAATGAAACGCTTGACCCATGAAGAGCGAGTATGCGGAAAAGATGGCTCCCACACGTAGCGATTTAATTTATAATTAATCTAAATTAGCGTCGCCTTCTTCCTTATTCATTTCCTACCCTTCATTCCATTTCCCGTGACAACTGAGAAAAGTGGTTACACGCTACGCAAGTTTATCCTAGACATTCACCTATGGTTGGGGGTAGGTAGCGGCCTTATCCTGTTCATTGTGTGTCTGAGCGGCACCCTCTATACCTTCCGCACCGAAATTACACAGGCCGTGGAGGCAGATGCCTACCATGTAACTCCGCCCGCCGCCGGGCAGCCGCTGCCGGCCTCTACTCTGGTAAGCCGCTTGGAGCAAGCCTACCCAGCCAGCAAAGTGGTAGCCCTAAGCATTCCCGCCGACTCCGAGCGGGCCTGGGCCTTCTCGCTGACTACCCGGAAAGCCCTGGCGCGCCAGCAAGCCGAGGAAAAGGCGGAGCAACAAGCAGGGAGTAAGCCCAGCCGTGAAGGTCACCGGGGTGGCGGCGGCAAGGAGAGCCGGGGTGGCAAAGGCGGCAAGCGCGGCAAGCGCGGCAACCAGGACTCGCAGACGCTGCTCGTGAATCCCTACACCGCCGCCGTGCAAGGCAACACCGAAACCGGCCTGTCCAAGTTCTTTATGGGCGTGATGGGCCTGCACCGCTGGCTGCTGATTGAAGGGGGCGTGGGCCAGATACTGGTAGGAACTGCCACACTGATTTTTGTGGTGTTGCAGCTAACCGGGCTGGTGTTGTGGGCGCCGGCTAAGCTAAAGCAGTGGAGCAAATGGAAAATGTGGCGGCCCGGCTTCGTCATTAAAACCAACGCAAGCCGTAAGCGCCTCAACCACGATCTGCATAATACACTGGGATTCTACGCGCTGGGCCTGCTCACAGTGATGTCGCTGACGGGCCTGTGCTGGTCGTTTGAGTGGTACCGCGATGGCCTAAGCAGCTTGTTGGGCGCCAAAGTATTTGGGGGAAGGGGCGAGAAGCCGCTGCCTTCGGCCGTGCCCGCCACCACTGGCCGCACCCTCTCCGCCGACGACTACCTAGCCTTGGCCAACCGCCAGTTGGCCTACCCCGGCGATGTACGCCTGACCCTACCCAAAGGCCCGGAAGGCTCGGCTAGTGTTCAAAAAACAAAAACGGGCTTCTTTGCCCTGGCCGGCACCGACCGCCTCACGCTGGACCAGTATAGCGGCACCGTGCTCAAGGCCGATATCTTCGCCGCCAAGCCCTTCAATGAGCAACTGACTAGCCTCATCAAACCCCTGCACACGGGCGAGGTAGCAGGCACCTTTTCCAAGATTCTGTATTTTCTGGCTTGCTTAATCGCCACCAGCCTACCCATTACGGGGGTAATTATCTGGCTGAACAAGCGGCAGAAAAGCAATCGGCGTTCTATTGGGCGGTCAGCGGCTATTGGGCAACCAGCAGTGGTAGGCCGGCCGGCGTAGCGCCTTAGCGTTACTTGGTTTTGGGTTCGAGGAGGGCAACTACGGCAGCGTGGTTGCCCTCTTTGGCAAGTGCCAAGGCGTTCTTGCCGTCGTCGTCCTGCATCTTGGCGTCGGCGCCGCTAGCGAGCAATAGTTGCACTACCTGAACATGGCCTTTGGCGGCGGCAGCCATCAGGGGCGTATTCCGAAAGTTATCTGCTTTGTTTACCGAAGCCTTGTGTTGGAGCAGGCTTTTCACAATATCGAGGTGGTTTTGCCCGGCTGCGATAATCAGATAGGTGGTCGGGAAACCCGGTACCATCTCTACGGAAGCGTTGGCATCGGCCCCGCTGGTAAGCAGCGCTTCTACCTCAGCCGACTTATTCTTGAGAACTGCGGTGTATAAGTCTTTGGCTGGCGTTTGTGCAGAGGCAATACTTACAAGCGTCAGGGATACTAATAGCGTAAGGAAAAGTTTGCGCATGAGAAAGCGAATAGAAAAATCGGTCGACCAAAAACAGTAGGTAAGCGCGAGGCGTAACCAAAAATTGTGCGCGAACTGATAGATCTACTGAAAATCATGTTTCACCGCGTAATAAAGCACTCGTTATTAGATAAAAATTAAATTTTTTGAAGTTAGAGGTAGCTATAACGATACAAAATAGAGTCTCTGACAAGAGCAATTTGGCTACTACTGCACGCGATGCGTGTTACACGCTCTTTGTGTTCACACGACGGAAATGACTGCTCGTTTCCCCATGCGCTGCGCCATGGTACTCGCCACAATGATTTGCAACGCGTGATATAGCATCAGCGGAAGCAGTAAGGCCCCGGCAGCCGCCCCCGGAAACAGCAGGCTGGCGAATACGCTGCCGTGAACCAATGATTTTTTAGAACCGCAAAAAACGGCCGTAATCCGGTCTTCGCGCGGAAAACCCAATAGGCCACTCACTCCCCATACAATTCCAAATACGGCGAAGTACAACCCTACCATACCCAAGCTTAGGCCCACTACATCTTGCAAGGCATAGCTACTGAACACGCCCTCGGCAAAGGATTCGCAAAATGCTGTAAAGACGATCAGTAGGATAATCACCTGATCGGAAATGCGCAGCAGCTTGCCATTGCGCTCGGCAAATGCGCCCAGCCAGCGGTTTAGCAGCACGCCAGCCGCCACGGGCACAATCACCTGCCCAACCAAATCCAGTATCAGCTCTTGCAGCGGAATGCCAACGGTGCTGGTTTGCAGCACCAGCCCGGTAAGCAGCGGGGTCAGTGCAATGCCCAGCAACCCCGACAGCGTGGCATTGAAAATAGCCGCCGGAATGTTGCCCTGCGCAATGCTCACCATCACCACCGAGGTAGAAACTGTGCTGGGCAGGGCACACAGGAAGAAGATGCTTTGCCAAAGCAACGCGCCCTCTGCACCCGTGAAAAAGGGCCGTACGGCCAGCGCCAGCAGCGGAAAAAGCGCGAAGGTAGTTAGCTGCGTAACCAAGTGAAGCTGCCAGTTGCGCATGCCGGTTTTCAGCTTGGCCGGGCTCAGGCGCAGACCATACGCAAAGAAAATGATGCTCACGCCCACCGTTTTGATGGTGTGCCAGGGTAGGGGACTGGCGTCGCTGCCAGCATTTGGAAAAAGGTAGGCAAGCAACACCACGCCAGCTAGACCTAATAAAAACCACTCGCTGGCGATGCGGGCTAGCAGGGCAGAAAAGCCAGTAGGAGGGGTCGGCGTGGGAGCTGGTTGGGACATGTAAGGAGAAGCTAGTATACCGGCAAAAGTACTACAGCTATAAGGGGGCTGCTATTAGAATTCTATTAGATAAGTGCTGGGTAGAGTGATGTACTACTGGTATTCTGAAACACAACGAGGACACCACCCATCGATAAGACATTCACGAAACAGGCCCGATGCATTGGCATCGGGCCTGTTGATTGGAGGCTAAACCAGTGCTGGCGCCGCGGCTGGCTGCAACGCGAATGCCTCGGCCAGTAACTCATACGACCGGAGCCGGTCCTGAAAGTCGTAGGTGATGGTAACAGCCATGATTTCGTCTACGCCGTATTCGGCGGCCAGCTTTTCCAGCTGCATTTTCACCTGAAGGGGCGTGCCGCTTACCATGCGCTGGCGGTTGTATTCCAGACGGGCGCGCTGGGCAGGCGCCAGGGGGTAGTCGCGCACGGTAGCGTAGGGTGGCGTAGGGCCGCGCATGCCGGTTTCGAGCAGGGTCATTTGCAGGGCCAGGGTGTCTTCTAGCTCCTGGGCTTTTTCCTCGGTATCGGCGCAAAGCACGAAGATGGCCATGCTGGCTGCGGGCTTGGGTAGGCGCAAGGAGGGCCGGAACTTCTCGCGGTACTGTTGCACCGCCTCGGGGCCGCCGTGGGGGTTGATGAAGTGGGCGAAGGTGAAGGCCATGCCCAGATACGCCGCAAACAAGCCGCTTTGCCCACTGCTGCTCAGTAGCCACAGTTCCGGCACGGTATCTATCAGCGGGGCGGCTTTGATTTTGGTTTGGATGGTTTCTGGGTCGGCGCGGTCAGTGAGGTAGCGGTCCAGGTCCATGAGTTGCTCGATGAAATCCTGTTCGCTGAACTGATTGCTGGGGTTGAGCACCTGCGCCGTGAGGCGGTCGGCACCGGGTGCCCTACCTATTCCCAGGTCGATGCGATTGGGGAACAGGCCTTCGAGCAGGCGAAAGTTTTCGGCCACCTTCAGGGCTGAGTAATGCGGCAGCATTACCCCACCCGAACCAATACGAATGTGCTTGGTCTGACCCGCCAAATGGGCCATGAGCACCTCGGGAGTAGTGCCCGCCAGCGACTCCGAATTATGGTGCTCCGACACCCAGAAGCGGGTGTAGCCCAGGGCCTCGGCGTGTTGGGCCAGCTGCACCGTTTCGAGCAGGGCCTGCCGGGCCGTGCCGCCCTGCCGCACCGGCGACTGGTCGAGCACGCTCAGACGGATAGAAGAAGGCGTTTTCATATAAGATAGTTGTCAGTTGTTAGGGAATAGTTGTCAGAGAAACGTCTGTCATCCTGCGCTTGCGAAGGACCTTTGCACGGCAGAACGAGTCATCAGCACCTATTGGTCAACGGGATAAGGTCCTTCGCAAGCGCAGGATGAGAGTTTCTCTATCGAACTTACTAACAACCAGCCCCACCCAAAGTTCTACTCGGCCAGTGCCGGCTCACTCACCTCATTGGTTTTGCGGAGGGGCCTTTCGGGCACAAACCACGTGGCTGCCCAGCCCAGCGCGGCCAGTACAATCACCACCAGGTATACCCGGTGAATGGCTTTGGAAAACGCTGCACGTACTACCGGCGTTGGGCCGGCGGCGGTAGGTGCGCTGGCTAGCTCCGGCGACAGGGTAGGGCTATCGGTGGTGGTAGCGGCCGTGCGGGAGGCGGCGCCGGCGGCTGTTTGTGCCGTGGCGGGTAGGGCCTCGGTCAGCGTGAGCGTGAGCACCGTACCCAGTAGGGCTGTGGTAATGGCGCCGCCAATCTGCCGGAAAAACTGGCTAGCAGAGGTGGCCTGACCCATTAGTGGCGGCTCCACGGCATTCTGAATAGCCAGTGTGTAGAGCGGCATGGTAGGGCCTAACCCGATACCACAGATGGCGAGGTAGACCAGCACGCGGGTATAAGATACATCCGCGGGCATGGTGGCAAGTAGGCTCAGACCCGCGAGCAATACTACGCCGCCCCCCAGCATCCAACGCTTATAATGCCCGAAGCGCGACACCATCTGCCCGGCCACCACCGAGCCCGTCACCACCCCCAACGACTGCGGAATCAGGCTGATACCGGCCTTGGTGGCAGATACGCCCAGCACGTTCACCATAAACAGCGGCACAAAAATCACCAGTCCCAAAAATGCCCCGCCTAACAGAAAAATAGCCACATTGGCTGCTCGAAATACCGGATTTTCAAACAGACTAAAGGCTAAAATAGGATTGTCGGAGCGCAACGACCGGAGTACAAACAGCGTGAGGGATACAACGGCCCCTACCAGCAGCCCTAGCGTGAGGGGAGAGGTCCAGCCGTAGGTGGCCTTGTTGAGTTGTAGGGCAATAACCAGCGGTACCAAGCCCGTCAGAAGTAGTAGGGCCGCCAGGTAGTCGAGGCGTTTGCCAGTTTCCTGCGGAGCCAGCTTGGGCATGTAGGTCAGAATAAACCACAGGGCCAGCGCGCCCAGCGGCAGGTTCACGTAGAACACCAAGCGCCAGCCCGCCACGCCCGGAATCCAACCCGTGCCGTGGTCGGTAAGCAAGCCGCCCAGAAAGGGCCCCAGCACCGACGACGTGCCGAATACGGCCCCCGTGTACCCCTGGTATTTGCCCCGCTCGGCCGGCGGAAACAAGTCGGCAATGATGATGAACGCCAGCGCAAACAGCCCCGCACCGCCCAGTCCCTGAATTCCCCGAAAAATGACCAGCTGGTTCATCCCGTCGCCCAGCAGAGGTAGGGGGCCAAACTCGCCCGCCAATCCGCACAGCACCGAGCCGATCAGAAAAATAATGACTACCGTGATTTCCAGCGTACGGCGCGGGTACATATCAGCCAGCTTGCCGTAGATGGGCACCAGCGTAGTGCTGGCCACCAGGTAGGCCGTGGCCACCCACGTGAAGCGCTCCAGGCCGTTGAGGTCTTCTACGATGCGGGGTAGGGCCGTAGATACAATAGTTTGATCGAGTGCGCCGAGGAACATGGCCAGCAGCACGCCGGCCAGCGTCAGGAGTTTTTCGCGGTGGGAGAGGGTCTCCGTCATACGGGGGAGGGTAGGATTCCCGCAGAGGTACGCGCCCGGTGCGTGGAGGTTGGTAGAGTGAAGCTATTAGCTGATGGCTAATAGCTAATAGCTTTTGTTCGAGCTATCAGCTAATAGCTAATCAACTCTATCTTCGCCCGCATGATTGCCACAAGTACCATTGCCCTGCTGTGCGGGTTTGCCTTTCTGGCCGGTTTCATTGATTCCATCGTGGGCGGGGGCGGCCTGATTCAGACGCCCGCTATGCTCCTGCTGCTCCCCGGCGTGCCGGTGCCCACAGTGCTGGGTACGGGCAAAGTATCGTCGATGATGGGTACGCTGATTGCCCTGCGCCGCTATGCTGGGCAGGTGCCCATTCGGTGGCGGGTGGTAGGGCTGGCAGCGGGCACGGCGGGCGCTTTTGCACTGTTGGGGGCACGCGCCGTGAGCCATCTGCCGCAAGACTTGGTGCGGCCGCTGGTGTTGGGGCTGCTGGTGGTTATTGCCATCTACACCTTCTGGCGCAAGGATTTTGGGCAGCTGCACGCCCCGCGTCTTTCGCACCAGCGCGAGCTGCTCTACGGCGTGCTGGTGGGAGTAGGGCTAGGCTTCTACGATGGCTTTTTCGGGCCGGGCATGGGCAGTATGCTGCTATTCACGTTCGTGGGCCTGTTCGGCTACGACTTTCTCACGGCCTCCGGCTCAGCCAAAATGGTGAATGCCGCCACCAACTTCACCAGCCTTGCCTACTTTGCCTTCACCGGCCAAATCATCTACCGCGTGGCCTTACCCATGGCCGCCTGCAATATGCTGGGTGCCACCCTAGGTTCTCGCCTTGCCCTGAAAAAAGGGGTAGGCTTCGTGCGGGTGCTGTTTCTGGTAGTGGTCAGCGGCGTGATTCTGAAGCTGGCTTGGGAGACGTTTGGGGGATGAGGTGGTGAGTTTGTGAAGTTGTGAGTTTAGGAGTTAAAAACTGTGTGTCATCCTGAGCTTGCGAAGGACCTTATTACGGCTGAACGACTGGCGTAGC
>NZ_JAHWGL010000110.1 GCF_019334315.1 Hymenobacter profundi
GCTCCAACCCGCGTAGCTCAGCAAGGCCGCGGAGGCGGCCGATGGCAGAGTAGCCGGGGTTGGTTTTTTTGGCGAGGTCGTCGAACATTTGGTGGCCGTGGTCGGGGCGCATGGGTAGGGCAACTTCGCGCTGCTGCATCACCTCTACTAGCTCCTTCATTACCTGATACATATCCACGTCGCCTTCCAGGTGGTTGTCCTCGTAGAAGTCGCCGGCGGCGTTGCGGCGGGTGCTGCGCAGGTGGATGAAGTGGATGCGGTCGGCGAACTGGCGCACCATGGCAGGCAGGTCGTTTTCGGGGATAACGCCGAACGAGCCGGTGCAGAAGCACAGGCCATTGTTGAGTGAGGGCACGGCGGCAAACAGTGCCGCCACGTCGGCAGCGGTACTCACTACCCGCGGCAAGCCCAAGATAGCGTAGGGCGGGTCGTCGGGGTGAATGACGAGGCGCACGCCCGCTGCCTCGGCCACCGGCGCTACTTCGCTCAGAAAATGGATGAGGTGCTGCCGCAGCCGCGCCGCATCAATGCCCTGGTAGGCGTCTAGTGCCTCCTGAAACTTGGCCAGCGTGAAGCTTTCCTCACTGCCGGGTAGACCGGCAATGATGTTGCGCTGCAATTGCAGCTGCTCGGCCTCGCTCATGCCTGCCAGGCGCTGGCGGGCGGCCTCCAGCTCCGCGGCCGTATAGTCCTGCTCGGCGCCCTTGCGCTTCAGCAGCAGCGTGTCGAATGCTACAAAGGCGGCCCGCTCGAAGCGCAGCGCCAGCGAGCCGTCGGGCATGGGGTAGCTCAGGTCGGTGCGCGTCCAGTCCAGCACCGGCATAAAGTTGTAGGTGACGGTGCGAATCCCGCACGCCCCCAGGTTGCGCAGCGACTCCTTGTAATTTTCGACATACTGCTGATATCCTGCGACCTGGGTTTTAATAGCTTCATGTACCGGCACGCTTTCCACCACGCTCCACACCAGGCCGGCGGCCTCGATTTCGGCCTGCCGCTCCTGAATTTCAGCCACCGGCCACACCACGCCGTTGGGTAGGTGATGCAGCGCCGTGACGACGCCCGTGCAGCCTGCCTGCCGGATATCAGCCAAAGAAACAGGATCGGAAGGACCAAACCAGCGCATGGTTTGCTCCAGAAAATAGGGTTGTTGGGGCATTACTGAATGTATGGATTTTTATAAGTGAAGCCCGTCATTCGTCCCTGCAAGAGAAGTGACGAGTTCTTTTCTAAGAAGCTGTTTGCACGATGTAGAGACGCATAGTTGCGTCTCGTCGTTGGACGATTTCAGCCAATCGACGCGGACGACGAGACGCAACTATGCGTCTCTACATCGTGCAAACAGCCCTTACACGCCGCCGAAGATAGAGAAGCCACCATCCACGCAAATCATGGAGCCGGTCACGAACTTGGACGCGTCGCTGAGCAGCCACACCAAGGCGCCTTGCAGCTCGTCGGGGTGGCCGAAGCGCTGGAAAGGCGTTTGGCGGATGACTTTTTCGCCGCGGGCGGTGAAGCTGCCGTCGGGGTTGGTGAGTAGGCTGCGGTTTTGCTCGGTAAGGAAGAATCCGGGCGCCAGCGCGTTCATGCGCAGCCGGTCGCCGTAGCGGTTGGCCATTTCCACCGCAAACCACTGGTTGTAGCAGTCCACGGCCGCTTTACCCATGTTGTAGCCTAGCACTTTAGTGATGGCCCGTTTGGAGTTCATGGACGAAATGTTGACGATGCTGCCCGCGCCCGACTCGGCCAGCGCCGGCCCAAACACTTGGGTAGGCAGCACGGTGCCCCATACGTTCAGGTCCATCACGCGCTTCATGCCGGCCAGGTTCATCTTGAATACGTCCTCGGCGGGGTCCAGCACACCATCGGGGGCATTGCCGCCGGCGCCGTTCACCAGGCCATCAATTCGTCCAAACGTATCCATCACCTGCTGGCAGGCGGCTTGCAGCTCGGTTTCTTCCAACACATCGGCCACCAGGGCCACGGCCCTACCCCCTTGCTGCTGAATGGCTTCGGCGCGGGCCTGGGCCACCTCGGCGTTGCGCCCCAAGATGCCCACAGCGCCACCCGCCGCCACAATGCCTTTGATAAAGGCCTCGCCCAGAATACCGGTACCGCCGGTCACTACAATTACTTTGTCCCGCAGGGAAAATGAATCGGTCATGCAAGAACTGCTAAAATGATGATGCTCTATATAACTGTTTACGTTAACTAAAAGAGTCATTAGAACAGTGTAGAGACGCATATTTGCGTCTTGTCATTGCACAACACGTGTCAGCATCATTATAGCAAACAACATCAGCAACGACGAGACGCAAGTATGCGTCTCTACACCGCTCCCTACCCTACACGTTATACTCAGGCTGCCACCGCTCAATGGTACGGTTGTAAATGGCTTGGTTGGCCATGTGTACGGTACAGGCCACTTTAGCCCCAGTGAAAACGTTGGAATCGGGTAGCTTTTTTTCGTACACCGTGCGGTGAAAATCGCTCAACGCGTACCAGGAACCATCTTTCAGCGGACCCGTCTGGATGGGAATGCCGCCGTTTTTGTCCCAGGTGATTTTGGTGGCGCCGGTCACGCCATCTACGGTGCCGTATTCCTTCAGCGTGTCTTTTTCGGGGTAGTACACGCCCTCATCAATAAGCAGGGAGATGGTGCCGCGGGTGCCTTTCAGCTTGAACAGGTAGCCGTCGTAGGCGTTGCCGCAGGTGGCCCCGAAGTTGCCTACCATGCCCTCGCGGGCGTAGCGGGCCATCACCTGCACGTTGTCGTAGGTTTCGCGGCCGTCTTTGTAGTAGTCGATGCCGCCGGTGCCGAATAGCTCGTCGGCGTGGGTGTTGAAGGCCCAGTTGATGAAGTCGATCTGGTGGGAAAGCAGCTCGGCGGCCAGTCCGCCGGAATACTCGCGGTACATACGCCAGTTGATTTTACGCTCCAAACCCGGCTCGGGCACATGGCGGCGCCAGCTGCCGTTCCGGTCCCAGCGGCAGTCAATCTGCGTCACCTTGCCCAGGTAGCCCTTGTCAATCATTTCCTTCACCTTATAGTAGAGCGGCGAGTAGCGATACTGGTGCCCTACCTGCACCGTTTGGTTGGGCCGCTGCCGGGCCAGTTGCACCAGCTCCAGCGCCTGCGGAATGTCGTAGGTCATGGTTTTTTCGAGGTACACCTGCTTGCCGGCCAGCAACGCCGCTTTGGCTACCTCGAAATGCAGGTAGAGCGGCACGGCAATAATCACGGCCTCCACGTTGCGGGCGTCCAGCAGAGCGCGGTAGTCGAGGTAGGTTTTGGCCTTTGCAGCCGATTTCACCTTCAGGGCATTAGTAAGGCGGAAGGGCAACTCGTCGCACACGGCCGTTACCTCGTATTTGTCGGGTAGGTCGTTGATGATCTTGAGCAGGCCCGTGCCTCGGTCGCCGCAGCCAATCACGCCCACTTTGAGCTTGCCCGCCGCCGCGGGTGCGGCAAAGGCGCTCAGCATTTGGTTGTGCAGCAGCAGGCCGCTGGTAAGCAAGCCCGTTTTCTTGATAAAATCCCGGCGGAGAAAGTTAGTCGTCATGGGTGAAGCAGGAGTTTGGTAAAGCCTACAGTAGCCGTATCAGCCACGGCGCCATCGGGGCGCTGATAAATAAAATAAGCCTGAAGATCAGGATTTTGTCGCAAAAACGAGAGGGCGCGGTCTAGCCCCATGCCCATCAGGGCGTTGTCGTAGGCATCGGCCGTGAGGGCATCGGGGGCCACTACGGTCACGCTAATCAACTCATTACGAAATGGATAACCCGTCTTCGGGTTGATCAGGTGCGCCGCCTGCTGGCCCCCTACCCGCCGGAACTTGCGGTAGTTGCCGGAGGTGGTCACGCCGCCCGCCGTGAGGCCAATCACCTGCTGCAACGCAGGAAGCGCGAAAGCACTGGTATCGGGCCGCTCAATGCCGATGCGCAGCAGCTCGCCGCCCGGCTGCCGGTGCCCGCGCACCCGCAACTCACCGCCTAGCTCCACCACATAGTTGCGGATGCCGTGGCGCTCCAGCAGGGCCGCCAGCACATCCACGGTATAACCCTGAGCAATGCCGTTGAGGTCGAGGTGCAGGGTAGGAACTTGCTTCAGGAGAGAGTCGCCGCGTAGCGTCAGCTTGTCGGACCCTACGCGGCGCAAGAGAGCCTGAATGGCGGCCGGGGTAGGCGCTCCGGCTGCGGGTTGGTGCCCGAAGCCCCAGGCCTGCACCAGCGGCTCCACGGTGGCATCAAACAGACCATTGGTGGCGCGGTACACTTCCAGCGCCTTGCCCACCACGCGTTGCAGGTGCTGATCGGCGCGCACGCCCCGCGGGGCTGCATTGAACTGGTTGATGAGGGAACCCGCCCGGTAGAGCGACAGCGAGGCGTCGATTTCTTCTAGCTGTTGGATTACTTCAGCCTGCTTCACCACGCTATCAGCGGCGTAATACGTGAGGGCGTACGTAGTGCCCTGCGCATAGCCATGCAAGTGAAACGCTTGCACTGGGGCCGGCGCCGGCGTCCATAGAGATACTATAACAGCAAGTAGAAGTTGAATAATCATATGCTAAAAAGAAGCAGCCGACAAGCTACAGCCCTTTAGCATAATTCCAGCCTTTTATGTTCAGTAATTACGAAAACGTTTGCATAGATTAATCTGCTATTTTTTTGAAGTGCTAATCCCTTTTTATAGGTTTACCAGCACCACTAAGTACCTCAGGCATACGATAATTAGTTGTATAAAGGGTTGAATTTGCGCGTCAATTTCGCAAACGTTAGCGCAAACGATTTAGCAATACCTATTCAATTACAACGCTAGCAGTTCTAGGGCACACACGTCTGCATACTTCAGGCTTTCGCTTGGCTTCCCTCTGTCCCACACCCTATTCCCTACTATATGACAACACCTTATACTAATTGCCTACCCAAGGCTATCCTGTTATTGTTGCTGCTCCTGGCAGCAACGGTTACTAGGCTGGTAGCCCAACAGCCGGGCAACGCCATCAGCGGCAAGATAGTGGACGCGAAAGGGTCTGCACTGCCCGGCGTTACGGTGCAGGTGAAAGGCACAACCACTGGCACCAGCACCGGCCCCGACGGTACCTTTACGCTACAGGCCCCGCCTACCGCTACCGAGTTGGTAGTCAGCTCGATTGGGTACACACCGCAAACCGTGACCATCGGCAGCCGCCGGCAGTTCAGCGTAACGTTGCAGGAGGATGTGAAGTCCCTGGACGACGTGGTGGTGGTAGGATACGGCACCCAAAAAAAGAGCCAGACCACGGGCGCTATTTCCTCGGTTACTTCTCGGGAAATCAGCGAGTTGCCCATAGCTGACCCGCGCCGCGCACTGCAAGGGCGGGCTGCCGGCGTGGATGTAACGCAAGCGGGCAGCCGCCCCGGTCAGGGCGTAACGGTGCGCATTCGGGGGCGCCGCTCCATCAATGCCAGCAACGAGCCGCTGTACGTGGTAGACGGCATTCCGCTGGCCGCGGGCATCGACGACATCAACCCCAACGACATTGCCTCTATGGAGGTGCTGAAAGATGCCTCGGCCACGGCTATTTACGGCTCGCGTGGGGCCAATGGCGTGGTGCTGGTGACGACGCGCCGGGGCACGGCTGGCAAAACGGTGGTGAGCTACGACGCCTACGGCGGATTCTCGCAGGCCCTGGGCCGGGTGGATATTATGAACGGAGCAGAGTTTGCGGAAATGAAGCGGGAGTCGCGCCGGGCCGTGGGCAACTACGACGACTCCGACCCGGCCGCGGCGGACCGCCGCTTGTTTTCGGCCGTGGAGCTAGAGGGAATTGAGCAGGGCCGCAGCATCGACTACCCTAGCATGCTGCTGCGCACGGCGGGCATCCAGAGCCACCAGGTAGGGGTGCGGGGCGGCAGCGAGAAAACGCAATTTGCTGTTTCGGGCAACTTCTTCAAGGAAAATGGCATTCTGAAAACCACTGATTTCACGCGTTTTACGTTCCGCATCAACCTCGATCATCAGATCAACGACCACTTTCAGGTAGGTACTTCTACCCTGGGAGTATACAGCCTCAACAACGGCAACGACAGCCCCGTGTACGGAGGGGGACGCTTTAGTCCCTTCGGCGGGGCACTCAACGAAAATCCGCTGGGCAAGCCCTATGACGAGAACGGCAACCTCATTTTCCTACCTACCCCCGACGGCCTGCGCTCCAACCCCGCAGCCGAAGTAGTGCCGGGCGCCAACATTGTAGAAACCCGCACGATGCGCCTGTTCAACAGCATTTATGCGAACTGGAAGATTACGGATGGGCTTCAATACCGCCTCAACTTCGGCCCCGACCTGACCAACGAGCGGTTTGGCAGCTTCACGGGGAGCAAAACCAACGCCCGCCGACTGGCACCGGCCACTGCCCGCACCGAGTACGGCCAACGCTTCAACTACACGCTAGAGAACATTCTGACCTACAACAAAACGTTCAAGGACGTGCACACGCTGGGCGTCACGGCCCTGCACTCCATCCAACGCGACCGGTACGAGCGGGCCTTTATTGACGTGAACGGGGTGGCGGCCGAAACGCAGGAGTTCTACAACCTGGGCCAGGCCAGCACCTTCAACACGCCCGGTACCGACCTGCGTACCTGGACGTTGCAGTCCTTCATGGGCCGCGTGAACTACGACTTTAAGGGCCGCTACCTGCTTACGCTCACGGGCCGCTATGATGGTTCCTCCCGCTTCGGGGCCAACAACAAGTACGGTTTCTTCCCGTCGGTGGCGCTCGGCTGGAATGCCAGCGACGAGGCCTTTCTGAAAAACGTGTCGTGGCTGGATCAACTGAAGGTGCGGGCCAGCTACGGCGTTATCGGCAACACGGGCATCGACCCCTATCAGACCCAGAGCCTGTTGTCGCGCACTACATATGCCTTCGGCAACAACCCCGCCTACGGTTACCGGGTAGGCAGCCTCGGGAACTCCGACCTGCGCTGGGAAACTACCGCCACCGGCAACATCGGCCTGGATTTCAGCCTGTGGAAAGGACGCCTGTCGGGCTCCCTAGAAGCCTACCAGGCCAATACCAGCGACCTGCTGCTCTACGACCAGTTGCCCATTTCCAACGGTTTTACGCAGGTGCTGCGCAACGTGGGCCGCACCCGCAACCGCGGCCTCGAAGCCACGGTGTCTACCGTTAACCTGAATACTGCCGGCGGCTTCCGCTGGTCGACGGACGTGCAGTTTACCCGCAACCGCGAGGCTATTCTGGAGCTGTTCAACGGCAAGGTAGACGACGTAGGCAGCGGGCGCTTTATCGGGCAGCCGATTACGGCGTATTTCGACTACGAGAAGATTGGTATTTGGCAGACCGACGAAGCCGACCAGGCCAAAGGCTTTGGACAGGCGCCGGGTCAGATTAAAGTGAAGGACCAGAACGGCGACGGCCGCATTGATGCCAACGACCGCGTAATACTGGGCTCCCAGGTGCCGAAGTGGTCGGGCGGCATCACCAACCGCTTCGAATTCAAGGGTTTCGACTTTTCGTTTTTCGTCTATGCGCGAGTAGGCAGCATGATACGCAGCGAGTTCCACACGGCGTACAACCGGCTAGCGGGCCGCTACAACAACCTGGATATCGATTACTGGACGCCCAACAATCCCACCAACGACTTCCCGCGGCCCAACGTGAACCAGGAAGAACCCATTTATGGCTCTACTCTCCAGTATTTCGACGGCACGTTTGTGAAGGTGCGCAACATCAACCTTGGCTACAACTTCACGCCGGCCGTGGTGCAGCGCCTGCATTTGAGTGGGCTGCGCCTGTACACCAGCATTCAACAGCCCTTCATTTTTGCCCCCTACCGCTCCAAATACAAGGGCATCGACCCCGAAGTGGACGATCAGGTGAATGCTGGCCAGGTTCCGTCGGTGCGGCAAATCACCTTCGGCCTGAACGCCAAGCTCTAGGCCTTCCTACCCTGCCGGCCGCGGTGCCGTGCGGTAGTCCGTTGTTCAACTACTCCGACGTATTCTTATGAAATTCTTGACATACAGCAGGTTGCTTGCAGCCGCTATGATTCTGGCAGCTAGTTCCTCGTGCAATGATTTGCTGGAAGAGGAAGTCATTTCGCAGGTAGGCTCCGAGTACATTACCAGCCCGGCCGGCTTCAACGCGGCTACCCAGGCTGTGTACGCTTCCCTACGCGACTACTATGGCCGCGAAAGCGGCATGACTATGACCGTGTTTGGCACCGACACCTACACCATGGGGTCGGACGGGGGCTATAAGTTCGTGAACCAGTACACGGCCCAGCTCGACGCCCGCACGGGCTACCTCAACGATATCTGGAACGCCTTCTACCTGGGCATCAACACGGCCAATGCGGTGGTGGCCCAGGCCCCCAACGTGACGGGCCTGGAGGAAGCCGTGAAAAAGCGCCGCGTGGCGGAGGTGAAATTTCTGCGGGCACACCACTATTTTACCCTTGTGCAGATGTTTGGGGCGGTGCCGCTGGTGCTGGAGCAAAACAGTGTGGCCACCAAAGAGGCATCGCGCACACCGGTACCCGAAGTATACGCCGCCATTGTGCGCGATTTGCAGGAAGCCCTACCCGACCTAAATTCCACCACCGACTACGGCCGCGTGACCAAGGGCGCCTGCGAGCATCTGCTGGCCCGTGTGTACCTTACCAAAGCCACTTCCGAAGCCGCCGCCGCCGATGACTACGCCCAGGCCGCTACCTACGCCCAAAACGTCATCAAGAACTACTCCTATAAGTTGCTCCCCGACTTTGCCAACGTATTTGCACAGGGCGCGGGCGAGGTGAACGACGAGGTGATTTTTGCGACCCAGTACACCTCCGATCCTACCACCAACGGCCCCGGCAACGAAACGCACATTCACTTTCTGATGGAGTACGACGTGGTGGCCGGCATGCAGCGCGACGTTTTCTACGGCCGTCCTTATAAGCGTTTCCGCCCGACCAACTATACACTGAACACCATATTTAAGGACCGCACCAACGACGCACGCTACCAGAAAAGCTTCCGCACCACGTACCTCAGCAACAAGCCCGGCACCTACACCAACCTCTTCGACAACACCAAAACGCGCGTTACTTACCAGCTCGGCGACACGGCCATTTACCTGCCCGGCGAGGAATGGTCGCGGGCCAAGCGCGCCAGCAAGCCCTACCAGGTACTGGTGCCCAGCCTGTATAGTGCGCGCCTCTACCCTACTCTCACCAAGTTTCTGGATGCCTTGCGGCCCGACTTGTCCTACCTGCCCGGCAGCCGCGACTTCCTGATGTTCCGGCTAGCCGAAACCCACCTGATTGCGGCCGAAGCCTTGCTGAAACAAGGCAAGGTGAACGAGGCCCTACCTTACATCAACGCGGTACGTCGCCGGGCTGCGTTTCCGGGCAAAGAGGCCGCCATGCAAATCACGGCCGATCAGCTGACGATGGAGTTTATTATGGAGGAACGGGGGCGAGAGCTGCTGGGCGAGATGTTCCGGTGGTTTGACCTGAAGCGCTGGGGCAAGCTGGTAGAACGTGTGAAGCTCTACAATCCCGATGGTGCCCCCAACATCAAAGACTACCACGTGCTGCGGCCTATTCCGCAAAACCAGATTGACCGCACGGCGGGCGGCGCCAGCGCTTTCCCTCAAAATCCTGGCTATTAAGCAACCATTTGGCAATCAGCGCTTCTATATGGAAGACTATCTGCCTGACTATTCTACGAAAAAGAGTAGCTTACCCTAACAACCCTCCCGTACCACCTTACCCCCTACCCCTTGAAACCGACGACCTTTCTTACTACCTGCGCCGCTACTTTTCTGCTAACTGCCTTCCATAATCCCCCCGCTACGCCTAAAGTCGCCGATACCTGGCAAAACCTGTTCGACGGCAAAACGCTGAAAGGCTGGAAAAAGCTGGCCGGCACCGCCGATTATAAGGTGGAAAACGGTGTCATCGTGGGCACTACCGTAATGAACTCCGGCAACACTTTTTTGGTGACGGAGAAAGAATACGGCGACTTTGTACTGGAGCTGGACATCAAGATGGAAAGCACCGACGGCAATTCCGGCGTGCAAACCCGCAGCCACTTTGATTCTCCCCAGCAAAAGGGCAAGGTGTACGGCCGCCAAGTGGAAATCGACCCAACGGCGCGGAGCTGGTCGGGTGGCATCTACGACGAAGCGCGCCGGCAGTGGCTCTACCCTTTGGACCTGCACCCCGAGGCCAAAACGGCCTACAAAGCCGGGCAGTATAATCACCTCAAGATTGAGTGTATCGGCAACGAGACGAAAACGTGGCTCAACAACGTGCCCGTGGCCTACGTGGTAGACCCCATCGACCCCAAGGGCTTCATTGGCCTGCAAGTGCACGGCATCTCCGACAAAGCGCAGGAAGGCAAGAAAATCTACTTCAAGGACATCAAAATCAAGACCACCAACTTGCAGCCTACCCCGTTCCCGGCCGATGTGTATGTGGTGAATTTTGAGCCAAATACGCTCACCGCCACCGAGAAAAAAGGCGGATGGAAGCTGCTGTTCGACGGTAAAACCAACAAGGGCTGGCACAGCGCCAAAGGCGGCGCCTTCCCTGCCCAGGGCTGGCAGGTAACGGACGGCACCATGACGGTGCTATCGTCGGAAGGCAAGGAGGCCGCCAACGGCGGCGACATCGTGAGCGACGACCAATACAGCGCCTTCGACCTGTCGTTTGAGTTCAAGTTGACGCCCGGCGCCAACAGCGGCGTGAAGTACTTCGTGACTCTGGACGAGAAAACCCAAGGCTCGGCCATCGGCCTGGAATACCAAGTCCTCGACGACGAGCTGCACCCCGACGCCAAGCTCGGCCGCGACGGCAACCGCACCCTCTCCTCGCTCTACGACCTGAAAAAGGCAGATAAGTCGCCCCGCTTTATTCACCCCATTGGCGAGTGGAACGTGGGCCGCGTGGTGGTCTACCCCAACAACCACGTGGAGCACTACCTCAACGGCTCGAAGGTGCTGGAATACGAGCGCGGCTCCAAGGAATTTCGCGATTTGGTAGCCATCAGCAAGTACAAGGTGTGGCCGAACTTCGGGGAGGCGCCCAAGGGCCACCTACTGCTGCAAGACCACGGCAACCGTGTTTCCTTCCGCAGCATTAAGATCAAGGAATTGAAGTAGATTTTTTGAGCTGTTGGCTTTTGGCTATTAGCTGATAGCTTATAAAAGCAAAATCCAACGACCTAAAAATCTATTATTTATACATTTTCAGCTGGCAGCAGCTTCCCACAAAAAGCCAGCAGCTACCAGCGATAAGCTAACAGCTAAAATCATGTCTACTCCCCGCCGTGTTTTTCTCCAACAATTAGCCGTTGCCGGTGCTGGCGCCATGCTGCCGCAGGTGGCATGGTCGGCCAGCAGCTACAAGCGCATCATCGGTGCCAACGACCGGGTGCGGGTAGGCGTCGTCGGCTTTTCCGACCGCCACCGCAACACCCACATGCCTTGCTTTCTGAACCACTACAAAGAGCTGAATTTCGACCTGGTAGGCGTATCCGATATCTGGAAGCGCCGCCGCGAGGAAGGAGCTGCCATGTGGAAGGAGAAAATGGGTCACAACGTGACGGCCTACCGCAACAACGAAGAAATGTACGCCAGCAAGGGCATCGACGCGGTGTTTATCGGCACCGCCGATTTTCAGCATGCCCTACACACCATTGAAGCGGTAAAAGCCGGCTGCGACGCCTACGTGGAGAAACCCTTCGCCGAGACGATGGAAGACAACCGCGCGGCCCTGAAGGCCGTGAAGGCCTCCAAGCAGATAATCCAGATTGGCTCCCAGCGCCGTAGCGGCGCCAACTACAAGGCCGCTGAGCAATACATCAAGTCGGGCAAATTTGGCCCCATCACGATGGTAGAGCTGAGCTGGAACGTGAACCAGCCGGGCCGGTGGCGGCGGCCAGAGCTGGTGAGTGAGTTGCGCCAGGAAGACATCGACTGGAAGCGCTACCTGATGAACCGCCCCCAGGAAGCCTACGACCCGCGCAAGTACTTAGAATACCGCTTGTTTTGGCCCTACTCTTCGGGCCTGCCCGGCCAGTGGATGAGCCATCAGATTGATACCGTGCACTGGTTTACGGGCCTGAAGCACCCGCGTAGCGTGACAGCCAACGGTGGTATTTACATGTGGAAAGACGGCCGCCGTAACTGGGATACCATCACCTCGGTGTTCGACTATGGTCCCGAAAACGACCCGTCGCAGGGATTCCAGGTGGTATTTGCCTCGCGCATGCACAACGGCGACGAGCGCCCGGCCGAGATTTACTACTCCAACGGCGGCGAGCTGAACCTGATTACCAATAAGGTATCGCCTACCGGCGGCCTCACCAAGCGCCACGCCGAGGCCATGCACATGCAGCCTAACCTGCTGCAAGAGTTCAACCTATCGAACACCGAAGCGGCCGTAGCCTCGGCCAATACCGGCGGCGACGTGCTGACCTCCAATCACGTGCGCAACTGGATGGAGTGCATCCGCAGCCGCAAGGAAACCAATGCGCCCGTGGAAGCCGGCTACAGCCATTCCATTGCCAACATCATGACCACCGCGGCCAGCCACACCGGCCTAAAAGCCACCTTCGACGAGAAAACGCAGGAGGTGATGGTAGGTGGCAAGCCGTTCAAGTATTAGTAGTGAACACACAGGCCGCAGGGAACATCCTATTGGGTATTCCCTGCGGCCTGCTTGACTTTTACGCGCATGAAAAAGCTCTTCTACTTACTGTTTCTGGCTGGCTTCACGGCGCAAGCCCAACAGCAGGCGGTGCGCTTTGTCCGAAGCGGTAACGCCCAAAAGGTGGATGTATTTGTAGGCAAGCAGCTGTTCACTAGCTTTCTCTACCCTGATACACTGGAAAAGCCCGTGCTTTACCCCTTGCGTGCGGCCAACGGCACAGTGGTTACCCGCGGCTTTCCGGTAGCGCCTCAGCCCGGCGACCCCACCGACCACCCGCATCACCTGGGCCTGTGGTTCAACTTTGAGAACGTGAACGGTCTGGATTTCTGGAACAACTCCTACGCTATTCCGGCGGAAAAAAAGGCGGGCTACGGCTGGATTCGGACGGATAAAATCCTAGAAACCACCAACGGTCCGACCGGCACCCTCGCCTACCACGCCAACTGGACCAACCAGCAACGCGACGTGCTCCTAGAGGAAACCACCCGGCTAGAGTTCAGCGGCACGGCCCAGCAGCGCATCATCGACCGCTATACCACGCTGAAGGCCAACACCACCGTCACCTTCACCGATGCCAAAGACGGCATGCTGGGGCTGCGCCTGGCCCACGCCCTGCAAATTCCAGAAACGAAAGACCAGAAGTTCACCGACGACAAAGCCAACGTAACCATCGTGAAGGGCGGCACCGACAAGGTAGCTACCGGCAACTACCTCACCAGCGCCGGCAAACGCGGCAACGACGCCTGGAGCACGCGCGCCGCCTGGTGCATGGCCTACGGCAAAATGGGTAACGATTCGGTCAGCGTCGCCATCATCGACCACCCGGCTAACCCCAACTACCCTACCTTCTGGCACGCTCGCGGCTACGGCTTGTTTGCCGCCAACCCACTAGGGGAGAAGGCTTTCACGAATGGAAAATCGGCTAAAAACTTACAGCTCAAAAAGGGTGAGTCGGTGAGTTTCCGCTACCGCGTTGTCATCAACAACGGGGCTAAAGTGTTGGCTTCAGCGCAATTAGACGAGGTAGCTACCAGCTTTGCCAAGAAGCGCGTGGCGATGCATAAATAACCTAGGATACAAAGCTGCCGCGTAGAAGCATCTTTCTTGTATGCTCCCTACCCTTTCCATCACTTGTTACGTCAACGGCCTACCCAATTGGGTAGGCCGTTGACGTATAGAGGTTCTTACTAAGCAGACTAGACCTTATTCCTCCCCATAACCCAGTTTCGGGGAGAGATGTGAATAATGGCTATTTTTCGGGATGAATCCCGTTAATCTTAAACAGCTTGCTCAGGAATTAAATCTGTCCGTCTCAACAGTTTCGCGGGCGCTGAGCGACAGCTACGAGATAAGCGCGACCACCAAAGCCAAGGTACAGCAGCTGGCCCGACAGCTCGGGTACGAGCCCAACCCCTACGCTAGTAGCCTGCGCCGTCAGAAAAGCAAGACCATTGGCGTGGTTATTCCGGAAGTGGCCAACAACTTCTTTTCTCTGGCTATCAATGGCATTGAGGAAGTAGCCCGCGAGAATAACTACCACGTGCTCATCTACCTCACGCACGATGATGCTCAGCAGGAAGCCACCATTGTGCAGCATTTCGCGAGCGGCCGGGTAGATGGTATTCTGGCCTCTTTGGCAGGCGAAACGCAGGATTTCTCCCACTTCAGCAAGCTACAGGAGCGTCATATCCCAATGGTGTTTTTCGACCGAGTATGCGAGGAGTTTGCTACTGCTAAAATCACGACCGACGACTACCGCAGCGGCTACCAAGCCACCCAGCACCTGCTGGATGCGGGCTGCCGCCACATCGCCCACCTGCTTATTTCCGACCACTTATCCATTGGGCAGAAGCGGCTGCAAGGCTACCTCGACGCCCTACAGGCCCACGGCCTCACGCCCGACCCGGCCCTGCTCTTGCGCGGCACATCCAACAAAGACCGTAACCAAACCCTGATTCAGGAATTGCTACAGCAAAACCCGGCTATCGACGGCATCTTTGCTTCCGTAGAAACGCTGGCCATGAGCAGCTACCTGGCATGCCGGCACCTGGGCCGCCGCATTCCGGAAGACGTGAAGATCATCAGCTTTTCCAACCTGGAAATTGCCGATCTGCTCGACCCGCCCCTCACCACCATTGCCCAGCCGGCCTACGAAATGGGTAGGGAAGCAGCACGTATCCTGTTCAAATCCATTCTCAAGAACCGCCCCATTCTTCCTACCCAAAGTCAGGAGCTGAAGTCAACTCTGATACAACGCAAATCGACGGCAACCACATAACTACGTGACTACGCAACACGAAAAAGCCCCGGGCAACATCAGTTGCCCGGGGCTTTTTACTGCTTATCGGGTGCTTAGCGTACCCGGCCACGGCTGCTACCTTGGCTGCGGCCCTGCATGCTATTGCTGCGAGGCGAGGCCTGGGGAGCACGGCGGTACGTGGTATTGGGTCGCACCTGGCTGCGGCTGCCCCGTACTACCCCACGTGGCGCCCGGCGCGGTGCGGGCGTTACGATTACCGTACGGTTGCGGTAGTAGGGTCGTGCGTAAGGGCGGTAGCCGTAGGCCCGGCCGTAGTATGGGTAGGCGCGACCGTAGTAGGGACCGGCACCGTAGTACGGGCCTACATCGCCGTAGCCATAACCAACACCGGCTGAGGTGGTGCAGCCGCTAAGCAAAGTGCCAGCGGCGAACAGGAAAAGCAAAACGGGTATTTTCAGGAATTTTTTCATGGTATAATAGTGCAGCTCGTCAGGTACTTACCGCGTTTAAGTTGATAGTATACTTATTAGACGCCTGCCACCGCCAAAGGTTTAATCAGCCCTTACGAATAGTCCCTAAAACATCCTGACGACCACAAAAAAAGCCCGGCTGTCTGCCGGGCTTTCGGGGTCTTGCTGAAGCAAGGATTACTTTTTGGCGCTGTACTCGTCGTTGAGGTACTTCAGTACGGGCGCGGTAATGTCTAGCTCCTTGCGGGCGTAGGCAATGGCCCCACCAGGCGAGGAAATCAGGATCATGCGGTAGCCGTGCTCCTTGCCGTATTTCTCAATTTGCTTATCCACGCGGTCGAGCACGGTTTTGGTCATTTTGGCTTCTTCCTGGGCCGCCTGTTGCTGCAATTGCTGCTGCTTCTGGCCCGCCTGGGCTTCCTGCTGTTGCAGGCTCTGCTCGGTGGCGGCGCGCTGCTCGTTGGTGAGCGTCTGGGCGGTTTGCTGATACTTCTGCACGGCTGCCTGGAAGTTGCGCACCAGGGCATCGTTTTGGGCCTGCCAGCCTTTGGCCTTGCCTTCGAAGTTCTTGCGGGCTACCTGCATTCCCTTGTAGCCTTCCAATAGCTTGTTCGACTCTACGTAGGCCACTTTGTTGGTATCGGCACTGGCCACAGTAGCTACTTCAGCTACATTGGCGGTAGAATCGGCCGCCACGGTCACCTTTGGAGTAGCGGCTGCCGGGGCAGCAGCGGGACGGGAGGAGAAGTGCAGGAAAAACAGAACGGCGACGGCCAGAACCAAAACGGCGTTGACAATGAGTTGAGTGGACTTATTCATTCGCAGAAAAAGAGAATAGGTAGATCAGCCCGTTACGGGCGGAACAAAGAAACAGAAAAACCGCGGGTTATTTTAGCTGTGAGTTAGTAGTTGGTAATTGTCAGTCGCAGAAGACTGTCATCCTGAGCTTGCGAAGGACCTTCTCACGCGAGAACGACCATCGTAACAACAACTCGTTCAATTGGCAGAAG
>NZ_JAHWGL010000111.1 GCF_019334315.1 Hymenobacter profundi
AAGGTCCTTCGCAAGCTCAGGATGACAGGTGCGTTGACAACATTCAGCTACTCAACCTTTAAACCGCTTCAAAATCCGCATCCACGTGCTGGCGGATTTCCTCGCGAATTTGCTCTGCCGATAGCCACTCTTCGTTGTTAGCGGAGTCGTAATGAAAGCCTACCGGCACGCGCTTGCCCTGGAAATGCTGGATGAATTTTTCCACGTCCCAGATGGGCGTGAAGGGCAGGATAACGTAGTATTTAGGCAGTTCCACCGTGCTCAGGGAGTCGGTTTCGGTAATCATTTCCTCGTGCAGCTTCTCGCCCGGCCGGATACCCACAATTTCCTGGCGGCAGTTGGGGCCGATGGCTTCGGCTACCTCCGTAATCTTATAGGAAGGAATTTTGGGTACGAAAATCTCGCCGCCCCAGGCATGTTCCAGCGCGTAGAGCACCAGGTCCACGCCTTCGTCCAGCGAGATATTGAAGCGCGTCATGTCGGGGTGGGTGATGGGCAATACGCCGGTGTGACGCTGCTGCAAAAAGAACGGCACCACCGACCCACGCGAGCCGATTACGTTGCCGTAGCGCACCACCGAAAACCGTAAATCCCGGCTACCCTTCATATTGTTGGCGGCCACAAACAGCTTGTCGGAGCACAGTTTGGTGGCGCCGTAGAGATTGATGGGGGCCGCGGCTTTGTCGGTGCTGAGGGCTACTACTTCCTTCACGCCGCAATCCAGCGCTGCATTTATCACGTTTTCAGCCCCAAAGATGTTGGTTTTGATGCACTCCATTGGATTGTACTCGGCGGCCGGTACTTGCTTGAGCGCGGCGGCGTGCACAATAATATCTACACCCTCGCAGGCCCGCTTCAGGCGCGCCGCATCGCGCACATCGCCAATGAAATAGCGCATGGCCGGATACTGAGAGGTAGGAAACGTCTGGGCCATTTCGTACTGCTTCAGTTCATCGCGCGAGAACACGATGAGGCGCCGTACCTGCGGAAATTTTTCCAGCACGGTGCGTACAAATTGCTTACCGAACGAGCCGGTGCCGCCCGTCAGCAGCACCGATTTATGATTAAGGTCGAGGGCCATAAGGGAATTGGTAGAAGGGCAAAAGTACGGAGTTGTTCGTTGATGGGGTAGGTGTACCTCCGTTCGCCTGTCATTTCGACCGTAGGGAGAAATCTCGCGTGCCACGGTAATTTCAATCGTCAGGAAGTAGCGGGAGCACGCGAGATTTCTGCCTACGGTCGAAATGACGTTCAGCCGTAGACGTTCAATACCGGCCCATTTCGCGGGACACTCAGTAGCTTTGCTGGTTAGAAGGGTAGGCAGCACACCGCCGAAAACCGAATACGAACGACAGAAATCACCATGCCGGAGCCTATTAAACTCATTATCTGGGATTTGGACGACACGTTTTGGCGCGGCACGCTCTCGGAGGGTGCCGTGGAGGCTGTGGAGGAAAACCTGGCGCTGGTGCGCGATACGGCCGCGCGCGGGCTGGTGCATACCGTGGTTTCCAAGAATGATCTGGCTCCCGTAGAAGCCAAACTAACGGAGCTAGGTATCCGCGACCTGTTCGTGTTCCTGCGGGTGAGCTGGCAGCCGAAAGGCGCCATTATCAAGCAGTTGCTGGAAGATATGCAATTGCGGGCACCCAACGCTCTGTTCCTTGACGACAACCCCGCAAACCGCGCCGAGGCACTTTACTACAACCCTACCCTGCAAGTTGCCGACCCCGTCGATCTGCCTCAACTTGCCCCACAACTGCGCGCCGCCGGCAAGCCCGACCCTACCTTCTCGCGCTTGGAACAGTACAAGCTGCTGGAGCGCCAGCAGCAAGCGCGCGCCACCTACCACGACAACCTGGCGTTTCTACGCGACGCGCAGGTGCAGATTGAGTTCCGGGAAGGCGCGGCGGTGCTGCCCGATCTGGACCGCATAGAGGAACTGATTAACCGCTCCAACCAACTCAATTTCACCAAGCAGCGTGTCACCAAAGACGAGTTGCGCGCCAGCTTCCAGAGCCCGACTACCCGTTGGGGTACCGTGCGCGTGCGCGACCAGTTCGGCGACTATGGCTTGGTAGGGGTGTATGCCGTAGAACAGATAGATAACGCAGGTAGGGACGCCTTGCAGGCGCCCGCCGTTGCTAGTGCGAACGAAGGCAACCGACTGATACAGTTCGTGTTTTCCTGCCGAATTCTGCATTTGGGCATCGAGCAGTTCACCTACGCCCATCTGGGTTTTCCGCGTCTGGAGGTGCAGGGCGAGGTAGCTACCGAACTCAATCAAACCGATCGCCCCGACTGGATCACTATCGTAACACCAATGTCGGAACAGCCCACTCCCGCCGCGCCAGACTCCGCTAAGCGCCTGCGCGTGCTGCTGAAAGGTGGCTGCGACTTGGGCCAGCTCACGCCGTTTTTGCAGGCCTTTCAGCTGGAAGTGTTGGAGGAATTCAACTATGTAAACGAAAACCAGGTGCCCGTGCACGTAGAGCACTTAAAGCTACTGCGCCAGGGTAGAGAATTAGCAGCATCAGAGCGGCAGCGCTTGGCGCGCCTACCCTTCCTCGGGGCTGAGGCCTTCGATACGAAGCTGTGGCAGGGCGACTATGACGTGCTGGTATACAGTCCGTTGATGGATTACACCCAGGAGCTATACCGCGAAAAAAGTACCGGAATAGCCGTGCCGTTCGGGGGGTACTACGATCTGACGACGCAAGACCCCGCAGCCCAGGCTGCCAAACACGCCCGGCGAAAATTCCGGGGGATGGACGAAGCATTTTTGCGCCGATTTCAGCAGGAATTCGCGTGTGTCGGTCAGGAAACACCCGCTGACTTCAAACAAAATCTTCGCTGGCTACGCGACCAACTACCGCCTACCCTCCCAATTTTCTTTCTCAACGGTGCCGAAATAGAAGTGCCCGGCTCCAGCGAAACCGGTGCCAAAGCACGACATCAGCAAATGAACCAAGCGCTGGCTGAGTTTGTGGACGAAGCCGAGAACTGCTACCTCATCGACGTGCGCGACTTCGTGCGCGAGCCCACTGATGTCACCAATAACCTGCGCCACTACCAGCGGGCGCACTATCGCACCCTGGCCCAACGCTTGGCCACAGCCCTCAGCGAATGGCAGGGTAGGAAACTAGCGCGCTCCGGCTGGCGTGACTTGAAAGCACGTCTGCTGAGCCGCCTACCGTGGTAGGGGTGCCTTGCAGGCGCCCTTACAGCAACTCTACCAACTGCTCCGTGAGGGCGCGGCGGGAATAGCACGTATGGGCATTGCCTGGTAAATCCAGGTTAGAAGTGGTCTGCCACTGTGCCACCAAAGTTTCCAGATACGCTAGCATGGCCGCGTAGTCGAGGTAGGGAAAGGCCTGGCCCGCGCCGCACTGGCGCAGAATCTCGTCGGCATCGGAGCCGGCTGGACCCACGCAGATAATAGGCTTGCGGGCTGCCAGGTACTCAAATATTTTTCCGGGCAAAATGCCCAGATTATTCGGCACGTCGGGAATGGCCATCAGTAGCGCCGTGCTCCGCAGCAAGTACCCCACCGACTCCTGGTGCGGCACGAAGGGTAGAAACTCGGTGCAGTCGGTCAGGCCGGCCACCGCCACCTGCTGCCGCACGCCCTCCGATACCTTGCCCACAAAGCGCAACCGTAGCGGTACCGTGGGGTAGCGTTGGGTGCAGGCGGCCACGGCGCGCAGCAGTTCCTGCACGTGGTAGGTTTCGGAGATGGTGCCGGTGTGGGTAATCAGCAGCGCGTCGATAGGAGGGGTAGAGGGCTGGCGAAAGTCGCTCTCGTCGTAGCCGTTGGGGATGACGCGGAATTTGCTCGGCGTCAGCTTGTTCGACTTACCCAAGAGCAGGCGGCGCGTGTCGGGGCTGGTGGTGAGCACCACGTCGGCTTGTTCTAACACCTGGCGTTCGTAGCGGGCATCGAGCCAGCGGGCGGGCGCCGTTTGATGCAGCTCTTGCTGGTAGTAAATATCGGTCCACGGGTCACGCATATCGGCTACCCAGCGGAAGCCGTAGCGCTTTTTTAGCTCTAGGCCAATGAGTTGGGTGGAGTGAGGCGGCGAGCTGGTGAGCACCGCATCAAACGTTTCTCCTCGGGCCAGCAGTTGCGCCACCGCCCGTAGGGCATGGCGATTCCAGCCCCGGCGCGGGTCGGGTAGGAAGAAATTGCCCCGCACAAACTTGAACAGGCGCTGCGTGAAACTCGTTTTGCTTTCGTTGGCGAAGCCTCCGTACGGAATCTGCTCTCGCCGTGTGAGCTTTTTGTAGCTGCCAAACGGCTCCGAAGTATCGGTACGGATAACGCGCACACCAGCCGGCACCTCCGCCAGCAGCGACTCATCCAGCACAGGGTAGGCGCCGCGCTCGGGGTCTACGGTTACCACAGTAGGCTCCACGCCCAGCGCCGGCAGGTGCTTCACAAACTTCAAACTCCGCTGCACGCCGGCCCCGCCAGAGGGCGGCCAGTAGTACGTAATCACCAGCAAACGAAGCGGACGGGGAGCAGATACGGGCACGGGATAGTTCAAATGGAGGCGCGAAGGTACGCAGCCGCGGCTTTCCGGGGTTTTCTGGCTAATTTTGTAGAACTTCTCATAACCTCCTATCTGTTTTGAGAAAGTTGGTGCTTCTGATACTTGCTTTTTTCAGGAGTTGCTGACTTCATATCATCACGGGTAGCCAACGAGAAATAGGGCAACGCAGCTTACCAACGCGGTTGCTGTTTGCCCTTTCTGTACCTCTGCATACTCTCCGATTTCATGTTTGATAATCTCTCTACCAAACTCGACCGTGCGTTTAAAACCCTGAAAGGTCAGGGTAGCATCACGGAAATCAACGTGGCCGCCACCGTGAAGGAAATCCGCCGTGCCTTGGTGGATGCCGACGTGAACTACAAGGTAGCCAAGGAAGTAACCGACAAAATTAAGGACGAGGCCATGGGCCGCGACGTGCTCATCAGCGTGTCGCCGGGCCAGTTGATGACCAAGATTGTCTACGACGAGCTGACCGAGCTGATGGGCGGCGAGAAGCAGGACATCGTGATTAAAGGCGAGCCGGCCGTCGTGCTGCTTTCGGGTCTGCAAGGCTCGGGCAAAACGACGTTTGCCGGCAAGCTAGCTAACCACATTAAAAAGCAGAACCGCAACGTGCTGCTGGTGGCCTGCGACGTGTACCGCCCTGCTGCCATCGACCAGTTGAAGGTGCTGGGCGAACAGATTGGGGTAGAGGTGTATAGCGAAGTGGAAAACAAAAATCCCGTTGAGATTTCGCAGAATGCCATTGCCTACGCCAAGCAGAACAACAAGAAGGTAGTCATCATCGACACCGCCGGCCGCCTGGCCGTAGACGAGCAGATGATGCGCGAGATTGAGCAGGTGAAGCGGGCCATCAACCCTTCCGAAACCCTGTTCGTGGTGGACTCCATGACCGGCCAGGATGCCGTGAACACCGCCAAAACCTTCAACGACCGCCTGAACTTCGACGGCGTGGTGCTCACCAAGCTCGACGGTGACTCCCGCGGCGGCGCGGCCCTCTCGATTCGCGCTGTAGTTGAAAAGCCCATCAAGTTCATCTCGACGGGCGAGAAGATGGAGGCGCTGGACCTGTTCTACCCCGACCGCATGGCCCAGCGTATCCTGGGCATGGGCGACGTGATTTCGCTGGTAGAGCGCGCGCAGCAGCAGTTCGATGAGGACGAGGCCAAGCGGATCAACCAGAAAATCCGCAAAAACCAGTTCAACTTCGACGACTTCTTGTCCCAACTGGAGCAGATCAAGAAGATGGGCAACCTAAAGGACCTGGTAGGCATGATTCCCGGCATGGGCAAAGCCATGAAGGACGTGGACATTGACGACGACGCCTTCAAGCCGATTGAAGCCATCATCAAGAGCATGACGCCTAAGGAGCGCGCCCAGCCCGAGTTGCTGAATGGCTCGCGCCGCCGCCGCCTGGCCAAGGGTAGCGGCACGGATATTCAGCAGGTGAACAACCTAATGAAGCAATTTGAGGACATGCGCAAGATGATGCGTACCATGAACAAAATGAGCCAAACCAAAGGCGGCATGGCCCAAATGGCCCGCATGATGGGTGGCATGGGCAAAGGCGGCGGTAAGTTCTAGCAATTTGCCTACCTCCGCATAAAGCCAACACGGCCCGCATCCACTGGATGCGGGCCGTTGCTTTTTTGGTAGTATTTAGTGTGCAACAAGCACCCGTTGGGCCCTACCTATCGGTTGCCCATTGGTATCCGTGGCGCGTAGGATATAGAGGCCATTGGCCAGTGCTGCTACGCTGAGCTGTGTTTGCTGCCGGAAGTTGGTTTGCAAGACCTGGCGTCCTTGTTGGTCGAATAAGGCAAGGTGAATTTCGGCTGGTGAATCGGGGTAGGTCACCATCAAAAAATCTTGCGCAGGTATGGGAGCTACGGTTAGAGTGCTGGGAGAAGCCGCGACGGCTACTATCGGCGAATAGCCAACGGTGCCGTCCTGATCCTGCTGTTGCAGGCGGTAGTACGTCAGGGTTTGGGGCGCAGTGGCATCGTGGTAGGCGTAGCGCTGCGCGGCGTTGCTGGTGCCGGCTCCGGCTACAGAAGTCAGGGTAGCAAACGTAACGCCATCGGTGGAGCGTTGGATGACGAAGCCTTGGTTCTGACTTTCGGTGGCGGTTTGCCAGCGCAGTTGCACGCCTGCCCCTTGGCGTTGCGCCCCAAAGCCGACGAGCACCACAGGTAGCGGCGTGCCGGGCGTGGCGGCTACTCGAAAATCGGTGGCTTCCATCAACGTAACGCGTAGCTGCTGCGCGACCGCATCGTACTGATACTCTGCCACACCAGTGCCCGTCACGACTTGGGGCGCGGTAGCCATTGGCAGCGTAAGGGTAGTAGCGCGGCTGACGTAGCCGCCATATAGATTGGTGCTCAGGCGCTGCCAGCTGATATCAGCCCGCCGCGACGACGCCAGCATAGTTGCTGACCCGTAGCGGATGGTCGTGCCCTGTTGAAGAAAGAGCTGGGCGAATTGATTGGCCTTATCGAGGGAATAAAAAGTCAATAGTCCATCGGCGCTAACGGCCTGGGGTAACAGGTCGCTTTCATCTTGGGCCAATACTGTATCAGCCTGCGCGAAAACTACATCCTGAAAATCAGAAGATAACGCTAGGCCGGCAGTGGTAGACGTGCTGGTGGTGCTGGGGCTAAGAGTCGGCTGATCGGTGTAGGGATACAGCGCCGCCAGAAACTGCGTTTGAGCGCTACCCTCCTTGCGCACGAGCAGGGTGGTGTGGTTCTCGGGTGTGTTGTAGGTGACTTCGTGGGCGCTGGTAGTAGTAGCGTAGCTAGTGGCACCGGCCGTGGCTGTTACGTGGGCCAGTAGCTGCACGCCGTTTTTAAGCCACGTGCCTTCGTGGGCAGCCGGGTTGTTTTGGAAGGTGCCCGTGGTGGCGGTGCCGTTTTCCAAGCCATAGCCGTGCAACTGCCAGGTGTAAGCATGTGGCGCATTGGACTGCACGAAATCGGCTAGCAAATAGTAGCTATTGCGCACAAACATCGCCTTGCGCGTCACCGTTGTGCCCGCATAAGCCGATTGCACTTCGCCATAGCTCAGCTTTTCAGTTTGAAAGGTGTGCTGCACGGTGCCCACGGCGCTAGTGGCATCCGAGGCGGGCCCAGCACCATCTACCAGCACCATGTTATGGCTGGTGGCTTCCTTCACCTCATTGCGACGGTCGAAGCTGAGGTAGCCGGCGTCCAGGGCCAGCAACTGGCCGTAGGCGTGCAGCGCAAAGCTGCCTGCATCGGCGTGGCGGTGGCCGCCGGAGGTAGTGCGCGCTTGCTGGCTTTTGCCATACAAATGCAGGTAGGAAGCCAGCGAGTCGGAGCCGGAGCGGAAGATGAGGTTTCCGCTTTGGGGTAGAGCTGTGAGGGGAATAGATGGGGCAGGGGTAGGGGTTATGTTGGCGGCGAGGTAGGCGGCGCGCATGTCCACGGTTATGTCGCGGAGCTGAGCCGTAAGCGAATTCAGTTGGTTGGGCGCCAGCTTGCTCAGGTGTAGCGGGCGCACGTAGGCGGGGTTGCCGGTCAGTGCCAACTCGGGCATGCCCATATCTACATAAGAGTCCTCCAAGGCTGGAAAGCGGCCATCAGGCATCAGAATAGCCGTTATCCACTGGTAGAGCCGGTCGTAACGCAGGTCGAAATATGGGTTAGGAATGGTGCGCGTGGTGCCGTTGAAGGTGTAGGGTAGGGCACCAGCCGGCAGAAAATGCCCCATGGCCCGAAAGAAGGGCAGACAGTTTAGAAACGCGTATTTGAAGTAATACGGTCCCTCGGCGTAGCCCGCCACCGCCGCCGGGTCTGATTGCCGTTGCGCGTCCTGCCACAGCACGTTGTCGATGTTATACAGTCCGGTGGCAATCCAGGTAGCGGGTTGCTGGTTGGCTATGGTGCTGGTTGCGTCGTTAAGTACTACCGCCGCCATGCCCAGGGCCGCCGCAGTCATTAGCGTGTGGTTATTCTTGATGGTACTATAGAACCTAATCCCAAAAAATGACGCCACGGATTGCGTTTGCAGGTTACCGGCAAACTTTTGCAATTTGGCCCGGCCAGTAGCCAACTCCTGTTCCGGAACCCCGGCCCCACGCAGCAAATCATACGCTATCAGGTAGTCTATCAACTCCTTGGAGCGCCACTGCCAGTCGTTGTACGAGGGCCACGCCGATACCTGAAAGTTGAGGGTAGCCAGCAGGGTAGTGGCGTTGGTGAGCAGTGCAGCGCGTTCGTTGGCTGTGAGTGGTACCAACTCGCCAGGGGAGACTGGGCGTCGGTCCAGCAGCAGCACAAAGGCCGTGTTTTTAGCAAACGTAGCCCGGTCGCGCCGGCCGTTGGTGCTAGCGGTATCCGTGGGCGGTGCGGTACTGACGCTGTTGAACAGCCCGCTATAAAGCGCGTAGTTTGCCGATACAGTCAGGGACGTTCGCACGGCGGGCAGTTCAGCCGCCTTCAGCAGCGTGCGAGGGTAGGAAGAGTCTGCGTCAGCTGGCATCCAGCTGCCTTGCTGCGCCACAGCTTGGCACGCAAAGCACAGAAGGAAAAGATAAAGTAGAGAAGTTTTCAAGCTGGTCTAGTAGATAGAACGTTCAGACCAATTTGTATCAATTAGAAAGCCATAAAGCTGAGTATTATAGTATTATAATTAGTTTAAACACGAATTACGGCTGGATATAAAATATAATTTATCATATTTTATATCCAGCCGTATAATCAGTTGAAGCTAATATGCTGTGCGACTCTCATGCTGCTGCCACGCCCGAAAGCCCTCAATCGCTTCGTCGGGTAGTACTTGCTTCATCGGAATGCTGCGCTCGGCGAGAGGTTTTTCTATTTCGTCATAGATGAAATGGTCGTCGAAACCTACGGCGGCGGCGTCCTGTTTGGTGTTGCCATAGAAAACACGCTGAGGACGAGCCCAGTAAATAGCGCCCAAGCACATGGGGCACGGCTCACAGGAAGTGTACAGGTCACACCCATCCAACTGGTGCGTGCCCAGTGCCGTGCAGGCTTTCCGAATAGCATCTACCTCGGCATGGCAGGTAGGGTCGTTAGTACTAGTCACTTGGTTGAAGCCGCGGGCAATGATCTGCCCATCTTTTACCACCACGGCGCCAAATGGCCCGCCGTGGCCAGCCTGCATTTTTTCAATAGAAAGGCGAATGGCTTCGCGCATGAACTCGGGTCGGGGAGAATCCATTGGGTAGGAGGTAGGGGGAGTAAGCAGTTTGCCAAAACCAGCAAGTTACGATAGGTTGGTAACTGCGCAGTCTCCCGGAAGAAAATATTTCAGCAATAAGCGATTAACAAGTAACCGATTCGCCATTTTTGAAGTGCATGAACTGAACGGATCTTGAGCTACTTTTTCTCATCCTTTTCTATACGCAGATTCTTTACTGTTTTTCTTCTGGCCCTCGTTAGACTGCTGGGCAGTTGCGCCGTACGGGCCGATCATCTGCGGCCGCATATTTTGCTGTTGGCTCAGCGCACCGGTGCTCAGAAGATGTTCGCCGTGAACAACAGTATGTTAGGGGTAACGAGTTTTATTCTTAGAAGCTCCTATGTTTGAGATACTGCTCAAACATAGGAGCTTCTAAGGCATTTTTTTGTTGGCTGGCCCTTCTTGAAGAGCAGTAAACCGCCCAGTCAGCCACACAAAAACACCCTTCCAGCCATGTGGCCGGAAGGGTGTTTGAGTTTTGGGTAGGGACAAGCGACATCGTCGCAGGGCTTTACCGGTAAGGATTAGTTGTGGACCAGTTTGAGGTTCAGGTGCACCGTGCCACCATTCACCATGATCAGGTAACTGCCCTGGGGCAGTTGTTGCACCTGCAGGGTGTGTAGCTGCCCGCCGCTGAGGGTCTGCTGGCTAATAACGTGTCCTACCAGATCCAGCACGCGTACTTGGTAGGTACCCGTGGGCAGGCCCGTCAGATCGAGCGTGGCCGTTTGGCTAGCGGGGTTGGGATAGAGAGCTGCATCCAGTTTCGTCAACTGCTCGAAGGCAACCGTGCGCACCAGGCTGAACGATTCTTGACCATCGTAGTCTACTTGACGCAGACGGTAATAGATGGTCTTGGTGTCCAACAAACGACCGGCACCAGCATCGGTGTAGGTGTAATTGGTCTTCTGCTGGGTGCTACCCTGGCCGGTAATTTTACTAACAGTTTCGAAGTGGGTGCCTGTGAGGGAGCGTTGTACTTCGAAGTAGGCATTGTTCTTCTCCGAAGCCGTGGTCCAGCTCAACTTGGCGTCGAGGTGGGCGGTGGTAGCTTCAAAACGAACTAGCTCCACGGGCAACGGCTGCACGATAGTAACGTTTTCGGCAGTGTTGGCAGCAACGGTGCCATCATAGTTAGAACCACCCGCAGCACCTAAGCTTGTGTTAGTGCCACCAGCATAGTTGCCCTTCGGGGCTACAGTAGCAGTTGCGGTAGTTCCATCGCGCATAGGGTTAGTATAAGAGATGGTAGAAGAGGCATTGTAAACGGTGCCGTTAACAGCCGCAGAAGCAATGGTAGCCCGGAACTGAATACTTAGTGAAGCACCGGCCGGAATAGTAAGATTGCTAAACGTTGGCGTGCCTGTGTTGCTAGTTGGCCCAGTATAGCCTGTAACAGTAGAGGTGCTGCCATCGGCAAGCGTCAGTGTAACCGTAGGCGCGATGGTGTTGTCGTACTTGAACAAATTAGCCGCAAGCGTTGTTGCTGCGCTAATTTCTGTTGCAACGCCGCCCGTGTTGGACACCGTAAGCCTGTAAGTGGCAGGGTTAACGGTCGTGCTGTTGGCACGGGTTACGTTAGGAGTAGAAGTGCTCAGGCTAGCCGTAAGAACAGGTAGGCAAGAACCAGCGCCGCCGATAGTAGCTGTAGCGGTAGTTGCCGTGTTAGTAGTGCTAGTACCTGCGTCCCCGGGTCCGGCTCCATAGGTTGAAAGTGCTGTGTTGTTACCATTGGTGTTGATCAGTGTCTGCCCTGCGACTCCTGCGCTTGTTGAAATAGCAGCTGTGGTATTGGTGTATACTACGCCACCGCTGCCGCCGCCGCCAGGACCATATCCTCGCGTTGATCTATTAGACCCTGTATAGCCAGCATTGCCCCCATTGCCTCCATTAGCATTAATAGCCACGTTAGCCAAACTGGCAGGTGTCCCATCAGGTAGAAATGCCATAACTATAGCAGTACCACCTGCCCCGCCGCCGCCAGCGCCCTGTAGGTTGGAAGTGGTGTTAACCGCATTGCCAGCAGTAGGCGCATTGCTACCGTTAGCTTGTACTGAAAGCAGGCTAGTTCCTGAAGTGGGAGCTATCGGGCCAGACCGCAGGATGATAATGCCACCACCTACACCGCCGCTGCTACGTGCATTTGTTACGCCATCAAGGGAGCCAGCACCGCCGCCACCACCCATTAGTAGGCGCGTAGTAGATGTGGAAGCAACCCGTCCGCCTTGTGCTTGTATGCCTGTACTGCCCGAGCTGTACCCATAACCGCCAAGACCGCCTGCGCTAACGTTGCCGCCGCCGCCGCCACCAGCATTACCAGAGTTGTTAGTGGCAAAGTCAGTAGCACCACCACCTGCGTTACCGGGAGCACCTGCCGCGTGGCTGCCACCTACATAATCGCTACCCGCAACTGTATTAACCGAAGTACCATCAAATACTTGTGTTGGAGTGCCAGCTGTGCCTTCACCCTTAGAACCATTGCCTGCGGTAGAACTGCTAATGTAATCTCTGGTAGTAGCAGTAGTAGCTGCAATGCTACCCCCCCCGCGAAATCCTTTACCGCTCATAGAGAGAGTAGCATTTGCTGCATAAGTGGTCTTGCCAGCCACATCTATCGCCAAAACGCCACCTGTTTCTCCGTTCCAATCGGGGCCGCTTACAGTACCAGAAAGGGAGAGTGACGAATATTGTGGAACGCGAATGACCTGAAAGGCCTTCTTGCTCGCAGTACCACTGGGTGCAGTTGTTGCGTAGGTATTGGTATTGATCAGATTTTTCGTGAGTGTTAGCACTTGGTTACTGCCTGTGCCAGCAGCTACACTTTGTACAATAGCATACTCGTATTTACCAGCTGAGTAGGTGCCGTCATTAGTGACCGTACCATAAGTGTTGTTATTGGCAGTTACCATAGTAGCCCCCTGCATCTGCATAACCAATACGAGGTCGCCAACGGCAATAGGAGTAGAAGCTGTGCCAATACCGGTTCTAGCTATACCAACTGTAACTGTGTTAGCAGTAACAGAAATACCAGGATAGTACGTATTGGGAGAATCAGTATTACTTAAGGTGCCAAAGCCATCCTTTCCTGGGGTAGCACAAACCGTAGCAATATTTGCTACGCCTGAAATGTTAGTAATAACGGGCGCTGTGTTGTTTGCAGCTACTGGATCAGGAATTGAAGAAGTAGCAGTAGCAGTGGCTGTAATAGAAGTAGCGCCACTAGTTGGTACTACGAGGCTGATAGAGTAGCTAATAGGATCAGCGCCTGCAGCCAGGGTGCTGGTTGTAGGAAACGTAACTACACCTGAAGACGCGTCGTAGGTTGCGTTAGCCGGGAGGGTTAAGCTGCCAGCAGGTAGGTTAGGTGCTAAGGTTAGTTTTGGTGTTACGTTAGGAGCATCTAATGCTCCTAGGTTAGTTGCGTTGACAGTGTAAGTGATTTTTGAACCAGGGTTAGCTGAAGCAGGCCCACTTACACTGGTGGCAATATCGGCTCCAGATACAGCTACCGTGATATTTGCCTCGTTAGAAAGCGTATTGAGAATATCTCTAATCGTGTAAGGAATTGTAACCGTCCCTGCGAACGTACTAACAGGCGTAAACGTCACGATACCATTTGCATCAACTGTAAACGTACCCTTGTTTGGAACGGTGAGCGTACGATCAATTGCAGCCGTAGTAGGATCTAAGTCTACGCTGCCTTTGTTCAGGCTGCTGCCAGGTGCTTGGTCGTTGCTTGTCACATCGTAAGAAACAGGCTGATCATATCGGGTGCCGAAGTAATCATCGGTGGCTACTGTCGGACGGACAATGGCCAGATTTCGGATTTCGTGTACGTTATAGGAACCACCCGTAGAACCCGAAAAGCCGATGCGCAGTGTAGGCGGGGGAGGCGGAACCTCTATATTACTTAAAGCAGTAACTACCGAGTTGCCATTCTGAATACGAATGGTAACTCGGTAAGCTGCCGAGCCACTATTATTAGTATAAGGAATAAAGTCAATAAAGGCTCGACGGTAATTTGCACTACCATCTTGAGCCCGGGCTGTCGCTACGTCCAGACTAAAGGGCAGCGTGCCACTGCTGGCGATGTAGGGGTAGTCTGAAGTAGTAGCACCATTACCACTGCCGCGGATGGTAACCGCGTCAGGAGTTTGGCCAATGCCACCTACACGGCTTTCACTACCGTTGGAGTAGTTGCCAAACTCATCAATCCCAATCCCAATGTATCCGTTGGATACCCCAGCAACGGTACCTCTTTGAGCATAGCCCAACGAACCACCATCAGCGCCAATGCGAAAGGTTTGAGTTGCTCCGTCAATTAGGTACACACTAAAGCCATCCGCTCCATTGCCGCCATAAGAGAAAAACTCAAATGAAATACTAAAGCCCTGAGGTGCTGGAAATGAACTTTGGTCTATAGCTGTACCAGCCTTATATGTAGTAGCGGTAGTAAGACGCAAATAGCCGTTGCCGGTTGGGTCAGACCCAGTAGCGCCTGTTCCGGTAAGTACAGCATCACCGTATAATTGAAAGCCGGTAGCCGTTCCATTTTTGAAAGATTCAATTCGCGGAAAGGTATTTTGTGCTTGCGCCTCCTTTTGACTAGTAAGTAGCAATGCTGCCGAGCCCACAAGCCAACTAATAATGTGAAGGCGTCGACAGAAAATTCTGTGTAGTGTTTTCTTCATAAGGAAGCAGTAGAAACAAGGGAAGATAAATTTTGACAATTTTTATTTATAGTATTTTTTTATTAAAAATTTTTAAAAAAATACTATAAAATACTTTTGATTTCACTAAAGTAAGAGCATTAACTATACCTAGAAGCAGATTTGATAATTTCTCGTCATTAATAAATAATAATAGTATTATTTTGATAAATAGTAGAAAGGCAGCAATGAATACACTCTATGATCTTGTCATCATAGATTTGGCATCAAAGTTGTGAAAAACATTTCGAAAGAATAGTTTTTAGGTGTTTTGGTTGTGGGAAAGAGCGGAGCCGTTGGTTCCGCTTTTTTTATGCCCAGTGAGGTGCCTTTCCAGAAAGGACAGTCTAGCTGAACGTAGAAACGCGTCCGCCCCACTACTGCTATAATCTGAATAGCAGTAGTGGGGCGGACGCGTTTTGAAATGTCTAACAGGGGAGCAGCTTAATGTATAATGCGCAGCTCGTACTCTGGCGTATTTGTCGCAGAACTAGGTAAGCGGAACGCCCCTACCCGGCTAGGACCATAGCCTAGGTTTACCTTTATAAACTCGTCTCGCACAGGGAGCATCTCCACAATCTCACGGCGCAGGGCGTCTAGGTCGGCACGCGTGTTATCCAGCGCCTGCTGCACTTCGTTGGTTTCCTGATCGAAGCTGCCGGTGGCGGGACGCTGCTCAAACGAGTCGTTGGGGCCAGGTGCAGCGGCATGGTCGATGGGCAGATTGGTGGCTTGCGTGGCGGCCCGGCGGAATTCCTGCTCGGCTTCGAGGTAGGCGTTCAGTTTTTCTTCGAGGGGTAGTAGATTGGGGTTCAGGTAGTCGAGGTTGCTGGCCATGGCCGGAGGAGTATAAAGTAGGAGTGAGTGTACTTCTCGCAAACGCAACGTGCCCGGCGAAGGATACAGCAACCCGCAAAAGTGCAGGCGCACTCGCGCAACGCGGCGTAACTTGCGGCCTCGGATGGGAGTAGTTCTTCTATCTCCTGCCGCGTCTTTTGCCTACTTCTATGCCTTTTTCTCCTGCCTCTGCCCACGACCCCATGGGCCACGCTCTGCTCGACTTTCGCCACGGCCAAACAGCCGCTACACTTACAGTGCACAGCAATGTAGCCGAAGACGAACCCCTACCGGCCAGCTATCTGTTTCGTACCCTTTGGGAAATGCCCGAGCTAGAGCGCACCGCTCTGGAAGCCTGCCAGGGTAGGGTATTGGACTTGGGCGCCGGTGCCGGCTGTCACGCACTAGAATTGCAACAGCGCGGTTATTCGGTGAAAGCCCTAGATGCCTCGCCAGGCGCAGTGCAAGTGATGCAGCAGCGCGGCGTGCAGCAGGTAGCTTGCCACGACCTGTTCGACCCCATTCTCACCAACGACCTACCCTACGATACCATCCTGATGCTGATGAACGGCCTGGGGCTGGTGGGCACTCTCGATGGCCTCGAAAAATTCCTGATACACGCTCGTGCCCTGCTGGCACCCGGCGGACAAATCCTGGCTACCTCCGCCGACATTGCCTACCTCTACGAGGATGAGGAAGGCGCTCTGGTTATCAACCTCAACGGTCCTTACTACGGCGAGGTAGAATATAGCATGAGTTATAAGGAGGAAACCGGCGCGCCCTTCCACTGGCTGTTTGCCGATGCCAGCATTCTACAAGACTACGCCGAAGCCGCCGGCTACACCGTCGAATTCTTGGACCACGACGAGCAGGACCAGTACTTGGTTCGCCTTACGCTGCTGTAAGATGGTGAGGTGGTGAGTAAAAAGACGTGTGTAATCC
>NZ_JAHWGL010000112.1 GCF_019334315.1 Hymenobacter profundi
GCTCAGGATGACAGCCGTATTCTCACTCACCATTTCACAAACTCACAACTTCACCATTTCACCCATGACCATCCGAAACCGACTGGCGCTGCAATTTACCCTGCTGGTAGGGCTGCTGCTGGGAGGCGGTTTGGGCACGGTCTACTACCTTTCCTGGCAGAATACGCACAAGCTCTACGAGCAGCGCCTGCAAGAGCGCGCCTACACGGCGGCCACCCTGTTTCTGGAAGCCGACGAGCAAAGTCCGGTGAGTATAGAGCGGGCGCGCACGCGTTTTCAGCGCAACCTAAATGCAGAAGTCGTTGGTATTTACGACGATAAGAACCAGGCACGCTTTGGCACCGCGCCCAACGCGGCCTTCACCCCGGCCCTGCTGGCGCGCGTACGCCGCACTCACCACGTGAGCCAGCGCCGCCACGAGGAGCAGTTGGTGGGCATTTACTACCCCGATAATCAGGGCAACTTCTGCATTATGGTGGCGGCCGTAGACCGCTCTGGGCAGCAGCGGCTAGCGCACCTGCGCCTGGTGTCAGGTGGGGTGCTGCTGATGGGAATGATCCTGAGCTTCGTGCTGGGCCGGTGGTTTGCGCGCACAGCCCTGGCGCCCATCAGCCAATTGGTCCATCATGCCCAGCGCGTGGGCGCGTCGGATCTGCACCTGAACCTACCCGGCCCACCGCCACCCGACGAGCTGGGCGAGCTGTCGGCTACCCTCGATTTGATGCTGCAACGCCTGAAGCACTCCTTCGAACAGCAGCAGAGCTTCATCAACAACGCCTCGCACGAACTGCGCACCCCGCTCACGGCCATGATTGGCGAGCTGGAAATTACGCTGGCCCGCCCGCGCCCGGCCGGCGTGTACGCCGACGCGCTCCGCTCGGCCCTGGCCGATGCGCATAAGCTGAAGGAAATCATCAGCCGCCTCTTGCAGCTGGCGCAGTTGGGCTCGGGCGAGGCGCGGCTGCCGGAGGGCGGCACCGTTCGGCTCGACGAAGTGCTGTTCGAAGCCTGCGAGGAGGCTACCCTGCTACAGGAAAACAACCGGGTACGCATTACGCTAGGTGACCTGCCTGAAGACGCGACCCTCCTAACCGTGCCCGGCGACCGGCACTTGTTCCGGCTGGCGCTCAGCAACTTGATCGACAACGCCTGCAAGTTCTCGGAAGGCCCCGTATTGTGCTCCCTAGCCTACGCGCCGGGGCGGGTGACCTTTGCCATTACGGATAACGGCATCGGTATTGCGCCGGCCGATTTGCAACACGTGCGACAGACGTTTTTCCGGGCGGCCAATGCCCACGGGTTTCGCGGGTACGGAGTAGGGCTGGCTTTGGCCGCCAATATTTTCAGCCTACATGGCGCCACACTGGAAATAGAATCGGAGTTGCACAAAGGCACCACCATGCGCGTGGTGCTGGCGGTGTAGTTCAGGAAGCTATTTGCGCTAATGGGTAGGTCGTTGATAGAATGTAGAGAAGCATACTTGCGTCTTGTCGTTGAACGATTTCGGCCATCTGGCGCGAGCGACGAGACGCAAGTATGCGTCTCTACACCGTTCAATAGGTAACGCAAACGGCTCTAAGGGTATCGGCTTGGCGCTTGGCTAGAGACGCTGGAGGGTAGGCGCTCCGTGGCTGCCACTCTAATCTGATTCTAATACTCTTCTAATAAGCTTATAATCTCTGCCCCCTATATAGCTGGTAATTTTGCATTGTCCTTTGGATCCCCTCCCAAGATCATGCAAATACACCTGTTTATTAGCGTTTTACTAATCAGCCTGCTTGGTATTTTACCGAGCCGCGCGCAGTCGCCGGCATTGCCAGGGTCGGCAATGGCCTCGGCTGCTACCGATACCCTCGCGCTTACCCTACCCCAGGCCGAAGCCGCTTTTCTGAATACCAACTTTGCCTTGCTGGCCGAGCGATTCAACATTCCGGCGGCCCAGGCCGACGTGGTGCAAGCCCGCCTGTTCGACAACCCGGAAATCTCGCTGGAGCGCAACCTGTTCAACCCCTACAACGGCCGTTTCTTCGAAGGCAACGAGGATCGGTTTCAGGTGGTGGGCGGTATCGAGCAGCTGATTCAGCTGGGTGGCAAGCGTCGCAAAGCTGTTGACTTTGCCCGCACCGGCGTGGCCATTGCCGAGCTGGAGTTTACCGACCTGGTGCGCACGCTGCGCTACGAGCTGCGCGAAAACTTCGTGACGCTGTTCTACCGCCAGCAAACGCAGGCCATGTACGCCCGGCAGATCGACGCCTTGCAGCAGACGCTCAACATCACGCAGCGCCAGTACCAACGCGGCAACGTGGCCCTGAAAGAGGTAGTACGCCTGAAAACGCAGCTATTTGAGCTGGAAAGCGAGCTGAAAGACCTGCGCAACGACATCTCCGAAGACCAGGCTGAGCTGAACCTGCTGCTGGGCAGCCGCCAGCCGCGCTACCTGCGCCCGGCGCTACCCGCCTCGGCTCCTAACAGCCTGCGCCTGAACACGCTCCCGCTCGCCCAGGCCCTGGAAACGGCCCGCGCCAACCGTCCCGATCTGCAAGCTGCTGCCGCCACCGTGCAACAGCAGGAGCAGAACGTGCGCCTGCAAAAAAGCCTGGCCGTGCCCGACCTGAACGTGGGCACGTTCTACGACCACAACGGGGCCGTGGGCAAGCACTACACTGGCCTCACGGTGGGCATGCCCCTACCCCTGTTCAACCGCAACCAAGGCGGCATCAAGCTGGCCCAGGCGCAGCGCCAGGGTAGCGAGCAAGCTCTTAATCAGCAGGAAGCGGCTGTAGTGAACGAGGTGACACAGGCCTACCGCAAAGCCCAGGAAGCTGAGCACATTTCTGACGCCTTCCCGCCCGAGTACTTCACCGATGCCGATGAGCTGCTCGACGGTGTGCTGCGCAGCTACCAGCGCAAAGCCATTGGCCTGCTGGAATTCCTCGACTTCCTGGACTCCTATAAATCAGGCGTCATTCAGCTAAACCAAAGCCGCGCCGAGCGCCTCAACGCCTTCGACAAGCTCAACGAGCAGCTTGGCCAGCAGGTGTTTAACTACTAACTCTACTCCGGTTACCCTACCCCCGGCCCCTCCCCTCCGGGAGAGGAGTGCCAGACGACTGATTTGCCAGAACGCACCCCTCTCCCGGAGGGGAGGGGCCGGGGGTGGGGTCAACCTTTGAACTTCTATGCAACTCCCTTCCTACTTTTCTATGCGCCACTTTACCCTGAGCCTGCTGCTGGCAGCCAGCCTCGCGGCCTGCTCGGAGCACAACCCCGACGCGCCCGCGGCTGCCACTGCGGCATCTGCACCCGTTGTTTCCGATTCGTTGCTGGCGCGCATCACCTTGGATACTGTGCGTCAGCGGCCCGTAATTAACGAGCTGAAGCTCACCGCCAAAATCGCCTACGACGAGTCGCGGGTGAACAAGGTGTTTCCGCTGGTGGGCGGCATTGTGACGAAGGTGAACGTGTCGCTGGGCCAGTACGTGAAGGCCGGGCAGGTGCTGGCCGAACTCGAAAGCACCGACATTGCCAACTTCCGCTCCGAGTCGACCACGGCCACGGTGGAGCTGGCCAAGACCCGGCAGGAACTGGCTTCTACCAAGGAACTATACGAAGACGGTCTGGCCTCGGCGCGGGAGTACCAGCTGGCCCAGCAGGAGGTGCGCCGCGCTCAGGCGGAGGTGCAGAAAAACCGGCAGATTGGCGCTATTTACGGCACCCAGCAAAGCCAGGGCGCCGCGCGTTACCTAGTGAAGGCGCCGGCCTCGGGCTTTGTAGTCGAAAAAACCGTGAACCCACGCACCCAGCTACGCTCCGACAACGACCAGCCGATGTTCGTCATTTCGGACCTGAACACGGTGTGGGCGCTGGCCTCGGTGTACGAAGACGACATTTCCCGCGTGCAGCCCGGCACCCCGGCCGTAGTAAAAACCCTGGCCTACCCCAACGAGCCCGTGGAAGGTAAAATCGACCCGGCTTTTAGTGCCCTCGACCCCGAAAGCCGCGTGCTGACCGTACGCGTGCCGCTGAAAAACCCCGGCAACAAGCTGAAACCGGAGATGTTCGCCACCGTCACGGTGTCGGCGCCCACGGGGACCAGCAAGCTCAGCGTGCCGTCGTCGGCGCTGGTGTTTGAGCGCAGCCGCAGCTACGTGCTCGTGTTCCGCGACCGGAAGCACATCGAAACCCGCAACGTGGAAGCCACCGGCACCGCCGGTAGCTACACCTACCTCAACGGCGGCGTAGAGCCCGGCGAGCGAGTCATTTCGCGCAACGCGCTGCTGCTCTTTCATACGCTGAATCAATAAGCCCTACCCGGTCGCCCTCCACGATGCGCCTCACCCCCGGCCCCCTCTCCGAAAAGGAGAGGGGGAGCCACGGCGGTGTGGGTGTAAGCAAGCGAGCGAAAATCGTTTGGCTCCCCCTCTCCTTTTCGGAAAGGGGGCCGGGGGGTGAGGCGCCCACGCTAGAACATCAATCTCATGCATAAATTCATCCACGGTATTCTGGGGTTTTCGCTCCGGAACCGCTACTTCATTTTCTTCTGCACGGCCCTGGTGGTGGCGGCGGGGCTGTATAGCTACCAGCGCACGCCCATTGATGCCTTCCCGGACGTGACCAACACGCAGGTCACCATCATCACGCAGTGGCCGGGGCGTTCGGCCGAGGAAATCGAGAAGTTTATTACGCTGCCCATTGAGGTGGCCCTGAACCCGGCGCAGAAGAAAACCAATATTCGCTCGACTACCCTCTTCGGGCTGTCGGTGGTGAAGATGGTGTTCGACGACGACGTGGACGACGCCTTTGCCCGCGTGCAGGTCAACAATCTGCTACCCTCCGCCGAGCTGCCCGAGGACATCGACCCCGAGGTGGAGCCGCCCTACGGCCCTACCGGCGAGATTTTCCGCTACACGCTGGAAAGTGAGAAGTACGATGTGCGCGAGCTGAAAACCATTCAGGACTGGGTGATTGACCGCCGCATTAAGGCCGTGCCCGGCGTGGCCGACGTGAACAGCTTTGGCGGCGAGGTGAAGAGCTACGAAATCAGCATCAACCCGCGCCGCTTGGCTGAGTACGATATCACGCCCCTAGACGTATACGAGTCGGTGGCGCGCTCCAACATCAACGTGGGCGGCGACATCATCGAGAAAAACGACGAAGCCTACGTGGTGCGCGGCATTGGCTTGCTGGGCACGATGGAGGACATTCGCACCATCATCATCAAGAACGTGAACGGCACGCCCATTCTGGTGCGCAACGTGGCCGAGGTGCGCGAGTCGGCCCTACCCCGCCTGGGCCAGGTAGGCCTGGATATGAACCCCGACGTGGTGGAAGGCATCGTGGTGATGCGCAAGGGCGAAAATCCTTCGGAAGTCATTAAGCGCCTGAATGATAAGGTGGACGAGCTGAACGACAAAATTCTGCCGGCCGGCGTGAAAATCCGCACGTTCTACAACCGCGAAACGCTCATCGGCTTTGCCGTGGGCACGGTGCAGCACAACCTGGTGGAAGGCATTGTGCTGGTGACGCTGGTGGTGCTGCTGTTTATGGCCGATTGGCGCACCACGGTGGTGGTGTCGGTGGTGATTCCGCTGGCCTTGCTGTTTGCCTTTATCTGCCTGCGGCTGAAGGGCATGAGTGCCAACCTGCTGAGCATGGGCGCCATCGACTTCGGTATTATCGTGGACGGCGCGGTGGTGATGGTGGAGGGCATTTTTGTGGCCCTCGACCACCTGGCGCACAAGGTAGGGATGGAGAAATTCAACCGCCTGGCCAAGCTGCGCCTCATCCGCAAAACCGGCGCCGAGATGGGCAAAACCATCTTCACGGCCAAGCTCATCATCATCACCGCCCTCCTACCCATCTTCTCCTTCGAGAAGGTAGAGGGCAAGATGTTCTCGCCCCTGGCCTGGACGCTCGGCTTTGCCCTGTTGGGTGCCCTCATTACCACGCTCACGCTGGTGCCGGTGCTGGCGAGTATGCTGCTGAATAAGAACGTGCGGGAGAAGAACAACCCGTTCATCAACTTCGTGACGCGCAACAGCCTGCGCATTTTCCGGCGCGTGTACCGCAACAAGGCCGTGAGCCTGGGCTTTGCGGCCGTGTGGCTGGTGGTGGGCATCGGGGCGTTCCGGCTGCTGGGCACCGAGTTCCTACCCCAGCTCGACGAAGGCTCGCTGTACGTGCGCGCCTCGCTACCGATGAGCATTTCGCTGGAAAAATCGGTGGAGCTGACGCAGGAAATGCGCAAAACGCTGGGCTCATTCAGCCAGGTAAAGCAGGTGCTTAGCCAAACCGGCCGCCCCAACGACGGCACCGACCCCACGGGCTTCTACAACGTGGAGTTTCACGTGGATACCAAGCACATTCCAGAATTGAAAAAACCGGCCTACCGCGAAGCCCTCATCGACAGTATGCAGCACAAGTTGCACGCCATTCTGCCCACAGTGGTGTTCAACTTCTCGCAGCCTATTCAGGACAACGTGGAGGAGGCCGTGTCGGGCGTGAAGGGCTCCATTGCCGTAAAGATTTTCGGCGACGACCTACCCTTCCTCGACCAAAAAGCCGACAGCGTGTACGCCATTCTGAAGGGCGTGCGCGGCATTGAGGACCTGGGCGTGGTGCGCAACCTGGGCCAGCCCGAGTTGCACGTGGAGCTGGACGAGCAGCGCATGGCCCGCTACGGTGTGAGCAAGGCCGACGCCAACGCGGTGGTGGAAATGGCCATCGGCGGCAAGGAGGCCTCGCAGCTCTACGAGGGCGAGCGGCGCTTCAGCATTCGGGTGCGCTACCAGCCCGAGTTCCGCAAAACCGAGGAGGAAATCGGCCGCCTGATGGTGCCTACCCTCAACGGCTCGCAAATTCCGCTGCGCGAAATTTCCTCTATCAACCTGCTCACCGGTCCGTCGCTCATCTTCCGCGACGATACCGAGCGGTTCATCGCCATCAAGTTCTCGGTGCGTGGCCGCGATATGGGCTCTACCATTGAGGAGGCGCAACAGAAAGTGAATGCGCAAGTGCCCCTACCCAAGGGCTTTTCCTATGCCTGGGCCGGCGACTTTGAGAACCAGGAGCGCGCCACCCAGCGCTTGGCCGTGGTGGTGCCCATCTCGCTGCTGTTGATTTTCTTCATCCTATTTGTGCTGTTTGGCAATATGAAGGATGCCGGACTGGTGCTCCTGAACGTGCCCTTCGCCATTACGGGCGGCATTGCGGCCCTGCTGCTTACGGATACCAATTTCAGCATCTCGGCCGGTATTGGCTTCATCGCCCTGTTCGGTATCTGTATCCAAGACGGCGTAATTCTGATTACCGTCTTCAAGCAGAATATCCTCAAGAAAATGCCGCTGGATGATGCTATCTACGAAGGCGTTACCTCGCGTATCCGGCCGGTGCTGATGACGGCCATGATGGCGGCCATCGGCTTGTTCCCGGCGGCCATCAGCACTGGCATCGGCTCCCAAACGCAGAAGCCGCTGGCCATTGTGGTGATTGGCGGGTTGGTGACTTCCACCATCCTCACGCTGTTCATTTTCCCGCTGATTTTCGAGCGCACCCACCAGGGCTACCGTCGGCGCCAGGAAAAGCTAGCTGCAGGCTAGCATCTGGCGCTTATTCCCAACGCCGGGTAGTATGCGTAGCTGCGTGTACTACCCGGCACTGTTTTGTAACACCTTCCGCCTCTAACTTTCTAGCACTATGATTCTTGCTCCTTTCGTCTTCCTACCGCCTTCCTTGCAAATGCAGGTTGCCGGCACGCTCCGCGCCGAAGTTGACGCCCACCCCAATGCCCCCGACACCGCCACGGATTGGGTAGCGCTGCTCAAGGCCGTGAACCCGGTGCTGCGCTGGAGCCCCGCCAGCAACAGCCTGGAGCTATCCGACGACAGCTGGCAGCAACTGCTTCACTACGCCGCGCCTTCGGTGCACGCTGTCCCGGCCTCGTCGGCGCAGTAAAAAGTAGCCGGAAAGTTGTTCGCGTTACTCATTGAACGGTGTAGAGACGCATACTTGCGTCTCGTCGCCCGCGCTAGATGGCCGAAATCGTTCAACGACATTGTACAGGTAGTCAACCCAAACAGCCTATAAACAACCAGGAATGTCCCTTTTCAGCATCGTATAGCTCCACTGTAGTGGGAATAGTTGGACGAAAACGGGTATTTAAACTGAAAAATATAACAATTCCGTAAAGACTAGAGAATATCCAAGTAATCCTGAAAAGGGAAGTTTGAGGTAGCTCCAAGTAGCTGATTATCAGCAGAGCGCGACCGGGCATTTTGTCCAATAAAAGGCGGCTTCATTTTTACGGATTTGTGTTGATGGATTTATCTTCTAGCCTACAACTACCCCTACCCACCACCCGCCTTTTACGCTTGCGGCGGGTAGCGTTTCCGCTGCTGCGGCAGCTGGCACAGCTGCGCCAGTTGCAGCGCCTGTATAATGAGGTAGAGAACTGCTCGGGCCTGGAATTTGTAGCGGCGGTGCTCACCCAACTGCGTATTGAGGTGCGCGTAGAAGCCGCCGAGCTACGCCGCGTGCCCACCACGGGTGCCTTTGTGGCTGTGGCCAACCACCCCAGCGGCCTGCTCGATGGGCTGGTGCTGCTGCACGTGCTGGGCAAAGTACGCCCCGAGTTGCGGGCCGTAGCCAACGAGGCCCTGGCGCCCCTGCTGGCCCAACTCCGCGAGCAGCTTGTATTGGTGAAGCCCGACGCCGAGCGGTTTCAGCGCAACGTGCCCAGCGTGCGGAAACTGCTGCGGTTTCTGCAAAATGACGTGCCCCTGCTGCTGTTTCCAGCAGGCGCCGTGGCCCACCGTACCACGCCCTTCGGGGCGGTGGCAGAACCGGAATGGAACCCGACAGCCGAGCGCCTGCTGGTGGCGGCTCATGTGCCCGTACTACCTGTTTGGGTGAGTGGTCAGAACAGCCTGTCGTTTAGCTGGCTGGGGCTATTGCACCCATTGCTGCGCACGTTGCGCCTACCGGCCGAGCTACTCAACAAGCAAGGCACCACGGTGCACGTGCGCCTGGGGCGCCCCCTGCTTCCTACAGAACAGCAGCGTTTTGCGCAGACCGAGCTACTACCCTTTCTGAAGGCGCAGGTGCACGCCTTGGGTTCGGCAATAGCGGCACCTACCGTGCCCCTACCCTGCGCCCCGCCCGTGGTGGCCGAAACCTGCGCCACCCTAATCGCGAACGAACTAGCCGCCCTACGACCTAAGCGCCGCGTGCTGGTGAGCGGCCCGTGGGAAGTGTACGTAGCCAAAAGCCGCGAAATACCCAACGTACTCCGCGAAATTGGCCGGCTGCGCGAGTTGACATTCCGGGGCATTGGCGAAGGCACACAGCAGCCCACCGACCTCGACTCCTACGACACCTACTACCGCCACCTGTTTCTCTACGACCGACGGGCGGGCTGCCTGGTAGGAGCCTACCGCGTGGGGCCGGGCCGCAATATTCTGCGCCAGCACGGCCGGCGCGGGTTCTATTTGCATTCGTTGTTTCGGCTGAAGAAAGGGCTGAAGCCGCTGCTGAGCGAGTCGCTGGAGCTGGGCCGGTCGTTTGTGCGGCCCGAGTACCAGCAGCAGCCCCTACCCTTGCTGCTACTCTGGAAAGGCATTGCCGCCTACCTCGCAGACCACCCCGAGTACCGCTACCTGATTGGCCCCGTGAGCATTAGCAACAATTTATCACCCGTGTCAAAAGCGGTGATGGTGGATTTCATCCGTCGGCATTGCTTCGATGAGGAACTGGCGGCCCACGTGCAGCCGCGCAAGCAGTTCCGCTACCGTCCCCTCACCGGCGATTCCGACACAACGGCTACCCTGCAACAAGGCCTCGACAGCGTGGAGGCCCTCAACCAACTGATCGGGGCGCTGGAACCCAGCGGCTTGGGCGTGCCGGCGCTGCTGCGGCACTACATTCGCCAGAATGCCCGTTTCGTGGGCTTCAACCTCGACCCCGCGTTCAGCAACGTCCTCGACGGCTTCGTAGTCCTCGACGCCTACGACCTCCCCGACCGCACGCACCGTTTGCTGGAACGGGGGTAAAGTTTAGCGGTTAGCTGATGGCTGTTAGCTGATAGCTTTCCGTTGAATAAAAGCTATCAGCTAACAGCCATCAGCTAACCGCTAAATCTATATTATACATGACACAACCGTAACGCCCCCATAACACCTAATTCATAGTAGAACAGGACCTTTGAATTGAATCAACGGACTGACGCTATGCATGCTCCCACCACGATTCCGCTCCTGCGCCGGCTACTGAGTTGGCTGGGCTATGTGCTGTTCCAGCTAGTGCTGGTGGTGCTCTACGGCCTGCACCTCATTCGGGCGTTTCGTTCGCCGTTCCGGGCCAACGAGCTGCCGCCTCGCCAACTGCGCCCCCGTTTCTGGGCCCGACCGGCTATCGGATGAGTAAGGCCACGCCCCGTCGCCGGCTTGATGTCGTCGTTATTTCCGACGTGCACCTGGGCACCTACGGCTGCCACGCCGCCGAGCTGTTGCGCTACCTACGCAGCGTGCGCCCTAAAGTATTGGTGCTCAACGGTGATATTGTCGATATCTGGCAGTTCAGCAAAAACTATTGGCCCCCGGCGCACATGCGCGTGGTGCGCCACCTAGTAGGATTGCTGGCCAAGGGTACACGCATTCACTACCTCACCGGCAACCACGACGAGCTGCTGCGCCGCTTTGCTGGCACTCGCCTTGGAGCGCTTTCCATTGCCAACAAGGTAGTACTCGACCTGCCCCACGGCAAAACCTGGCTGTTTCACGGCGATGTGTTCGACGTGACCATGCGCCACGCCCGCTGGCTGGCCCGACTGGGCGCCCACGGCTACGACACGCTGATTTTGCTGAATCGCTTGGTCAATTTTCTACTGGCGAAGGTAGGCCGGCCGCGGGTTGCGCTGTCGAAAGCGGTGAAAAACCGGGTGAAGGGAGCCGTGAGTTTGATGGGCGACTTTGAGCAGACCGCCGCTACCATCGCCGCCGACGCGGGCTACCGCTACGTGGCTTGTGGGCACATTCATCAGCCTACCATCAAACCAGTGCACACGGAGCGCGGGGAGGTAACCTACCTCAACTCCGGCGACTGGGTAGAGAACCTGACGGCCCTGGAGTACACCGCCGCCACCGGCTGGCAGCTCTACCACTACGCCACCGACCCCGCCATGCAGCTCCCCGCCCTCCCCGACCCCGACGACCTGGATACCGACGATACCCGGCTCACAAACCTGTTGGCTGAATTCAACATACCGCAGGGGTAAGTAGAGACGCATACTTGTGTCTCATCGTCCGCACCGCGTGGCCGTAATCGTTCAACGACGAGACGCAAGTATGCGTCTCTACATCGCATTCTAATAATCAACACACTTTTATGCCCCGCATTCTCTACGCTATCCAAGGCACCGGCAATGGTCATCTGAGCCGGGCCCTGGATATCGTGCCATTGTTGCAGCAGCGCGCCAGTCATCTCGACGTGCTGGTAAGCGGACCTGCTACTGACATTTCCCTACCCTTCCCGGTGCAGTACCGCTGCCACGGCATGGGCTTCATCTTTGGCAAAAAAGGCGGTATCAACTTCGCCAAAACGTTTTGGCAACTGAACTCGGCTGCCTTCGTGCGCGAGTTGCGTGCGCTGCCGCTGGATAAATACGATGTAATTATCAGCGACTTTGAGCCGGTTTCGGCGTGGGCGTGCCGGCTGCACCACCGGCCATGCGTGGCGCTTAGTCACCAGAGCGCCGTACTGCACCCGGCCGCGCCCCGCCCCAAGCGCCCCGATCCGGTGGGTAGGGCGGTGCTGCGGCACTACGCGCCCACTACGGCGCACTATGGTTTTCATTTTGAGGCGTATGCGCCTGGTATTCACACGCCCGTTATACGTCGGCAGGTGCGCGAGCTGGTGCCCGAGCAGCGCGAGCATTACACGGTGTATCTACCTGCTTTTGAGGAAGAATTGCTGGTGACGAGGTTGCGCTACCTAAGCCGCACCGTACGCTGGGAGGTGTTCTCGAAACACAGCGTCCGCGAGGCCGAGTACGGCAACGTGCGCGTGCGCCCCGTGAGCGGCGCGGCCTTCACCCAAAGCCTAGCGCACAGCGCGGGCGTGCTCTGCGGCGCCGGCTTCGAAACGCCCGCTGAGGCCCTGTATCTGGGCAAGAAACTATTGGTGGTGCCCATGAAGAACCAGTACGAGCAAGCCTGCAACGCCGCCGCGCTGGCCAAAATGGGCGTACCCGTCGTTAAAAATCTGAAAGACAAGCACCTCGACGCGCTCGACCATTGGCTGCTCCAGGGCCGCCCCATCCCCGTGCACTACCCCGACGAGACCAGTCGCATTCTGGATACTCTGCTGCAAGAGCACGCGCCCGTGCCGACGCCCACTATCTTTATATAGAGTGGTTTCGGAGACGCTGTGCACGGTGTAGAGACGCATACTTGCGTCTCGTCCTTGCTGATGTTGTTGTAACCGCGCAGGTATGAATAGTTCAACGACGAGACGCAAGTATGCGTCTCTACACTGTGCAACGGTCATCCAGTTTGATGCAAACAGCTTCTGAAGGTATTGCCTTCCTATCGTTTCGTTCATGAGTACCCTACCCGCCGCGTTCTTTCCGCCAACCACTCCACCGCTCTACTCCCACCCCGATTTTGGGCCGGATTTTCAGTGGGGTGTGTCGACGGCCGCCTACCAGATAGAAGGTAGCTGGAATGCCGAAGAAAAGGGCTGGAGCATTTGGGACGCGTTTGTGCGCGGCCGCCGCGCCATCAAAGGCCGCGAAACCGCCGACGTAGCCTGCGACTTCTACCAGCGCTGGCCCAGCGACCTGGACCTCATGCAGCAGTTGGGCATTCCCAACTTTCGCTTCTCAGCGGCTTGGTCGCGGGTGCTGCCCGCAGGAACCGGCCCAGTAAATAACAAAGGGTTAGATTTTTACGACCGCCTGGTGGATGGCTGCCTGGCCCGCGGCATCACGCCCTGGCTCACCGTGTATCACTGGGATTTGCCCCTGGCCTTGCAGCAGCAAGGCGGCTGGACCAACCGCGCCGTGGTGGGCTGGTTGGCCGACTACGCGCAGGTGCTGGCCCGCCGCCTCGGCGACCGGGTGCAGCACTGGATGGTGCTCAACGAGCCCATGGTTTTCACCGGAGCCGGGCATCTGCTGGGCATCCATGCGCCGGGTAGGCGCAGCCTGGGCGCGTTTCTGGCCGCTACCCACCACGCCACGTTGGCCCAGGCCGAAGGCGGTCGGGCACTGCGGGCCGCGTTGCCTGCTTCGGCCCAAATTGGCACTACCTTCTCGTGCTCCTACCTCACACCCTGGCGGGCCGGCCTGCCCCGCGACGAGCGCGCCACGCGCCGCGCCGATGCCATCCTGAACCGCCTGTTTGTGGAGCCTACCCTGGGCCTGGGCTACCCCACCGCCGAGGCCCCGCTGCTCAACCGCATCAACCGCTACATGCATCCCGGCGACGAGGAACGCCTCCCCTTTGCATTTGACTTTTGGGGAGTGCAGAATTACACCCGCGAGGTGGTGCGGCACTCGCCCTACGTGCCGCTGCTGTGGGCCAACCTGGTAGGAGCCGCCCGGCGCGGCGTGCCCTACACGCAAATGGGCTGGGAGGTATTTCCCGAAAGCCTCTACCATATGCTCCGCCAGTTTAGCGCGTATCCGCAGGCCCCGCGTCTACTGGTTACCGAAAACGGAGCAGCCTTCCCCGATGTAGTAACCTCTGATAAGCAAGTACACGACGTAGCCCGCCAAGCCTACCTGCAAGCCTGCATCGGGCAGGTGTTGCGGGCCCGGCGCGACGGCGTGCCCGTTGAGGGTTACTTCGCGTGGTCTTTCACCGACAACTTTGAGTGGGCTGAAGGCTACGAGCCGCGCTTCGGCCTGGTGCACATTGATTACGCCACCCAGCAGCGCATTGTTAAGGACTCGGGCTGGTGGTACCAGCAGCTGCTAGCCGGCGAAGCAGTTGCCACCGTTCCTACCTTTAGCAGCGCCGCAGAGCAGCCGTCTATCTATTGATTGGTCTTTATAACCAAGCTATTCAAGAAGCCTCTAGACGGTCATTCCTAAACCCTTTTAACGCCATCCGCCCTTTGTTCCAGCCGCTTCTAAAACAAAACCCCGACGTTGCAGCGTCGGGGTTTTTCGTTGAAAAAGCACTGGTGTCATTCACCTAGCACCCTGCTTTTTCCGGTGGCAAAATTGCCATTCTTGTATGACGCCTGTGTGAAGCTCAGATTAATCTATGTAGAAGTTAGTACCCTGTATTCTGCTTCAGCTGACCGTTCAGCGTCAGCTCCGTCGTTGGGATGGGGTAGATACGGCGGTAGGTTTCGGCATTGGTTTTCATGCCCTGTCCCCACACCGATTCCCACTTACCGAAGCGGATCAGGTCGTTGCGGCGCCAGCCTTCCCAGGCCATTTCGCGGCTGCGTTCCTCAAACAGCGTGTTCAGGTCTACCGTGGTGAGGGCCGGCACCTGGGCGCGGGTGCGAATCTGGTTTACCAAGTCCTTGGCCGTGGCGCCGTCGGTGTCCTGGCCGCCGCGCAGGATGGCTTCGGCTTTCATCAAGAGCACATCAGCGTAGCGGAACAGCACTAGGTCGTTGCCCTGGTCGCGGGAGGTGGAGGACTTATCGGGGTAGTATTTGATGTTGCGCGTGCCCTGGGCTTTGCCCAGCTCGTCGTTGCCCAAGTCGAACTTGGCCGCATCGCGGAAGGTCAGGCGGTCCGATAGCTCCAGGTGGTAGCTGATGGCGGCGTTGCCGTCGGCGCCGGTGTAGCGCGAGTCGAGGCCCTTCTTGGTAGTGGAAATCAGGATGGGCGTGCGGCCGTCGCTCAGGTACTGCTTGCCGGCCAGCCACTGCTGGTTGCGGGTGTCGGTGGGCTCTTTGTAGAGGGCGTAGAACTCAGGCCAAGTTAGGCTGGCGTTGCTGGGTGTGAAGAGCAGGCCGAACTTGTCCTTCATCTGCTGGTGCAAGGCAAAGCGCGACATCATATTGCCCTGCGCCAAATTGGCATCAAACGGCACGGCAAAGATGATTTCCGCTACCTGCGGCCCATTTTCCACCGCAAACACATCCAGATAGTTCGCGGCCAGGCTGTACTTTTTGCCTTTGATGATGGCGTTGCACGCCGCAATGGCCTCGGTGTAGCGCGGCTGCCCAATGTATACCTCCGCATTGAGGTAGAGCTTGGCCAGCAAGGCCTGGGCCGTGCCCTGGGTAGGGCGGCCGTAGGTCTGGGCCGACACGGTGGCCGACAGGTTGGGTAGGGCCGCCTTCAACTCGCTTTCAATGTACTCGAACACCTGTTGGCGGGTAGCATTGGTAGGCTGCTCGGTGCTGCCAAACTCCGGCACCAGCGGAATATTGCCGTACAGGTCCATCATCAGGTAGTAGTACAGCGCCCGCATCGTGCGCAGCTCGGCCGTAAACTGCGTTTTGAACTCCCCGTCGGCCGTGTTTTGGAACAGGGCTAGGGTCCGGTTGCAGGTGCTGATGCCACTGAAGCCCCATTCCCAGGCGGTGCGCACAAACTGGTTTTGGGGGTCCCAGGTGTGCAGGCTGAGCTGCTGGTAACGGGCACCGTCGTAGTAGTTACCATTGCGGGCCACAATCACGGCTTCGTCGGTGCTGAGTTCCTGGAGGTTCCAGTAGGCCTTCGCCACTTCGTCGCGCATCTGACTGTACACCGGCCCCGAGGCGGCAATAAACTGCTCGGGCGTGGTCAGGAAGTTGGCGGGCGTGTACTCCGATTCGATGGGCGCATTGAGGTCGGTGCAGCCAGCCGAGAACAGCAGGGCCATGAGGGCGCCGGCTAGGGGGAGACGTATGATTTTCGTAGTCATGGGTAGTCGATGGTTGTGTGGACCCCACCCCCGGCCCCTCCCCTCCGGGAGAGGGG